>CALFUP010000057.1 GCA_937929875.1 uncultured Cocleimonas sp. | reverse complement strand
CGATATAAATGATTCGAAGCCTATGCTGCAGCATAATGCAGACAAGCTACGAACTCCTGCTTCAACCATGAAGTTGTTAACTACCTATACTGCATTGAAAGAATTGGGTCCTAATTTTTCTTGGAGAACTGAAGTGTGGTTTCGTGGTGAGTTAAATAAAGGAATTCTCGATGGCGACTTAGTGTTAAAAGGTTATGGTGACCCTTTTCTCGTTTATGAAAATTTTTGGAAGCTAGTTAAAACCTTAAGGGATAAGGGTTTACAGCAGATTAATGGTGATATCATAATTGATGAAAGTTATTTTAATTTGCCATTACATAATTCAGCTGCATTTGATGGTAAAAGGTATCGCGTTTATAACGCACCAGCCTCTGCTCTAATGTTTAACTTTCAGGCAACTCGTTTTTTATTCAAACCCAATATAGATAAAAAAGCAGTATCAAAAAATAAAAAATCTAAAGTTTCTGGTTCAGTAAGTATTACTTCTTTACCTAAAATCGATAATTTTAAATTTAAAAACGAAGTTAAATTAACTTCTGGCAAATGTAGGAAATCTCACTATCGACCAAAGTTTAGAACAAGTTCTGATGGAACTTTAACTATTAAAGGGAAATATGCTGCTGCGTGCAAACAGAACTTTATTCTACGAAGTGTCACTAAGCCTTATATGCATGTTTATAATGCTTTTCGAGATTTCTGGTTGGATTTAAGAGGCACATTAAAAGGAAGTGTAAAATTAGGTAAAGTTTCGGCTTTAGATGAAATTTTTCATGTGTATAGCTCTCCAACTTTAGGACAACAAATGCGTTTAATTAATAAATGGAGCAATAACGTCATGACTAAACAGTTATTGCTGACTTTAGGCGCAAAAAAATACAATGCCCCTGCTACTTGGGCTAAAGGCAGAAGCGCTGTTTTGGAAATACTTAAGACTAATGGAATTAATACGGACGGAATACGTTTAGAGAACGGATCAGGTCTTTCTCGAGTTGCAAAAATAAATGCTAAACAAATGGGAGAACTGTTAGAAACAGCTTTCAGAGATCCATTTATGCCTGAATTTATGGCTTCAATGTCATTACCTGGTGTTGATGGGACTCTAGTTAACCGCTTTCGAAATGATGATTTGCGCGGGAGAAGTCATATGAAAACAGGTACTTTAGATTTTGTAACGTCAATAGCAGGGTATATGTTAAACCGCCAAGGAAAACGGCTTGTGATAGTGATTCAACATAATGGTAAAAAAACAGGAGCTGGACGTGGTGCAAAAATCCAAGATGCATTATTACGTTGGAGTTTTGAACAATAATCATGCGTTATTTACACTTTAATCTATTTATTTTCCTTTTAATCTTATTTTCAATAAGCCCGGCAAACTCAGAAGAGAGTACTGGCAGCGAAAATACGAATGCATCAAATTTATCTACAACCGAAAAAGAGATTGAAAGTACGGTCACTGCTGAAGAGTCAACAGCAGCAAAGTCAGAAATAGATGAAAGAACTACTACAGAAATTACAAAGCAAGCTGAAATTAATCAAGCCCCCTTGAAATTAGCTAAGATCGATGTAACAGGTGTACCAGATGACTTGAAGAAAAATATCGAATTGCATATGCCAGTAACGATTCCGGAATGTGATGCTGATCGTGGCGATGTAAAACTGTTTTTTAATACGGTAAAAAAGAACCTAAGAAAAGCAACACGAGCCTTAGGCTATTACGATGCTGAGTTCACATCGGGGGGGTCGATTGTAGATAAGTGTTGGAATTTACGATTAAAAGTTACTCCTGGATTGCCTGTTAAAGTTGTATCTCAAAATATAGAAGTGTTAGGAGCAGGTCGTGAAGAAAAAGTGTTTAAGACTATTTTGTCGGAGCTTCCCTATAAAGTGGGGGATGTGTTAAATCATCAGAGTTATTCTGATTTTAAAACAAAGTTATCGGAAGCTTCTCAGGTATTAGGGTATTTTGATGCTGAATTTGAAAAGCGGGTCATTCGGATTGATCCAGTGTCCTATCAAGCAAGGATCGATTTGGTATTAAATACAGGTAAACGATATCGATTTGGCAAGGTAAATATTGAACAAGAAATTCTTTCTGAAAAGGCAGTAAATAAATATCTAATTATTAAAGAAGGCAAACTTTATAATGCTGAGGACTTAATAAAACAACAGCAGCTTTTGCAAGTCAGTGGCTACTTTAAAAACATTAAAATAGAGGCATTGCACAATCAAGCCGTAGATTTACGCGTACCAGTGACTATAGCGCTAACATCAAAAAAACGAAATGCTTATAAATTTAAAGTGGGATACGGCTCAGATACAGGAGCGCGTGTAGGTGTAGAAATGAATCGGCGTTATCTGGGAAAGAGTGGCAAACAGTTAAAAATTAATGCGCAATATTCAGAGTTACTTCCAGAACTTTCAATTCAGTTGTTCAATCCTAGAAATAACCCTGAAGATGAAAGTTTGGTATATAGCATCACATTTAAAGAAGATTCAAATGACGCTGTAGAAAGCCATGCCCTCTCTCTTGGTGGGAGACTTGTAAGAAAATTAGATAATGGCTGGTTAAGAAGTACCTCTTTAACTGCGATAAAAGATAAAACACAGGTTAAAGGAGATGATGAAACTAGATCAACTTTATTGTTGTTTGGGGTGGGCTTCGAGAAAGTTCAGGCTGATAATCTTATTTTTCCTAGTAAGGGTTGGCGTTTTAAATTATCAGCAAATGCAGCATCAGAATATGCTTTAAGTGATCAAAATGTTTTGCAATTTAAAGCTCAAGGAAAATATGTAACGAAGTTAGGTGATGGGAAACTATTGTCGCGTCTTAATTATGGAACAACCTTGGTTCATGATTTTGATCGCTTACCAAAGAGCTTACGATTTTTTGCTGGTGGAGGTCTTAGTGTTAGAGGTTATGATTATGAAAGCTTAGGAGAAACCAATACAAGTGGGAGCGTGAGAGGTGGAAAGCAGTTAATTGACCTTAGCCTTGAATATCAACATCCCATAAAAAATGGTTGGAGTGCTGCAGTATTTGCAGATGCAGGCAATGCCTTTGATGATTTTAAGGATACAGATCTAAAGGTGGGCGTGGGTTTTGGTGCTCGCTGGCGTTCTCCTGTTGGGCCAGTACGGATAGATTTAGGCTTTCCTAGCGATGACTTTAGCCAGCCTAAATTATATTTGAGCATAGGCTCCGACTTATGAGACAACACCTTAATCAATACGTTTTCTCGCCTTTATTTTGGATAATGTCGCTCTTGTTGGTGGGGTTGTTTCTCCTCGTATTATTGCTTCTAACACCTATCGGACCTAAAGCAATCGCCTATGTAGCTGATGGTTCTATTGATAAATTAAGTCTTAAAGGGGTATCTGGAAGTATCTTAACTGGGCTTCATGTCGACGAATTCGCATGGAATGACAGCGTCGGTATCATCCTTAAAGACATCCATGTAAATATAGATAGTTATGACCTTGAAAATAAAAAAATCTATGCTGATAAATTAGTTGTCGGACAATTAGCGATAGTTTTAGAAGAAAGCGATATTCCCGCAACAACTTCAAATGAACCCATTGAACTCCCTGATTTCGGTCTTCCTGTAAATATAAACGCTAACCAATTAAAACTTGATTCACTGCAAATAATTAAAAAAGTCCCCGTTATCCAAACAGCAGGAAGCAAAGAGCCTGATCTCCAATCTTTGTTATTTCAAATTCAGGGTATGGTTCTTAATAAAGCGGTTATTAAAGATGGGAGATTAACCTTTGAGAGCTTGCAAGGCGCTCCGATAATATTAGACCAACCGTTAAAAATTAAGGTAGCTAATGGTTCATTGAATATGAATCAACCCCATGAGGTGAAAACCAGTGGTGAGGTATCTTTTAAGCATCCACTCTTAGGTGATTTGGAGGGGAAGGTTCTATTGGGTGGAACGCTAACAAATTATACCTTTGAAAGTGACTCGATTTTTAATCAAGAAGAATTAGGTGAAGGTACGGTAATTGCTACAGGTGAAGGTGACTACAAAAATGTGACATTAAAATACATTGAAGTAGAGAGCATCCACGGTAAGGCTAAGGCCAAAGGAAATGTCCTTTGGGATCCAGAAATCAGATTGGCTTTTGATGTTGATGCTAGAGAATTAAATAGTAAGAAACTGTTGCCTGAATACCCAGTTACAGCTGATGCAAAAATCAGATATGAAGGTAGCTATATTGATTCTCGCTTAGAGAATAAAGTAAATATTATTTCTTTAGATGGGGACTTTAAAGGTCAAAAAATTAGTGGAAATGGTCTTATAGTAAATAAACCTGATTTAACCAGAGCAGAAAAGGTAAATTTACAGTTAGGTGATAATACTGTTATCGCTTCTGGTTCAGTCACCGAGCCTTTAAATCTGGAAGTTAGTATTAATGCCGAGAACCTAAAGCAAATTTTACCTGAGCTTGGAGGTAAAATTAAAGGATCTGCGATTATTAAAGGAGAATATAAAGCACCTCAAGTCGTTTCAAAATTAAGTTTAAAAAATCTAGCATATGGGGAGATTAAACAGAGTAAGGAAACGATATTCCTGGAAACAGATGTAGGTTTAGAAGACGGTGAATTAAATATAAAAAACATCATAGCTAAAACAGGAGAAAATCTAGTCCAAGTTAAGGGCAAAGCAACTGAGCCTTTCGATTTAGTTTGGAATATCGATGCAAGAAAGCTTGAGCAAATCACTCCTTTGATTGCTGGTAGTATAAAGGGCGGTGGTGTTTTTAAAGGCACTTTGAAGAAGCCATCAACTACTTTTGAAATTAATGCCAATAAACTAGTTTACAATGATATTAAGCAAGGTGAGGAAGCAATAAGCTTAGTAGGTGAAATAGGGCTTGATGACAAGCTTATTCAAATAAAATCACTGCTAGCTAAGAGCGGTACAAACAGTGTCAATCTTACTGGTTTAGCCAGTGACCCTCTGGATTTAGCGCTCCAAGTTAATGCTCAAAAGCTATCCGAAGTTTCACCTGATATTACTGGTCGTGTTACTGGAACGGGAAGCATAAAAGGCCCTTATAATTCTCCTACCATCATTACCAATTTATTGGGTGCTAATCTTTCGTTTAAGCAACAGCGTTTCAACAGTGGAGATGTAAAGTTACAAGGTGAAGTACAAATTGTAGAAAACGTTCCGATTATTAAGCGATTAAACACCCAAGTGGGTAATAACAATTTTTTGATTACAGGAAGGGCGAGTAGTCCTTTTGATCTTACTTGGGATATAGATGGTAAAAATCTCGGGCAAATAATGCCAGATTTAGCAGGTAGCCTAATAGTCAAAGGAAAACTCCAAGGAACCATAGAAAAACCGATTATTGATGCAAAAGGTACTGCTAAGAACCTCAAGTACCAAAATTTCTCATTACGTTCTGGTGACCTAACGGCAAGCACAAATAATGGTTTTTACAAGATTAAGGCTGATTTAAGTAAACTCAAAAGTGAAGATCAGGAAATTGATTCGGCGAAAGCTGAATTAAATGGCACCATTGAAAATCATGTTGTTTTAGCATCCGTCGAACATAGTGAAGGAAAATTAAATGTCAAAGCAAACGGTGGTTGGCAAAACCAACGTTGGACAGGCATTTTAAATACTTTGAGGCTAGCCGATACACAAGCGGGTGATTGGAAATTACAGAAGCCTTCAAAGATATCCTTGTCTAAGGAAAGTTTTAGTGCGGATAGTTTCTGTATCCAAAGCGAAAAAACCGTTTCATGTTCAACAGCTAGTTATGCTAAAGCGGAAGGCTTAAAGGCGAAAGGCACCTTACAAAAAACACCTTTGAAACTTCTTAAGCCGTTCTTACCCGAAGGGGTGACTCTAAATGGTGATATAGAGGGTAGCTATGACATTAAACAGAATGGTGGTAAACCTACAGGGAATATTAAATTTAGATTACCTAAAAGCTCTTTTTCATTCTTAAATGCTGATGGAGAAGAAGAGTCCTTTAGTTATGAAGATGCTGAGATTTCAGCCACAATAAACAACAGAACAGTTAATGCTGAAGCCAAGGCACATATTATTGGTAAAGGTAGCTTAAACAGTAAAGCAAAAATTAAGCTATCTCCTGAAAACGGCAAACATACTATAGACGGTGTAGCCAATTTCGATGTTCCAAATATCAACTTTGCACAACATCTAGTGCCGCGTACTCGTGGTTTACGAGGTGCTTTAAACAGCCAATTAACCTTCACAGGTCTATTAACAAAGCCTCAAATTAAAGGACGAGCAAAACTTGTCGATGGCTACCTAAGATTGCCAGAAGCAGGAACCGAAATAACGAATATCAACCTAACAGTCCAAGCAAATGAATCAAATAAAGCCATCATTAATGGAAAAATGTTGATGGGAAAAGGAGTCTTGAACGTCTCGGGAGATATGAATTTAAAGGATATTGCTAAGTGGCAGGCAAATGTAAAAATTAGCGGAAAAAACATTCTGTTTATGAATAGTAATGAAGTACGCGCGTTCATGTCGCCAGACATTAGTATCAACTTAACCCCAAGCATCGTTAAAATTGATGGCAAAATTGTTATTCCTGAAGCTGATATTCGTTTAAAAGCGATACCTGAGACAAGTATAAACGAATCAGACGATACCTTCGTGATTGGTGAAACAAAGGCAGGTGAGAAAGTTACCGCAGTAAGAATCAGGCCTAATGTTCTTATTCAGTTGGGGGACAAGGTTAAAATGGATGCATTCGATTTACAGGCAAAGCTTTCTGGTGATATTAGAATAGGTCACAATCGAAACGAAATCACAGCTAATGGCTCATTACGTGTTCAAGATGGTCAATTTCAGGCTTATGGGCAAGATCTAGCAATAGATAATGGACGATTAATATTCAATGGTTCTCCAAAATTGATAGGCATTGATGTCAGAGCGACGAGAACCATCGATAAACAAATAGTCGGAATCCATCTAGGTGGGAATGTCTTGAATACACAATCGAAGATATTTTCTGATCCACTCATTGAAGAAAGTGAAGCGCTAAGTTATTTACTCACCGGTAATAGTTTATCTTCAGCATCTGGTCAAGAAAGTGCGCTATTGCTGTCTGCAGTCCGAGGTTTAGGTATTACTGGAAATGGCAGTATTATTTCAAAAATAGGCGCGTCATTTGGTCTTGATGACGTCAATATCGTGACGGGATCTGATCTACAAAGCAGTGAGCTTGCGCTGGGAAAACGCTTAGGATCACGCTTATATGTTCGTTACTTAATTGGGCTTTTTGAGCAAACGCAAAAAATTGCCATTGAATATAAAATAAACAAATTTTTATCTTTAGAAGCTCAAACAACCGTAGAGGACTATGGTTTAGACTTTATATATGAAATAGAAACGGACTGATTATAAGAACCAGATTGCTTATAAGAAATAATGACTATTTATTGCTACTGATAAGCGAAGGTATATAAATATATTCAAAAAGTGGGGGGGTGTACTTTTTCAGGATGTTATTCTAGAAATTATCGAATAAAGTACTTATTAAAAAGGCAAGAGACTATGCAACTCAATTATCGCCAAGCAACTAAAGAAGATCTACCGCAAATCATCCAAATGTTAGTCGATGATCAGTTGGGTAATAGCCGAGAAGATCCCTCTATACCCATCAACCAAAACTATCTCGATGCTTTCGAGGTAATCGATGCAGATAAAAATAATGAACTGATTGTTTTGGACTCAGATAATGTAGAAAAGGCATCGATAGTCGGAATTCTGCAACTAACTTATATTCCTTATCTTACCTATAAAGGTTCATGGCGTTGTTTAATTGAAGGCGTGCGAATTCATCCAGACCATCGTGGCAAAGGATTAGGTACTGATTTATTTAAATGGGCCATTCAACGGGCGAAACAAAAGCACTGTAATATTGTGCAACTTACTTCTAATAAAACCCGCACTGAAGCCATAAGATTTTATGAGTCGTTGGGATTTGAAGCGTCTCATGAAGGGTTTAAATTGTTCTTATAAGGAACTTAATATTCATTGATTTCAATGAATTGGAAGTTACTAGATAAAGCGTTACTGGCTACGATTAAATTATCAAAAAGGTGGGGGGTGTCATTTTCCATATTGATTTAGTTTTACATCATGATTGTAATTAAAACCCAAAAGGTAAAATAAATGACAACAGCAGTATTAATTATCGATGTTCAACAAGGTTTATGTGAGGGGGCAGGTGAAGCCTATGATTGTTCTGGAACAATTGGAAGAATCAACTCAGTAACACTCAAGGCACGTGAATCTGGGGTAGCAGTGATTTTTATCCAGCACGAATCTGAACCTGGATATCTTGAATACCAAACTGAGGCTTGGCAATTAGCTAATGGGCTTGACGCTGAACCCAATGATTTGTATGTGCGAAAAACAACACCTGATTCTTTTTTACGTACTGATTTATTAGAGATTCTGAAGCAACATAATGTTACAGAAATAGTCGTTTGTGGAATGCACACTGAGTTCTGTGTTGATACGACTATTCGAAAAGCACTGTCACTGGGTTTTCCAGTTACATTGGTTTCCGATGCACATACATCTGCGGGAAATAGCGCATTATCACCACAGCAGGTAATTGCTCATCATAATGTGATGCTAACTAATATAACAAGCTTTGGGCCTGTCGTAACAACCGTAGAAAGCACAGAGCTAGATTTCTCTGTTTAGAATAATTTTCTAAGTACTATGTTTTATTCTGAGTTTAAATATAAGCGACTTAATCAGAGGTTCCTTAACTAAATGGTCAAAAAGTAGGGGGGTGTGTTTTCATACTCCGACGAAGCTTCGTAGAAGTGATCAACAGAACTGTCATTCTATTAATCAAAATGCCCTTCTACATCCTTTCCATTACGTCAATTCCCAATAAATCTAATCCCGTCTTCAAGGTGTTTGCTGTGAGTTGCGCCAATTTTAATCGGCTCTGTTTAGTTGCTTCATCTGCTTTCATAATCGGGCAGGCTTCATAAAAACTCATGAAGTTGCCTGATAATTCAAACAAATAATTACATAAGAAGTTAGGCGTACCATCTTTGGCAACAACATCTACTGCTTCAGAGAATTGTAGTAATTTGGTTGCTAGCAAGCGCTCTGCCGGTTCTTGTAATACTATTTCTGCGCCGCTGTTTATCTCGCCTGCTTTTCTGAAAATACTTTGTATTCTGGCATAAGCGTATTGCAAGTAGGGCGCAGTATTACCTTCAAAACTTAGCATGGTATCCCAGTTGAAAATATAATCTGACGTACGGTTTTTGCTTAAGTCAGCGTATTTAACAGCACCGATTCCTACGGTGTTTGCGATTTCTCTGCGGCTTGCTTCATCAAGATCAGGGTTTTTCGATGTGACTAAATCAAAGGCGCGTAGTTTGGCTTCATTGAGTAAATCAATCAATTTCACCGTGCCTCCAGTACGAGTCTTAAATGGCGTGCCGTCTTTACCCATCATGGTGCCAAAAGCCATATGCTCTAGGCTGGTTGTTTCAGGTAAAAATCCCGCTTTTTTGCCAACGACGTAGACTTGTTTGAGATGCAAGCTTTGACGTGCATCAACTAAATATAAGCCACGTGTCATACCTAATTGATTATGACGATAGCGAAGTGCAGCAAGATCGGTCGTTGCATATAAATAACCACCATCGGACTTTTGTACAATCATCGGAATGATCGAATCGTCCTTGCCTTTAAATTCATCTAAAAATACGCATTGCGCACCTTGGTCTTCACTGAGTAATCCTGCTTTGTCTAAGTCAGTAATGACACTGGCAAGGTCGTCGTTATATTGGCTTTCAGGCGCAACATCTTCGCGTTTTAGTTTGACGTTGAGTATTTGATAAATTTCATCACAGTGATTCAATGACGTATCAATAAACTGTTGCCAAAGCTTTAGGAATTCAGCATCTCCCGCTTGCAGTTTAACTACGTTTTCACGCGCTTGTGTGGCAAAAGCCTCATCTTCATCAAAACGAATTTTTGCAGCTTGATAGAACTTTTCTAGATCGGATAGTTGCATCTCTAGTTCAGCGTTTTCTTTCTTTAACTCACCCATATAAGTGAGCAACATGCCAAACTGAGTTCCCCAATCACCTACATGGTTTTGGCGAATAACCTTGTGCCCTAAGAACTCTAAAACTCTTGAGATAGCATCGCCAATAATAGTTGAACGCAAATGACCTACATGCATTTCTTTGGCAAGATTGGGGGCTGAATAATCGATTACAACCGTTTCAGGTGTGCTTGATTTCTTGACAGCTAGATTATCGCTATTGAGGGTTTGCTCTACCTGATCTGCTAACCAGTTGTTCTTCAGATGAATATTAATGAAGCCTGGGCCAGCAATTTCATATTTCTCAACAAGAAGGCTAATTTCGCTATTATTTTCTAACTCAGCGACAACTTTAGTGGCGAGCTCGCGAGGATTCATTTTCAGCTTTTTAGCCGCACCCATAATACCGTTGGCTTGATAGTCGCCAAATTCAGGTCGGGCAGATGTTTTAACAACAGCTGGAGCTTCATTAGCGCCAACATTTGCTAAAGCTTGAGTGATAATTGTATCTAGTTGAGTGCGTATATTCATGGGCGGAGATTCTACCGTAAAATAGAGTGGTGTTAACCGATGTTTAGACTGAATTGCGTTTTAAATAGTAATAAAAACGTTCAAAAAGTGGGGGGGTGTCATTTATAGCTTAAAAAGGCTGTAATAATCAGCCTTTCTTCAGATTCATCAGTCGAACCAAGTTCATGCTTTTGAGAATATTGAGTGCTTCGTAAAGTTGATAATCTTCTTCAGCTAAGCTCTTTTTACTTGAGCCTATTTTATCTATTGAAGCACTATCATCTGATTTATCTGGCTCAACATTACCTTTGTTTTTACTCTCTTTCTTACTTTCTCCATTCGGATTACTCAAGTGTCCACTCAAGTCAGCTTCTGATAGTGCAGCAATATCATCCTTAGATTCACCTTTGGACTTAAATTGTAGATCTTCAACGATAATGTCAGGCTCTATGCCTTTGGCTTGAATGGAGCGACCTGACGGCGTGAAATATCTCGCCGTGGTTAGTTTAAGGCCCGTAGTTTCATCTAAGGGCAAAACCGTTTGAACAGAGCCTTTACCAAATGTTTTCACACCCAGAACAAGTGCACGTTTGTGATCTTGCAATGCGCCTGCCACAATTTCAGAGGCTGATGCAGATCCTTGGTTAACCAATACCACTAATGGTGCACCTTCCAGTAAATCATCTGGTGTGGCGTCATAACTCATTACGGCGTCTTCCACTCGACCTTCGGTATAAACGATATTGCCACTAGTTAGAAATACATCTGATACTTCAACAGCTCCTGTTAAAACGCCACCAGGATTATCGCGCAGATCTAATACCAAGCCTTTAATGGTTGATTTATTTTCTTTCTTGAGTGTTGCGATAGCTTCACGAGTGCTGGCACTGGTTTTACTCTGAAAACTAGAGATGCGTAAATAAGCATAGTCTTTTTCTAACATGCGCTGTTTAACGCTTTTTACTTTTATTATTGCTCTTATAATTTTTATTTTAAGGGGGGCCGTTCTGCCATCACGTGTAATCACTAATTCAATTGGCTCACCGGGTTTGCCACGCATCATTTTTACAGCGTCACTTAAACTCATATCTTTTACGGATTTGTCATCTAAGCGAATAATTAAATCACCCGATTTAACTCCCGACTTTTTTGCGGGCGTATCGTCTATCGGAGCAATCACTTTGATAAAGCCATTTTCTTGGCTGACTTCAATACCCAAACCTCCAAATTCGCCCGAGGTTCCTTCACGAAGTTGTTTAAAGCTATCTTCATCTAGGTAATCTGAGTGTGGGTCTAGACCTTTTAACATGCCGCTAATGGCATCAGTCATCAATTTTTTATCATCCACCGTTTCCACGTAATCGTTTTTGATACGCGCATAAACTTCAGAGAATTTTTTTAGTTGGGATAGTGGCAGAGTGCTTTTGTTTGGCTTAAGAGCAAAGACATCTAAACTAACTGTGGCGATTAAACCTAATACCACACCAGCTAAAACACCTGAAAAGATGGATCTTCTATTAGACATACTCTTTCTAATTCCCTTTTTAAAAAGTCACTCGATAGTAACGTAAAAGCAATATAAATGTTATTCAGAATTACTAATCATAATTGCTTTGGTCTTGGTTTCTAATGAACCTAACGGATCCATCTTTTAGGATTTTGAGGTGCAGTCCCCTTGCGAATTTCAAAATATAAGCCCGAGTTTGATTGGCTGCCAGAACTGCCGACAGCGGCAATGACTTCACCAGCTTTAACTACTTGGCCCTCTTTTTTGTAAACAGCGCGATTGTAGGCGTAAAGACTTCGGTAGTTTTTGTCATGGCGGATAATGACCAAATAGCCATAGCCGCGCAAACGACCACTGAATTCTACTTTGCCACGCGCAATGGCATGTACACGAGTGCCTGCTGCCGCAGAAATAATGACACCTTTCCAGCGCTGCTTACTATTTCGTGAGCTACCAAATTTTTGAGTTAACTTACCTCTTACTGGCCAAGAAAGCTTGCGACGTAAGGTAGAGAATGGCTTGTTAGGAACATATCGTCTTTGTACTGCTGCAACGGTTTTTTTCTGTTTAGCTTTTGCAACAGATTTTTTAACTGTCGGTTTTGCCTTTTTACTCGCTTGTTGGCTCTGCTTTTTACGCTGTTGTGCTTCTTTAGCATCTTGTGCTTTTGCTCTAGCTAAAGCTTGTTTACGTTTAACTTCTTCCTGTTGTCGTTTTTTAGCAAGACGTTGAATCACTCCCTGTAAGCGTGACTCCTCTTTTCGCAATTTAGCGAGCTGTTGCTCTTGTGTATAAACAACCTTTTTTTGGTTTCTGTGTGCTCTTTCTTTATTTTTAACCGCTTTTTTTAATAAAGACTTACGCCCGCGTTGCTTTTCTTGCAGGATTGTTAAGGTTTTTGAGTCTTCATTGATCTGATTTTGGATAGTTTCGATTTTATCCAAACGGGTTTTAATTAAACCAATGCGCTTAAGCCTATGTTGGTTCATGTATTCAAAATACTTAACCGTACGACTAATATCAGATGGATCATCTTGCTTTAATAACAAGCGCAAATGAGATTGCTTACCTGCAGTATATAAAGCCTGCATTTGTTGTGCCAAAGCATCTTTTTGTTGATTCGTTTTAACTAATAATTTTCCGCGTTCTTTATTGGATTTGGATAATTTGGTGGTTAAACGATTGATTTGATCTTCAGTTTTAAAGAGCTTTTTAGAAATATCATTCAGCTTGTCTTCGGCGATGCGAACATTTTTACCGAGTTTATTCGATTTTGAACGAGAACTTTTAAGCTTTGAATCCGCTTTAGATATTTTTTTCTGTAGTTTGTTTTGCTGTGCGGGAGAGTTATCAGCATAAGACGCCAGAGGTAAGCACAACAAAATAGAGAGTAAGATAATAGAGAACAAGCCAATATTAAGGTTTTTACTCATAGTTTGGATTGTTGTATTTGCTCTGCTGCCCATTATCGAGAGTCTTAGATGTTGTGAAATCATTTGTTTACTTTTATTCGTTATAGCCCGATTTATATAATAACATCTCAATCATGCGAATATTTATGAAAATATGACTTTTTGATTCCGTATTAATCTAAAATCATGAAATCTTGATTAAAGAGACAAGCCATCAGGATTATGTCTCTTTTGCAGATATAAAAAGTCAAACTGCATTATAATGTTGAAGCGTATAGCACTTACGAGCAAAAAAGTGAGTGCAACCCAAGATAACTAAGACTTAATGGATAGCAAAAACATGGATACTTTATCTATTGAACAAGATGATGACCAGAATTCCCCATTAATGAATAGTTTAATGGTCAAAGAAAAAGATGTCGAAACAGCCTCCCGTGCTCTCAAGGCAATATCCCATCCTTTGCGTTTAAAGATATTATGTATTTTAAAAGAGAATGAACTCAGTGTGCAGGACATTGTGAAGTATGTCGGCACATCTCAAAGTAATATCTCACAGCATTTAGGTATTCTAAAAGACAAAGGGATTCTAGCTTCACGTAAGGAAGCGAATCGAGTGTTCTATCGTGTGGGTGATGTTAGGATCTTGAAGCTTATTGTGATGATGCAGGAAACCTTTTGTAGTGATCCCTGATTTACATGAAAAATACTTCAACTTCATCGTTAATTTCTTGCGATTCGAGTGATTTAAATAGCACTAAAAGTGCTAATAGGGCTTTACCCAAAGTGCGTCTACGGTTATCTTACTCGTTTTAATTCAAACTAGATTTTTTCCATGCAAGAATATATTGATTTTGTTGTAGAAAACCCTCTGTATTTCATTGGTCTTGTAATCATATTAGCTATGATTATCAAAATAGAAACAGGACGCTTCACACGAAAATTTAAGATGGTGAATACCAATGAAGCCGTCAAATTAATGAATGATGATAGCACTGTGATCGTTGATGTTCGCGAAGACAAAGAGATCAAGGATGGCATTATCCGTAATGCTCAACACATCACTCTGGGTCAGTTACCTGACAGGATCGGACTTTTGGGCACAAACAAACAAGCGCCCGTTCTAGTGTATTGCCGCAGTGGTACTCGATCATCTTCAGCATGTAATACTATTACAAAAGCAGGATTTGAGAACGTATCGAGTTTAACGGGCGGTATTTTAGCTTGGGAAGCTGCAAACTTACCGACAGTTAAAAGATAGTTATCTTCGATGGTAGATGAAATTAACACGACTGTAGACATCAATACGCATACAAACGTAGTGTTATACGGCACACGTTTTTGTCCTTTTTGCATGCTTGCTCGAAAACTATTGAAAAGTAAAAAGGTAGATTTTACGGAGATATCTGTTTCTGGGGATCGAGAACTCTGGGACGAAATGGAACGAAAAAGTGGACGCAACACTGTCCCGCAAATTTTTATTAATGATGAGCCTTTTGGTGGCTACGACGATATCGCGGCACTTGATAGCAAAGGTGAATTAGATCAAAAACTAGGCCTAGCTTAGCTAACTAAGCAATAGCCAAATTAATAAGTACATAAATAAGGAAAGCAATCTCATGGCAGAAGAAAATAAATCAACAAATGGTGCGGCAAATGGTGCAGCTGCAGACACAACGGCAGCAGCCCAGCAATTTATAATTGAGCGTGTTTACATTAAAGATATCTCATTCGAAGCGCCAAATAGCCCAGCTATTTTCACTCAAGACTGGGAGCCAGACACAAGCTTAAATCTAAATACTCAGGTTAACGTATTGGGTGATGACCACTACGAAGTAGAGTTACACCTCAACGTAACGGTTAAAGGTAAAGATGGAAAGACTGCATTTTTAGTTGAAGCTATCCAAGCAGGTGCTTTCCTCATTAAAGGTTACGAGGCTGATCAACTGAATCATTTATTAGCTAGTTATTGTCCGGGTCAGTTGTTCCCTTACGCACGTGAAGTTATTTCAAACTTAGTGTCGAAAGGTAGCTTCCCAGAAATGCATCTTTCGCCGATTAACTTCGATGCACTGTATGCTAAAAATATAGCTGAGCAGCAACAACAGCAAATGGCAGAAGCTGAAGCTGGCGCTGGCACAGATGATAATGAAGAAACTAAAGCGTAATATTTTAGTTTTCCTTAATCTTTTATATATGTAAAAGATCAAGAAGCAAAATCAAGGTGATTGAATAATATGTCAAATACGCAGCGCCCCGAGAAGATGACCGTTTATGGAGCAGGCTCTTGGGGCACTGCGTTAGCCTTACAGCTAGCCAGAAATGGCATTGACGTATTACTTTGGGCGCATAAGCCAGATAAAATCGCACAGTACGAACAGCAAAGAGAAAACAGCTGTTACCTCCCCGGCATAAAATTCCCCGATACACTGCATTGCACAAATTCGCTTGAGACTGCAATGAAGCATGCCGATGATCAATTGATCGTTGTCCCCAGTCATGGCTTTCGTGACTTACTCAAACAGATTAAACCTTATCTTCATCAAGACCACAGTATTGTATGGGCGACTAAAGGTTTGGAGGTTGGAAGCGGAAAACTCCTCCATGAAGTATTAATCGAAGAATTGGGTAATGATATTCCATATGGTTTAGTCTCAGGGCCTACTTTTGCTACAGAAGTCGCTAAAGGTTTACCATCGGCAATGACTGCCGCGGCATCTACAGAAGAGCTCGCTACTCGAACTGCAGCAGCGTTTCAAGGTGGAAACTATCGTGTTTACAGCAGTACCGATGTGATCGGTGTTGAACTGGGTGGTGCAATCAAAAATGTGTTAGCGATTGCCGCAGGTATTTCAGATGGCTTAGGTTTTGGTGCAAATGCACGTTCTGCCATTATTACACGTGGTTTGGCTGAGATATTACGTCTTGCAAATAGTATGGGTGCAAATACAGAAACTATTATGGGCTTGGCGGGTGTTGGTGATTTAGTCCTGACGTGTACCGATGACCTGTCACGCAATCGACGATTAGGGTTGGCACTTGGTAAAGGTGCTGATTTAGACCAAGCTATTAAAGAAATAGGACAAGCCGTTGAAGGCGCAAAGTCTTCGCACAGTATTAGTACACTTGCCAAACGCGCTGGTGTTGAAATGCCCATATGTGAGGCCGTACAGAAAGTTCTGTATAGCGGCTTAGCACCTGAGCAAGCAGTAAAAGAATTATTAGGACGAGAGCTAAAGCCAGAGTTTTAGCAGCGGCAACATCAATATTAAAAACTACATTGTTTTGTAAGCTGCATAACGAAATCAACATGGTTTTACAAAGTTTTATTTACATCATTTTATCGACATAGTTCAATCAAATAGGGAGTCATTCATCATCATGAGCAGTAATAGACCTAAAGCAGTTCCCACTAAACAACTTGAAAATGATCGCGTGATTATTACCGAATGGCGCTTCGCACCTGGGGCTGAAACAGGTTGGCATATACATGGACATGACTACATTGTAGTTCCAGGTTTAGATGGTCAACTACTCTTAGAAAGCAAAGAAGATGAAACAATTGTCGAAAATCTAGCAGACTTAAGTGCAGGGATATCCTACTTTAAAGGCGCTGGTATCGAACATAATGTTGTTAACCCTAATGATTTTGAGTTCCATTTTGTTGAAGTTGAATTGAAATAATAAATCCTCAACAGCTCGAACCTTAGCTACTTACCCGCAAATATCATTTACCTTCAAATGTCATCAAAAAGTAGGGGGGTGTCATTTTAATGACCTATAATTCCTCTTTAATATTCTAATTCGATTGTTGTTAATCTAGCGATAATCAATTGGTTATTTGTGAATTATGGTGCAATTATTATGAATTTAATCCCCTATCTCAACACCAAAGATCTTATAGATAAGCTCCCATGGTTAGCGTTAATCGATGCTATAGATGTGATATTTGATTCTGAAGTCATCGAGCCTTTACGTCATCAACACGATTTAAATGTTCCGAATGAGCCAAGTGCTTCTCTGTTGCTAAAACCTGCGTGGATCGAAGGGAAATACCTTGGTGTCAAACAAGTCGCTATTTTTCCGGGTAATAATTCGCGTGGTTTACCTGGCTTGAACAGTAGTTATTTATTGAGCAGTGCAAAAACAGGTCAGCCATTACTGCAACTAGATGCTGACGAACTCACAGCACGCAGAACCGCCGCCGCTTCAGCGTTAGCCAGTCGTTATTTATCTCGAGAAAATTCACACAAATTACTGATGATAGGTTCAGGTCGTCTCGCTCGGTCATTAGTTGAAGCGCATGAGGTGGTTCGACCAATTACAGAAATACAGGTGTGGAGTCGCAATCAGTCCTCCGCTCAGAAGATGGTTGATGAGTTACGCGCAAAAGGCAAGAACGCCATAGTTTGTGCGTCTAAGGATCTTCCAAAGCAGACAGCCGCTGCCGATATCATTAGCTGCGCCACGATGTCTACAGAGGCTATTATTTTAGGTGAGTACCTCACTGAGGGAACACATCTAGATTTAGTCGGAGCATTTACCCCAACGATGCGTGAAACTGATGATGAAGCGGTGCAAAAGTCCTCGGTATTTGTCGATACACGGGCTGGTGCCCTATCAGAAGCGGGTGATTTGACTCAAGTAATTGCAGCTGGAAATTTTGATCCCTTAGATGTCGTTGCTGAACTTTCAGAATTAAGCAAGAAAGTGCACACGGGTAGATCACAATTAACAAACGCTGATTCTGCCATTACTCTATTCAAATCAGTTGGTGCTGGACGAGAAGATTTAGCCGCCGCAATTCTAGCTTATGAAGAACTGAATAGATCTCATACCTAAATATCCAAGTAACTATGCTATCAAAAAAGCTATCAACAAAGCTTCCAACTATGCTATCAACAGCGTTACCAACCATGCTGACAAAAAAGTATCTAGGAACTATTGTTCTGTGAATATTAACAAGCAAATTGAAAAAGGTAGCATAGCCGTCATAGGTGCTGGAATAGTCGGTATTTGCACCGCACTTGAATTATGAAGAGATCACTGATGAATCTGGTAAAAACTGTGGTTTACAGATACCTCTTGTACCAGAACGTGGTTATCACCTGACTTATCCTGATAGCCCAGTTAAAGTTAAACATCTAATAAAATCAGAAGACCGCCATTTGGTATTAACGCCCTTAAGTACTGGTATGAGAGTGACAGGCTTTGGTGAGTTTTCAAAAATGATGTCAAAACCAATCGAAAAACGTTATCTGCAATTAAACACACATATGAATGGTTTGATCAAAGATATGCGGGCAGATCAACAAGAACCAACAACTTGGATGGGGCGACGACCAACAACGCCTGACTCATTGCCAGTGATAGACCTGCACCCAAAGCATCCACACATTGGAATGGTATTTGGTCATCAGCACTTGGGCTTAACCCAATCGCCAATTTCAGCAAAGTTAATTACGGCAATGTTTGAAGGGGATAAAAAGAATCAAACGCTAAAAGATTTTGCAGATATTATTGAAGCGTTTTCTGCTACGCGTTTTTGATTTTTTAGACTCGATCTAGTTAAATAATCAAAAAAAACGTTTAAAAAGTGGGGGGCATTTTTAATACAACGAATGATAATACTGCATTATGTCTATAAATCTTCTAGCAAGATTATTTGATTATATTCTTCATGATATACATACAATCCTGATTTTAGATCAGATAAATAGTCGTTTATATATTCATTGAAACTGTCTGCTAGTACTGTCCGTTCAACCGTTTCATGATCAAAATCTATAACTTGCCCAACCGTACCATTTTTGTCTGGAGACATATCTAAGCAAATTAAGTTGCCCGCTCCATCACCTGTAATGGGTATCCAGTTTTTATTCCACCAATCTGGTTTAATCGCACCTTTTGGGTCAGACTCTGATTTATGCTTAAAGACTCCGTCATCCAACAGCTTTTTCATTAACTTCCATTCAATTAGAATATCACTCGTTTGGAAGAACTCATGACCCACTAACAGCCCAGCAGCTGTATGATGCTGGCCATTATGTATACTCAAAAATTCCCTGTAATCGGCTGGTAGTTCAATGCCAATTTGCGACTCAAACTTTGCTAATTGTTGTTCACTCGCACCCGCATTAAGCGCTTGCTTTCCTGCGGGATAATTAGCTTGTAGCCACGTTTCATAAAATTGCCATAGTTTTTCGCTCGATAAGTTTTCATTAGCATGGGAAGTGGTGAAAAAGCTTATAAAAACAGTAAGGAAAACAATAAATACTTTTAGGAAACGCATGTCTCTAAGTTACTTTTCAACTTGAGACACATCTCTAACCGCACCTTTCGAAGCAGAAGTAGCTAACGCCGCATAAGCGCGAAGCGCAGGAGTTACATTACGAGGACGAGGACCAGCTTTCCAGCCAGCACTGCCTTTTGCATCCATATCCGCACGACGCTGTGCCATCTCACCATCAGAAATTCGAAGTGAAATTCCACGGTTCGGAATATCGATATCAATCATATCGCCTTCCTGTACTAAAGCGATTGCGCCACCTTCTGCTGCTTCTGGTGAAGCGTGACCGATGGATAATCCTGAAGTACCACCGGAGAAACGACCGTCAGTGATTAGAGCACAGGCTTTGCCCAAGCCTTGTGCTTTCAAGTAACTCGTTGGGTAAAGCATTTCCTGCATACCCGGGCCGCCTTTCGGGCCTTCGTAAATGATCACAACCACGTCGCCTTCAACAATTTTATCGTCAAGAATCGCTTCAACCGCATCATCTTGAGACTCGAATAAACGCGCTGGACCAGAAAATTTTAAAATGTGTTCATCAACACCCGCAGTTTTAACCACGCAACCGTCTTCAGCGATATTGCCGTAAAGCACTGCTAAACCCCCGTCTTTTGAATAAGCGTGTTCAAAGTCGCGTATACAGCCGTTTACATCATCAATGTCTAAACTATCCCAACGCTTGCTTTGGCTAAAGGCGTGCACCGTGCGTACATTGCCTGGTGCCGCTTTGTAGAAGGTTTGTACTTCTTCCGAAGGGTTACGTTTGATATCCCACTTTTCTAGGGCTTCGCCCATGGTCTTTGCGTGAACTGTATTTACATCTGTGTGTAACATGCCACCGCGTTCAAGCTCGCCTAAAATTCTGAAAACACCTCCCGCACGATGCACATCTTCCATGTGGAATAACTGTGTCGCAGGAGCCACTTTACTCAAGTTAGGCACAGTGCGAGATAAACGATCCATATCGTCCATATCGAAATCAACTTTACCTTCGTGCGCTGCTGCTAATAAATGTAGAATTGTATTTGTCGAACCACCCATAGTGATATCAAGGCTCATCGCGTTTTCAAACGCTTTGAAGTTAGCGATGTTACGTGGCAATGCAGTCTCATCGTCTTCTTCGTAATAGCGCTTTGTTAGCACCATAATCTGGCGCGCTGCTTCTAAGAATAACTCTTCACGGTCTGAGTGTGTTGCTAACATCGAACCGTTACCCGGAAGCGATAAACCTAAAGCTTCCGTCAAACAGTTCATTGAGTTAGCGGTAAACATACCCGAGCAAGAACCACAGGTAGGACAGGCCGACACTTCCATGTTTCTAACATCTTCATCGGTGTTGCTTTTGTCAGCAGCAGAAACCATTGCATCAACCAAGTCGAGTTTTACGACTTGCTCATTAATCATCGCCTTGCCTGACTCCATCGGGCCACCAGAAACGAAAATTACAGGGATATTCAAACGCAACGCCGCGTTCAACATGCCCGGTGTGATTTTGTCGCAGTTTGAGATACACACTAAAGCATCCGCACAATGCGCGTTTACCATGTATTCAACCGAGTCTGAGATAATCTCGCGAGATGGCAAGCTGTAGAGCATACCGTCGTGTCCCATTGCGATGCCATCATCGACAGCGATGGTATTGAATTCTTTTGCAACGCCGCCCATCTTCTCGATTTCACGTGCGACCAATTGACCCATGTCTTTTAAGTGAACGTGTCCGGGTACGAATTGAGTGAATGAGTTTGAGATTGCAATAATCGGCTTATCAAAATCTCCATCTTTCATACCAGTAGCGCGCCAAAGTGCGCGTGCGCCCGCCATGTTGCGGCCGTGGGTTGTGGTGCGTGAACGATATTCTGGCATGAGACTAATTCCTAAATTAATTGTATACGCTTAGTGTAGCGCTGAATTAAACCCTTTGGAATAGCTTGTAGATTGAAAAGGGTCAAAAAGGTGGGGGGTGTCATTTTTAACTAAATAAACCCATTCTGAATACTGTGATGTATTTCACGGAACTTAGAACGACAAAACAATAATCTAGAACTTATCAACCATTAAAGACAAGGAGACCATCATGAAGCTATCATTCATATCACTTATTTCGATAAGCCTAATGCTTGCAGCAACAATTATTGTATCTGCTAATATTTTGGTTTCTTCGTTCTAAATTCTAAGTTCTAAGTTCTCTACAGATTCCTTTTAATCGAAGGAATCTGTCATATATATTAAAAGAAACCTTAGATTTAACCATCTTTCAATAATCTCGCCAGATCATTCAAAGCCGCATTAGCGCGTGATACATAAGATGCCATTACCAATGAATGATTAGTCACAAAGCCAAAGCCTTTACCGTTAAGAATCACAGGACTCCAAATTGCTTGCTGAGTGCCTTCTAACTCCTGAATGATTTGACGAATACTCACATTAGCATTTTTATCTTTTAAAACTTCAGCAAAATCGATTTCGATCGCTTCTAGCAAATGAATCAACGCATAAGTTTGTCCACGCGCTTCAAAAAACACATCATCAATTTTAGTCCAGTCAGTTTGAATAAAATTAGTGCCGCCCGTAGGAGTAGATTGAGTTGCGGTTGCATCACCATTGCCAACCATTGATGAATCGACTTGCTCTCTGCCGACGCTCGAACTCAATTCTTGTGCTAATGAGCCTAAACGCTTTTGAACAAGGTCTAACCACTCTCTAAGATTATCTGCACGGGCATAAAACTGAGCATTCTTCTCGGAGGTCTTTGATAAGCGTGAGAGGTAGCTATCTAAGGTTTTAGTACCATCTTTATACTGGCTTTCTGCAGGCGGTAAAATCCATAAATTGGTATCTGTATGATATTTAGTCGCAGTGTTGATCAAGTCTTGATCTTCAATGGATTGTGATTGAGATCGACTAAAATCATTTCTTAAAGCCAATGCCATGTCACGGGTTTGAACTAACACACCAAACTCCCAATTTGGCATATTATCCATCACCACACCGGGTGGTATACGATCGTTCTCAATAAATCCACCGGGCTTATCGACCAATGTTTTCATCAAATGGGAAAGGGTTGCAGTGGTTGTAAAACCCGTCACCATATCCGCGCCCATTTCATTTGCATAAGTTTGCGCGTTCTCGTTAACATCAAAACGAGAAGGCTCACGACTCCAATAAAACATCAAAATAAGGCTTATGATTAATAGAGTGACAATGAGCAAACCAATCGACCATTTCAGGCCTTTTGCCTTCCACGTTGAGGGTTTATATAGTGAAAAGACTGTTCCTATGGCGCCCATTTAAAACTCCGAGTTTTATTAAATGTGATAAGCCTAGAATATGAGGCTTTGAGTGGGACTATTCAAGTGCCTCTTTAGATTTCCTAGAAATCGAAGAGGTAGTTGATCACGACAAGCAGGGCTATTTTCCGTAAGGAAATGCCGAGGGAAGCTGCATATTTCGCTGAGTTAAATCAAAGCTATCATCGAAAACATCCATTCAAATCTGAATAAACACACTCAAATCTAAATAAACACACTCTAATCGAAAAAAAACCATCAAAAAGTAGGGGGGTGTCATTTTCTATGTGTTCGAGTGAATCAGCACACTGACTTAACCTTTTTCCAATACTTTATTGCGAAAATCCATCAATAACCTTCTAGATTTTGCTCACTCTAAGATAGCAAAACATAAGACAAATACCACTTTGTATGTGATAGTTCAGCGCTATGGCAAAAATTATTCTATTCAATAAACCCTTTGGTGTTTTAACGCAATTTACGGATACAGAAGGGCGTAAAACGCTGGCCGATTTTATCAGTGAGAAAGGTGTTTATGCGGCAGGTCGATTAGATCGAGATAGCGAGGGGTTGTTGGTGCTTACCAATGACGGAAAGTTGCAAAACCGTATCGCTAGCCCTAAACATAAAATGAGTAAGACGTATTGGGTTCAAGTTGAAGGTGAGCCTAGCGAAGCGGATATCCAGCCATTACGAGATGGTGTTGAGTTGAAAGATGGTTTAACTAAGCCTGCTAAAGTGAAAAAAATAGCAGAACCGCCTAAGCTTTGGGATCGTGATCCACCAGTGCGAGTAAGAAAAACCGTAGCTGATAGTTGGCTAGAGATTACTATTGCTGAAGGCCGTAATAGACAAGTGAGGCGTATGACGGCAGCGATTGGTTATCCTACGTTGCGATTAATCCGTTATCGAGTAGGGTCATGGACGATTGATGGTTTGGATAATGGGCAACAGCAATTGTTAGAGATTTGATTCTGTGAGACATTCTCACATACAAATATCAGTATATTAATAATGGGTAAATTTAAGGACGAACGAATGAATAACAAAATACATTGGGCATTTTGGCTATTTGCGATATTAGGGTTGCTGTGGAATGTTGGCGGCATCATCAATTATATGATGCAAATGAAGCCTGACTTTGTCGCTGATTTGCCTGATACCCATCGTGCGATTATTGAAGGTCGTCCTGCTTGGGCTACAGGTGGTTTTGCGGTTGGCGTATTCGGTGGAACCATTGGCTGTCTTTTTCTGTTATTAAGAAAGCCATTGGCTGGATTGGTATTTATGATCTCATTGATGGGTATTTTTGTGACGATGATTCATACCTTGCAGGTGGTTGTTGCTAAAGAGACTTTTGCTGTGAGTGAGATATTTGTCATGATTTTATTGCCAATATTGGTCGCTAATTTGTTAATAGGTTTGACCTTTTTTGCTATGAAAAATAATTGGCTGTCTAAGTAAAGCGACTTTGTTTTGAATTTATGATTAATCCAAATTGAACAATTTCAGCAATTAAACGTCGAATCTCTGTGAGATCACGTTGAGATACTGTCAAAAAGTGGGGGGGTGTGCTTTTAAACTCATTTAAGAGGATTTAAAGGTTAATTTCTGTCAAAATTGCGCATATGAAAGAAACAGGTTTGCCGGCAATCGCGTTCAATCGAATTGCTTGTCATGATTGTGATTTACTCCAAACAACACCAAGGTTGGCTGTGGGTGAAGTAGCTTATTGCATGCGATGTGATGCTGTATTGTTCACTAATCAAAAAAACTCCGTTGACCGAAGTTTAGCGTTCGCTATCACAGGCCTATTGTTTTATATCATTGCGAATATGTTTCCATTCCTTTCATTAAAGGCTTTAGGTTTTGTCCAAGAAGGGACGTTATTCTCCACATCTTTATCATTATTTAAGGCTGGCATGCCACTATTAGGAATCTTGTTATTTCTAACCACGATTTTATTTCCGCTGACTACGTTGTTGGGCACAATCTATATTTTAATGCAGGTTAAAAGAGATAAATTTAATGATTATACGGCTCCAGTATTTCGTTTTCTGCGTAGTACTGATACCTGGGGAATGTTAGAAATTTTTATGTTGGCGGTAATCGTCTCATTGGTAAAGCTGGGTGATTATGCTGATGTAGTGTTCGGCATCTCATTATATGCTTTTATATTATTAATATTGTCTTTGACTTTAATGTCTCATTCTTTGAATCCGCAAGATGTATGGACCAGATTGAGAAATAATATGGCGGATCAACCCTAGTACCTGAGAATGAGAGTGTTTGAAAAATGAAAGTGTCTGAGAAATGAGAATGTTTGAAGCTATACTGGTTAATAAGCAATAGTGCCTTACGAAGTCACATCAGCACGCAATGCAGGACTGATTTCATGCCATTTTTGCAGCACCATGAGTTCATTGCCTACGCGTCAGACAACTAACGATGAGATAAATAGTCGCATTGCTAGCGAGATTAATAGTGATGATGATTTAATTTGTCCGTGTTGTAAGTCTATTATGCATTCACGGAAACCAAATAGTCTGAATAGAACGTGGGCGCTTTTGATCACGGCGATGATTTTATATATTCCAGCCAATGTTTTACCGATTATGGCCGTTTCATTTTGGGGTGATGGTCAGCCAGATACAATTTTGAGCGGTGTAATGCAGTTATTAAAAGCGGGTTTGTGGCCGTTGGCATTGCTAATATTTGTCGCTAGTATCGTTATTCCAGTGCTTAAATTAATCATTTTGATTTTATTGCTGGTGAGTATTAATACAAAAGCTCAATGGCATCCTAAGGATCGCACCAAGTTGTATCGTTTTACAGAATTTGTTGGTAGATGGTCAATGGTCGATGTATTCGTGATCGCGATTTTAGTGACACTGGTACAGTTTGGTAATACCGCCAGTGTGAGTCCCGATTTAGGTGCTTTATCATTTGCAGCCGTTGTTATATTGACGATGTTCGCGGCTAATTCGTTTGATCCGCGATTGATTTGGGATAATTTACCCGAGCCTGAATTAGCTGATGAGTCAGAGCAAGAAGATGATAGTGTGATTGAAATGAATGGCGATAGGTTGGTAGAAAAATAATGACACAAGCAGAGTCCAGCAAAGTAGCAAACCAATTGCCTACTGCTCAGGTAAGGCCGAAAGCGCGTTTCTCGCTTATCTGGATAATTCCACTTACAGCAATATTAATTGGCAGTTGGTTACTGTTTAAATACTATTCTGAACGCGGCACCATGATTGATATTACTTTTGACGAAGCGGCTGGAATAGAAGAGAAGAAAACACCTATTCGCTATAAAAATGTAGTTGTCGGTAAAGTTAAAACTTTAGATTTGACGGATGATTTAAACAAAGTGAGAGTAACTGCTGAAATTTTCCCAAGCATGGCTAAAATCCTGGGAAGTAACACTCGGTTTTGGGTAGTAAAACCACGTATTTCATTTCAGGGTGTGAGTGGTCTCGATACCTTGCTTTCAGGTGTTCATATAGGAATTGACCCGGGTGTAAGAAGCGAACCGTTAGAAACTTATAATGGTTTACCCTCACCGCCTTACATCACCAGTAAAAAAGAAGGTACGAGAATAACGCTAAGAACCAATAGTCTAGGTTCGCTTGATGTAGGCTCACCCGTTTATTTCAATAAAATTAACGTGGGTGAAGTCACGAGTTATCGCTTAAGCCCGACAACAGATAACATTGATGTTTTCATCTATATTCATGAGCCCTATGACGCGAAAGTAAAAAGCAATACGCGCTTTTGGAATGCTAGTGGAGTTGAAGTAGAGGTAAATTCTGCTGGTGTATCTGCACGTATGGAGTCCTTAACATCGTTAATAATTGGAGGTATAGCGTTTGAGACACCGAAGTCTAGAATTAGTAAAGAGATAGATGGAGAGCGTGCCTTTAGGCTTTTCGAGTCTTATAAAGTTGCTCAAGATAATACCCAAAAAGATAATAAGTTATTTTATGAAATGTATTTTGATGATTCGCTGCACGGATTAAGTCGGGGTTCGGTTATAGAATTTAGTGGCGTTAAAGTCGGTAAAGTTGAAGGTATTCGATTGGTGAAGACTGACGATGGTAGTCATATCAAAGCCAGAGTAAAAGTGTCTCTTAATATTGATAAATTTTCACGGGATGAAGATGCAAAAGAAGCCGAGGAACTACTTCGAGGTCTTGTTGCCGATGGTTTAGCTGCACAATTAACTGTCGATAGTTTAATTACCGGTGCTCAATTTATTGCTTTGAATATGCCAGCGAGTACAGATGAAATAAACAAAAGTAGTGAACCAAAATTCGAGCTGCTAGCTAGTACTGACGATAATGTGCCTCGATTCCCTACTACGATTGCAAAAACTGGGTTGTTGAACTTTGATGCAACTGAAGTATCTCGAGAGCTTAACAAAACGCTTGCCAGTGTTACCGCATTAGTAAGCTCTAATGATATTAAGCAAATGCTTAGCGGATTGGCGACTACTACTGATAGTCTCGGTCGTATCAGTCAACAGCTTGATCAAGAAGGTTTTTCTGGTGAGCTCCTTGCAATGCTTAATAATGCAAAAAAAGCCACTAAGGATATCAGTCAGTTAATTTTGGACAGTCGCTCAGCAATAGGGAAAATTGGAAACGCTACCAATTTGTTGCAAAAAGATGCCAGTAATACCATGAAAAGCTTCAGCAATGTTGCTAATAAATTACAAAAAGATGCCAATCAAAGCATGCGAACCTTTAATAATGTTGCTAATAAATTACAAAAAGATGTATCGGTTACTCTTAACAGTGTCAGTAAAGCGAGTAACACGATGGATAAAGGTTTAAATGCCACACTGGGTGAAGACTCGGGCTTACAGTATCGTTTGCAGTTATTAATTAATGATTTAAGCGAAGCATCAAAATCATTTTCGGTATTAGCCGATACAATTCAGCGTAAACCGAATTCAGTGATTTTTGGTAAATAGATTAATTCAAGGCCAATGTATATGAAAAAACAGTTTTTAGTTTTATTCCCATTTATGCTTAGTTTTTTAACTGCTTGTAGTGGTTCTGATAGCGGAACAGGTGCCGGTTCAATTGGTGGTACGAAATTTTATTCTCTATCTTCACCTTTACCTAATTCTTCAACTATCAATAACAAACTTAGTGTTGGAATAGGACCAGTTGAAATACCTCGATTATTGAATCGCCCACAGATTGTAAGTCGTAAAAATAATACCGAAATCATTATTGCTGAAATGCATCAATGGGGTGGCTCTTATAAAGAGGAGTTAGTCAAAGCACTAACAGACAATTTTTCATCACTATTGAAAACTGAACGCATTGAAGAGTATCCTTGGAAGTCGTCTTTCAAGCCTAATTATCAAGTACGTATCGACATTGAAAGCTTCGATGGTCAAATAGGTAAAAGTGCCGTGTTAAATGCACGTTGGCGTTTAGTTAACAATAATAAAGAGTTGCTAGTGAAGCGTGCGGTGATTGAAGTGCCCGTATCTGCTATAGGTACCTCATCATCTTCTAGCTATGGTGCATATGTAAAAGCCCAGAGTCAGGCTGTCAGCCGTCTTAGTCAAGAAATTGTGACTTATATTCAGAAGAACCCTCAATAGAAAAACTTCAGCAATAGGATATTATAATGAAAGAAGTAATTAAACGTTATAGCAAAGATGATCTTACTATTGTTTGGCAGCCCACTATGTGCACTCATTCTAAAAAATGTTTTGCTGGTTTGCCTGAAGTGTTTAATCCTGAGAATAGACCTTGGGTACAGTTGGATCATAAAACGTCTGAAGATATTATTGAGCAGGTTAAGCAATGTCCGTCAGGGGCATTATCTATCGAAGGTGACGTGATTAAAGAGATTGAAGAAACGATAACTGGTTCGACTAAGGTTATTGTTAGCAAAGGTGGTCCATTATTAATCAAAGGCTCTTTAACAATTGAATTATCTGATGGAACAGTAGAAGAGAAATCCGGAATGACTGCGTTATGCCGCTGCGGCGCATCTGCAAATAAGCCTTATTGTGACGGTAGTCACCAGAGTATTGAGTTTGATACTTAAGGAAATTCTGGTCCAATATTTTATTAGATTAATAAAAGCATCTGAAACTTTCCCGAATATCGGTGTAATAAGAGGACTTTTACGACCTACTTC
Organism: uncultured Cocleimonas sp.; assembly: GCA_937929875.1. GTDB lineage: Bacteria > Pseudomonadota > Gammaproteobacteria > Thiotrichales > Thiotrichaceae > Cocleimonas. The sequence goes on along the minus strand of CALFUP010000057.1, from coordinate 7,346 downwards.
TTGACACTTACATACTCTTTTTTTTTGCGCTTCTATTATATCGACGTAATCAGATCTTCCTTAAGTTATTAAAAATAGGTTCAAAAAGTGGGGGGGTGTCATTTTTATCCTCCATTTAATCATATTCGGTATCTTTCCAAGTACGCATAGCTGCAAACACTTCTGTTGAGTTATTTAGTGTTTTTCCTGTTTCTATAGCGACTTTTTCTACGACATGATCTAAATGCGTGCGCAAGAACGGATTGGTACTTTTTTCTAAAGATAATAATGATGGGACTGTTTGTTGATTGTTATCACGCATTGCTTGCGCGGTTTGTTCACGCGCTAACAAATCAGCACTCTCAGGTTCTACCCATTTAGCAAAACCGATGTTTGCCATGGTGTACTCATGTGCGCAGTAAAGTAATGTGTCTTCAGGAAGTTCAGCTATTTTAGCAAGTGAATCATGCAACTGCTCCATCGTGCCGTTAAATACGCGGCCACAACCTGCGGCAAAAATGGTGTCCCCGCAGAATAATCTGTTTTGCGTTCCGTCATTTGTAAAGTAAGCGATATGCCCTGCAGTATGACCGTAAACATTCATTACTTTAAACTCTTCATCAATTTCGTCGATACGAACAGTTTCGTCGCCACTGAGTTTGATCGTGATATGTGGAATACGTTCTGAATGCGGGCCGTAAACTGCTAAGCCAGGGTATTCACGTAACAATTCTGCAATGCCACCAACATGATCATTATGAAAGTGAGTGATCAAAATAGCTGCTGGGGTAATGTTGTTACTTTTTAAGGCAGCAATGACGGGTTTAGCGTCGCCGGGATCAACAATCGCGGCATTTTCTTGCTTGTCGTCACAAACTAGCCAGATATAGTTGTCAGAGAACGCGGGTACGGTGATAATGTGTGCCATATTTATTAAATGCTCAATGAAAATACGAATTAAGAGAAAACTATGAGTTCTGGAACACTTTATATCATTTCTGCTCCATCGGGTGCAGGTAAAACTAGCCTTATCACCAAACTTTTAGAAGGTTTAGATGACGCTGAAATGGCAGTTTCGCATACTACTCGTGCTAAGCGAGAAGGTGAAGTTGATGGAAAACATTATCATTTCATAAGTGCAGAAGAGTTCTTGGAAGGTATTGGAAATGGTGATTTTTTAGAGAGCGCTAGTGTTTTTGGTAATCACTACGGTACATCTAAAAAGGCAGTAGAAGATATTACTTCAAAAGGTATCGATGTCATTTTGGAGATAGATTGGCAGGGAGCGCAACAAGTGCGCAAGATAATGCCAGCTGCTTCATCTATCTTTATTTTGCCACCTTCCCGTGCTGAGTTGGAAAGCCGATTGCGAGGTCGTGGAACGGATTCAGATGAAGTGATCCAGAAGCGTTTAGCTCAATCCTGTGCTGATATGGCACATTACCATGAGTTCGATTACGTTGTGATAAATGACGATTTTGCTAAGGCAATGCACCAGCTAGAAAGCGTATTCCAAGCCAATCGAATTACGTTGAAGAAACAACGTCAGCGTAACCAATCTTTATTGGATGAATTAACGTCAGCTTGAATGAGTGACTGAATAATTTACGAAAAAATGAAATTTATTTAAGGCTATAGTTTATTGTACTTAGTGGCGAGCCCTTTTGATTTTTCAATGGGGTATTTCAGGGCATTTAATTTTATTTTGTCGTTGGCCGCATCAATTAAATTAACATCTAATTTATCTGCCAATCGAATTAAATATAAAAAGATATCAGCCATTTCTAAACGAACTTCCTTTAAAGTATCGGCGGGCAACTCTTTACTTTGATCATCAGTTAGCCATTGGAAGTGTTCAACCAATTCGGCGCATTCAACAATCATTGCCATGGAAAAATTTTTGGGCGAATGAAATTGATCCCAATCACGTTCTTTGGCGAATTCACGTAAACGGAGTTTTAAGTTATCTAGTTCTGTAGGCATGTTTTATTTTAGCAAAAAAGTTAGATAGTTATAGTAGTTAAAAAGTGACAGGTCTCTCTAAATTATATGACTTTTAATAGTCATCTAGATTTTCAAGCTTTACCTTCATGTAAATTATGAGGACATAAGATACAATATATGAATGACTGTACTTCGTAAATTTCTTGATTTATTACAACATATTCATTCAGAATCGTTTGATTCACAAGACGTTAAAAGAGATCTTTATGTTTGGGATAAGCGTCCTGCGATTGTTTTGATGGTTGTCGCTTTATGTTTATTGATGCTGCACTATTTTAAATTTAATACCACTTTTTATGCCGCTTTAGACTTATGGTTTAGCCAAACCACTGATAACGCTGCAAATGTAATTAGATCTTTACGCCGTGAAACTTTTTTTCCGTTAATGTCGCAGGCATGGTGGGCCTTTTGGCATTTAATTACTTTTCTTATCATCCCTGTTATTACGATTAAATGGATTCTAAAAGAGCCAATGAGTAATTATGGCTTAGGGTTGGGTAAATTAAATCAACATAAAAAATGGTATTTTCTATTAGTTGCGCCGATTTTATGTTTTGTCGTTATCGTGAGTTTTCGAGAAGATTTCACGAATCATTATCCCTTTTATAAATTAGCGCATCGAAGTTGGCTTGATTTAATTGCTTGGGAAGTTTTGTATTTATTCCAATTTTTCTGTGTCGAGTTCTTTTTTCGTGGCTTTATTTTACAAGCTTGTCGTCCTGTCTTCGGTGTCAATGCTATTTTTATCATGATTGTGCCATACATGATGATACATCTTTCAAAACCATGGTTAGAAGCTAGTGGTGCAATCTTCTTTGGACTTTTTTTGGGGGTGTTAGCACTGCATACACGATCTATTTGGGGTGGTGTTTTAGTACATGTGTCGATTGCATTGAGTATGGATATTGCTGCATTGTTACAAACTAAGGGATTGCCTCAACAGTGGTTGCCTTGATTAATTTAGGCTTTAGTTAAATCGTTGTAAAGATCAATTGCTTGATTTACATCATGGTGTATTTCTAGGCTTTCACCAGTTAGTAATATTGCTACATCACTATAATCTCTAATAGTATTCATGCTATGTGAAACCATGATAATACTAGATTTTTCACGCTTTGATTCAAATGCATCGTGGCATTTTTTTTGAAAACCTTGGTCGCCAACACCCATGATTTCATCAACGAGGTAGACTTCAAAATCAATTGCCATACTTAAAGCGAAGGCTAGTCTTGAGCGCATACCTGAGGAATATGTCTTTATGGGTTCTTCAATGTACTTACCTAACTCAGAGAAATCCTTAACATAGTCGGTAACGTACTTGATATCACAACCATATATTCTACAGGCAAATCGTAAATTTTCGATCCCAGATAATGAAGGGTGAAAAGAACCAGAAAAACCAAGAGGCCATGAATATCTTCCTCTTCGAATGATTTTACCGCTATCTGCGTATTCACTTCCTGCAATTAGGCGTAACAAGGTTGATTTACCTGCTCCATTTACACCCAAAACACCAATATTTTTCTTTTCAGGAAATGTAAAGCTAACATTGTCTAAAATAGTATTTTTACCATTCTTAATAGCATAGGATTTCGAGACTTTCTGAAACTCTATCATACTTGTCTAGCCTTCTTACTGTTGACACGCTCCACTATAAGGCCTAATGCAAAAACACTTACGCAGACTGCAACTGCATATTCAGGATCATACAGATGGCTTTGGAAGCTAGGGTAAAACCCAGATCTAAACCATTCAATTAAATGAATCAAAGGGTTAAAGTCAATTGCAGCAAAAACTTCAGGCTGGAGAAAGTCTGCAGTAAAGAACACTCCTGAAATAAAATATAATGGCCTAGAGAAAGCACTATAGATGCTTTGATAAGATGGATAAATTGGAACGATAGCAGCATTGATTAAGCCAACACCTGTAGCTAATAAAATAAGTAAAGCATAAGCACTAAACATCTGTAGAAAGCTATCAATTTCAATTCTAACTCCAAGATAAAAGAAGCCTGCTAAAAATAGTAGCATAACAATAAATAATGTTGCAGCCTCTAAAACAACACGTGAAATGGTTATGTCCATGGGCATTACTTGGGGATAGCCAAGCAGAGATTTATTTGAATTAAGTCCACCCATTACATTACTTACTGTATTGCTATAAAGTAACCAGGGAATTATTCCGGTTAGCATGAATAACCCCATACTGTCTCCCAAAGGAACAGCACGGCCTAGTGCAGAAAATATACCTATAAAAACAGTGATATGTGCAAAAGGTTCAAACAAAGCCCAAAAGAAGCCTAGCTTACTATTCCCATAACGAGCCCGTGTTTCACGAAGGGTAAGTGCCGAAATAACCCTACCTTGAACATTTAATGCTTGGAATAACTCCACACTAATTACCAGTATTCATAATCAATTAAAAAATATTTAACATTATTTAAAGCCACCCAGCATGATCTCTTATAGATGCTAAGATTAAACTAAGGATTCCCCACATTAATAAACAGGCAAGAAACAGGACGATATAATCATTGGGTTGATTAGGTTTAATTGGATCCTCAGGAAGTTGTGGATAAACAATCATCGTTAAATATCTTTGTTGTTGAGTAGCATCTATACGTGCCGTTTCTATATTTATTAGAGCTACTTCATACGATTTTTCAGCAAAGCCTTGTTCTGTAATCAATTCTTCATATTTTGAAATGATTGAACTCATTGTTTTTGCATCTTTAGAACCATTGCTTCTAGAGCTTCTTTCTCTTTCTTTTAATACTTGTTGTTTAAGCGCAGCAACTTTATAAATTGCAATTTGAATTCTAGGTGAATTATCAGGTAATTCTAATCTTAAACTTTGTAATTCTGCTTCTGCACGAGCACGATCAGCTTCAAGTTCTTCGACCAATGTTATTTTAGATTCAGCATTTTTTTCAGGGCTGAGAGATTGTTCTTTTTCACGAAACTCCCTGACATCAGTTCTTGCCTTCTTTAATTTAGTTTCAGCATTTTTTAGTTCCTTCCGGGCAAAAGCTAAGCTATCTTGTCGTGATTTTTCTGAGAGGTTATTGACTAATTCTTCACTCTCTTTTAGTACTGCGTTGATTATTTCAACTGCTTCATTGGGTTCAAAAGCCATAACACCCAAAGTTACAATACCTGAGGCTAGATCAAATTCTACACTTATTTTGCTCCGCCAATATTCAATAATTTCCTCAATGCTGCTATTTTTTTCTAATCGCGAAAGCCAGTCTTTGTCCTCTCGAGCATAGAGTTTTTTCAAGTCAAAATCATCTCGGGTACGTTCAATTACTTCACGAGACTCTATGAAGTTTTTGATGATTAATGCATCGCGAGTTGATGAAACGTTACCTGGCAAACCAGTCAATGCACCTAATGGGTCTGCTTGTTCTTTGCCACTTTTCTCAATGGTGAAATGTGCTGTTGCCTGATATTGGTAGCTTGCGAATTTATAATAGTAGGTTATTCCTAGCGCCATCGGTATTAGGAAGAATAACCAGAACATGCCTGATTTAAAAAGTTTCATAGTTTAGTGTTTGGGTTTCTTATTAAGGTAAACATTATGATAGTGTGTGATGAGTATACCACTGCCATTCTAACTACAAAACCTTGTATTGGCTTTGTCTATTTGTAATATGTTTTAAATAATGCGCAATATTGGATTTTGATAGAGCTTCAAAAAGTGGGGGGTGTCAATTGTAATGTTTAGTTCATTTAAGTTTTGGAGTTTCAATGGATTTATTCGGTTTTGATTATCAAATAAATATTCTTCCGTATGATGGTGAGGTTTATTATTTTGGTCAGTTTATCGATGATGATGACGCTGCTAGTATATTGTTGTCAGAGTTGATACAAAATATACGTTGGAGGCATGATGAGTTATTTATTTATGGTAGACATATTATCACCAATCGTAAAACTGCATGGTATGGTGATAGTGCTTTAAAATACTCTTATTCAAATACTACTAAAACAGCGCTACCTTGGGTTCCAGCATTATCTAGTTTAAAGAACTTGGTCGAGAAGCAAACCCAGACGTCCTTTAATAGTTGTTTGCTCAACCTTTATCATAGTGGAGTTGAAGGGATGGCGTGGCACAGTGACGATGAAAAGGAGTTAGGTGAGGAGCCAACTATCGCGTCAATTAGTTTAGGTGCGGAACGTAAGTTTTCATTCAAACATAAAAGGACTAAAGAAAATATCTCGTTGCTTTTAGAGAGAGGTAGTTTGCTTTTCATGAAAGGTGTTACGCAAAAACATTGGCAACACAGTCTACCCAAAACGACCAGAGTAACTGAGCCTCGTGTAAACCTAACTTTTAGAACTATTTTTGAACAGTTTTAAGCTTTTAGGAAACTAATATCCCAACTCTGGGCGCACTGGATTAAGTAAACCACCTCCAGCTAAATAACGTTGCATATTTCGGAAGAATAAATGTAAAGTCATTTGAATATATGCATCTCCATCATCAGCAGAAATGTGAGGTGTGATAATGAGATTTTTTGTGTTCCATAAACGAGATGACTCCTCAATTGGTTCAGGGTCAAAAACATCTAGAATTGCTCCTGCTAAACTACCTTCATCGAGTTTGTCACAAAGAGCGTCATAATCCATGATGGCCTCTCGCCCGATATTGATAACTCCAGCTTTGGGTTTCAATAGATTTAAGCGATGCTTGTTCATCAAACCTCTCGTTTCAACAGTATCAGGTGCAGAAGCAAGTAGATAATCAGCTAATGGTAAAACGTCATCTAATTTTGCAGTTGTTACTACTTCATCACAACCGTCTACAGGATTACCACTTCGATTGACTCCAATCACGTGTACACCTAATGCTTGGACTTTTTTCGCAGCAGCTCCGCCTAAGCTTCCAGGGCCAACCACAACTAGTGTTTTGCCGGCTATGGGTGAGGCATATAACGAATCATAGGTGTGACTGCGTTGATTGCTAACCACTGCTGGAATGTGTGAGTGCAACATCAATACAGCCATTAAACCAAATTCACCTGCTTTGGCGGCATGAATGCCCTTGTTGTTGGTTAAAGTGAGTCCTTCTGGCATCCAATCCATTGGGGTTAAGTGTTCCACACCAGAGCCAGAACAATGTATCCATTTTAATTTTGGTGCTACTGTCGTTAGGTTTTCGGTAGGGAAGTTCCAAGTGAGTAACACTTCAGAATCAGTCATAGATGACTTGAAGTTATCTGTATCCCAATCAATAAAGAAAGCTAATTTGTCGGCGAGATTTGGGAAGTTTAAAAGAGCACTGTCTAAGCGTTCTTGGGTAATTGAAAAAACGTCTTCGCCTTCAGGAGTATTTGGGAAAGTACCGACTGCCCAGCGATT
>CALFUP010000056.1 GCA_937929875.1 uncultured Cocleimonas sp. | reverse complement strand
GACAAATGCTAAATCAAGCCGTGCAATCATCAACCTTTAATTGGTGGATGGCGGTTTACCCTGGTGGTGCTATCTTCCTTACAGTATTCGCTTATAACTTAATGGGTGAAGCCTTGCGTGATGCCATTGACCCACAATTGGCTAAGAAAGCAGGTGTCGTTGGATGAGTTCTGAAAGCGAAAAAAGCAACCAAGACAGCCAAAAAGAGACTTTAGTTGAGATAAAAAATCTCTCGACGCATCTCAATACTGGTAATGAAATCATCAAAGCGGTTGATGGCGTTGATTTAACTATAAAAAAAGGTGAAACCTTTTGCTTGGTCGGTGAATCTGGAAGTGGTAAATCAATATTGGCTTTATCCATCATTCAACTCCTACCCGAAAAAATAAGTAGCCACCCAAACGGTGAAATACTCTTCAATTGGCGCAAACAGGCTGAGCTTGGATTGGACAAGAAAGCTGAATTCGAAAACGTCAATATGCTTGAGCTAGAAAACGAACAACTCTACAAAATACGTGGCTCGCGCATAGCGATGATCTTTCAAGAACCAATGACTTCTTTGAACCCTGTTGCCAGCGTTGGTGAACAGATCATGGAAGCCTTACTTCTTCATCACCCTGAAATGGCTGAAGAATCTGCCAAAGCCCGTGCGATCAAAGCAATGCAAGACGTCAAATTAAAAGATGCAGAAAGCCGTTTCAATAATTTCCCGCATCAACTCTCAGGAGGACAAAGACAACGCATAATGATTGCAATGGCTCTTGCTTGTGAGCCGGATTTGTTGATTGCAGATGAGCCTACCACAGCCTTAGACGTTACTGTGCAGGCTGAAGTACTCAAATTGATGCGAGAGTTACAACAACGCAAAAATATGAGTATTCTATTCATCACTCATGACTTTGGTGTAGTCGCGCAAGTTGCCGATAAAGTCGGCGTAATGAAACAAGGTAAATTGGTTGAGTTCGGCGAAACCAAACAAGTACTTCGAAAACCAGCACATGCTTACAGTCAAAAGCTATTAGCAGCTGTTCCTGAAAACTTACCCAAAAGAGAGATTGAATATACGAAAACAGAAGCACTAGTCACAACTAAAAACCTTGATGTCTACTTTCCTATTCGTAAAGGTGTGTTTCAACGTGTTGTTGACCATGTGCGCGCAGTAGATGATGTTTCTGTAGACATACACCAGGGCAAGATAGTCGCTTTGGTAGGTGAATCTGGCAGCGGCAAAACGACCTTAGGTAGAGCTATTTTACAGCTACAAAAACCAACGCGTGGTAGCGTGAAGATTTCTGGCAATGAACTCGTAGGCTTATCAGAAAAAGAAATGAAACCGTGGCGAAAAAAGATGCAGATATCTTTTCAAGATCCGCAGTCATCTCTTAACCCTCGCTTACTCATTGCTAAAACGATTACTGAACCGATGCAAGTACATGGTATCGGTAACAGCGATGAAGAACGCTTAGAACTGGCTGCGGAGGTCATGGAAGCAGTACAGTTGAAACGAGATTTTTTATGGCGGTATCCTCATGAATTCTCTGGAGGTCAACGTCAACGTATTGGTTTAGCTCGTGCCTTAGCGTTGAATCCTGAATTTATTGTTTGTGATGAAATTACCAGCGCCCTAGATGTATCCGTTCAAGCAGAAGTATTACAACTACTATTAGAAATCAGAAAACAACGTGATTTAACCCTATTATTCATCACGCATAATATCGCGGTGGTGGAATATTTATGCGATGAAACCATCGTCATGAAATCAGGTAAAGTGGTTGAGCAAGGTTTGACCGCAGATGTGTGTGGCAACCCTCAAAATGCTTATACGCAAAAGCTGATTGCTGCCGTTCCTCGATTAGATAAAGCTTTACCCTAAGTAAGTCCAATATTTTTAAGCTAGATCAAAAATTTCTGGCTCATTGATAGTAATGCACTTAGTGTATAAACTCATAAGCAACAAAATCAATATTGTTTTAAATAAAAAACTCTTTAGTCAATAAAATTCAAACACCTCGAGGGACTTAACAATGCATACTAAATTACTCCTAACTGGCGGCACAATAGACAAAAACTATAATGAGTTTAATGGTGAGTTGAATTTTATAGAAACCCACATGCCAGAACTATTAGCTATAGGTAGAGATCGTGCTGATATATCAGTACAACAACTGATGATGAAAGACAGTCTTGATATGACCGATGAAGATAGAGAAATCATCGTTAAAGCCTGTAAAACAACCAAAGCCGAAAAAATTGTTATCACTCATGGCACCGACACAATGGTTGAAACAGCGATTAAATTAGCCCATGAACACATGGATAAAACGATCGTACTTGTGGGTGCAATGATTCCTTATGTGTTTAAACATTCCGATGCGCCTTTCAATATGGGGTTTGCATTAGCAGCGGCACATATCAAATCCAATGGCGTGTATATTGCCATGAACGGCAAACTGTTTGACTATGATAAAGTATTTAAAAATAGAGAGTTAGGTGAGTTTCAATCGATAAAATGACACCCCCCTACTTTTTGATAATATTCTTCCATTTCAAAATAGTAATCCCCGTTATGGAATAGGCGTATTTTTTAATGAAACTGATTAGCTGGAACTTAAACGGCCTAGAAGATCAAAGTCTCGATGAACGAACCGAAGCGGCAATGTTTCAAATCTTATTAGGCGCTCCCATTGAAGAAGCGTTTAGTGAAGGCTTTAAACCAAACTCACCCGATATCATCGTTTTACAAGAAGTGGTCGAACGTACTTATCATGCGCATATTAAGCCGCATTTAAAAGCTGCTGGCTTTTCTGTTTTCCCTCCAGAAATCCCTGAACGTTCTTATTTTGAAGTCGTCTCAGTGCGCAGTGAAAAAATTGATGCGAACTACGAATCATTCGAATACAGTGAACAAGGCAGAGGCTTAACCACGTTAAAACTAAATGGATTGACGGTAATGACTTCGCACATGGAAAGCATGAAACCCGGCAAACATCTGCGGGTAGAGCAAGCCAAATTTATCTTAGATAAGATGCAAAAAAGTGGCCCCTGTATTTTTGCTGGGGATACGAATTTACGTAAATCAGAGTGGGAAAGTCTAGATAAAGGAACAATCCAAGATGCTTGGTCTAGCGTTGGTTCTCCCGAAACGCATCGGATGACATGGCACTA
>CALFUP010000055.1 GCA_937929875.1 uncultured Cocleimonas sp. | reverse complement strand
CAAGGCTGCTCAAAACTAACAGGCATTTGCTATCCGCCACAACATGAAAATCTTAAAATTTACTTTAATTCAGGTCAGCTGATTAAGGTTGCTACTCCTGTTATGGATTCTTCTCCAGCAATGGATCCTGTTCCAGCTATGGATATTTCGCCTGCAATGGACCCGATGGACTTGGCGAAAAAATCAAGCTTGATGATGGATCTTGTGGATACAAATACAGTATCTTCAAGTTCAGCGATTTCTAGTAGTACGTCTATAGAAAAGTCTGATCTTGCATCACAATTAGGCATCACTAATTTAGGTACTGCCGATGAAACCCTCGATCCTAATAAAGCCTTTGTTTTTGACTTATCCGCTAGTAACAAGCAAACGTTAAATGCGCGCTGGGAGATAGTTAAAGGTCATTATCTGTATCAACATAAATTCAAGTTTGAATTGGTTGATGCTCCAGCTGGCGTTAGTTTAGGTGAAGCGCAATTGCCTGAAGGTAAAGCAGAAAACGATCAATACTTTGGTGACATCGTTACTTATTACGATAGCTTCGATGCGAAGTTACCTTTAGTATTTAGCGGTACAAATAAAGTCGATGCCGTAACCGTTAAAACTTCTTATCAGGGTTGCTCTAAATTAACGGGAGTTTGTTACCCCGTTCAGCATAAGACACAGACGGTTAATTTAGCTGCGGCGAAAGATATTGCTGATGATGTTGCTAATAACACTGCTTCAACAGATAAGAAAAATACAAGTACCTCATCAAATTCAAGCATAGTTAAAACCACAATTGCAAAAGTTAATAGTAATGCTGTCTCTAATACAGATACATCTTCAGCAACAAGCGTTAGTGATGAACTCGCAAAAAAACCGGTTGCTACGAAAGTTTCCGAACAAGGTGACTTAATCAATAAATTGACTAATGGAAGCTTCTTCAATTCCTTAGTTATCTTCTTTCTTGCGGGCTTAGCTTTAACCTTTACGCCATGCGTATTCCCAATGATTCCTATTTTGTCTGGCATTATTGCTGGTCAAGGTAGTAATAACAGCACCAGAAAATCATTCTTTTTATCACTCTCTTATGTATTAGCAATGGCTATCACTTATGCCATCGTTGGTGTCATTGCCGCTTTAAGTGGTGAAAATTTACAAGTTGCCTTACAGAACCCTTGGGTAATTGGAGCCTTCGCGATTCTGTTTGTGTTACTTTCTTTATCAATGTTTGGTTTTTATGAGCTACAAATGCCAGCTAGCATACAAAGCAAATTAACCAATATCAGCAATAGTCAAACGGGCGGCAGCATGATGAATGCTGGAATCATGGGATTCTTATCCGCGTTAATCGTTGGCCCTTGTGTTACAGCACCTTTGATTGCTGCTTTGGTTTATATCGCGAATACTAAAGATGTGGTGCTAGGTGGCTTATCCTTATTTGCTCTTGGTTTAGGTATGGGAGTTCCACTGTTGATAATCGGAACTTCGGCTGGGAAAATATTACCTAAAGCAGGCGCGTGGATGGACAACGTCAAAGCGGGTTTCGGCATTATGATGTTGGCGCTTGGCATCTGGATGCTAGAACGAATTTTACCGTTCGATATCATCGTCATCCTTACGGGTATTCTGGTAGTCTTCACGGGTATTTACATGGGCGCATTGGATGCTCTAAATGAAGCGAGTACCGGCTGGAAACGCTTCTTTAAAGCAACAGGTTTAGTGGTATTAATTTACGGGGTGACTTTATTAATTGGCGCAGCCAGTGGTAATGCGAGTTTAATCAAACCATTAAAAGGTTTTGGTGGCGGTGGTGTTGCACATACATCTGCAGAACCACAGCATTTAGTATTTAAACAGGTTAAAGGAGTTGCAGGCTTAGAAGATGCGCTCGCGTTAGCAAAACAAAACAAGCAAGCGGTAATGTTAGATTTTTATGCTGATTGGTGTATTTCTTGTAAAGAAATGGAATTCACAACCTTTGCAGATAAAGATGTGATTGAATCCTTAAAAGAAACTTTATTGATTCAAGCGGATGTAACGCCTAATGATGATCTGGATAAAGCCTTACTTGAAAAATTTGGTTTATTCGGGCCACCCGCTATACTATTTTTTGATAAAATGAGTAAGGAAAACAGACCTTATCGTATTGTAGGCTACAAAGGCCCTAAAGATTTTAATGATCATATCCAAGAATTTAAACAGACATTAAAATAAACTTTTTGTTACTTTAATTAGATAGACTCTTTATCAATGAAAAAATTACCCATATTCATCGCCATCATTGCGATTCTTGCGATCTCCAGTGCTTACGCCATTAAGAATGATATCCATAAAAAAGTATTCGGTGGCGACTCAAAACTCGTTTACTTCATTGAAGAAACTTTAGGTCATAAACCACCACTGATCGATAAGAATATTGTTGGTCAGGCTGCCCCTGATTTCAGCCTGGCACAGTTAGATGGTGGCCGCATGAATTTGGCTGATTATAAAGGTAAGTTAGTCATTCTTAACTTTTGGGCATCTTGGTGTCCCCCTTGTCGGGCAGAAATGCCTGCCTTTGTTGGAATACAAGAAAAGTATAAAGCACAAAGCGTCCAATTTTTAGGCGTCGCTATAGAAGACAAAGAAAACGTCGACAAATTTTTAAATAATGAAATAGCAATAAACTATCCTACTTCCTATGGTGTTGAAGAAGCCTATGAAGTATCAGCAAGATACGGAAACCCTGATGGTGCCTTACCCTACACTTTAGTGATTAGCCCAGAGCAAATAGTTTTAGAGAGTTTTAATGGCCAAGTGAGTGAAGAAATGCTTGAAGAAGTAATCACTAAACATCTTAAATAATATTCGTCATACCATCCTACATTAAATCGCAATCTCAGCTGATTATAGGTTTTAGAAAACTAACGTAAAAACGCAAAAAAGGTGGGGGGTGTCATTTTTTAAAATGCTTTAACTGTCAAAAATAAAAAATCAGGTTTAAATTCAAATTTACTTTAACAAAGCCTTGATCTTAAGAAAAAGACTCCCTATAATCTCCCTCCTCTGATGCGGGGTGGAGCAGTCTGGCAGCTCGTCGGGCTCATAACCCGAAGGTCGTAGGTTCGAATCCTGCCCCCGCTACCAAATATCAGTAAGGCACAATTTTTTAGTGTCTTCATAATAAAAAAGCCCCGTTTTCACGGGGCTTTTTTATTACTTATAATTATGCAAAGGCTTACAAAATAACGTGCAAAATGAGTTAGATAACATCGTTAAAAACACAGTTGAAGGTTTAGATTATGTCCTTTGGGGATATGAATACAGACCACAACGTGAAAGCGCCCTATTACGCATTTTTATTGAAAAAGATAAAGGTGATGAGACAGGCATAAGCGTTGATGATTGCGCCATTGTGAGTCGCCAAATTGGCGCGGTACTGGATGTTGAAAATATTATTCCTGTTGCTTATATTCTAGAAGTGTCATCTCCAGGAATGGATCGCGTATTATTTACCGCTGATCAATATCAAGATTATCTTGGTGACTCGATGAAAATACGTACACGTACACCCATTAATGAAAGAAGAAATTTTAAAGGTACTTTGATTAAAACTACCGAATCGACTGTGTATATTAAAGTCGACAATGAAGAATTTGAGATTCCATTTGAATCCATTGATAGAGCTAGATTAGTTCTGGACTAAAGGTTATATATTATGAGCAAAGAAATACTATACGTTGTAGATGCCGTTTCTAATGAGAAAAATTTAGAAGCAGAAGACATCTTTGAAGCAGTCGAAATTGCTATCGCAACAGCTACTCGTAAAAAATACGGTGCAGAGCAAGATTTCCGCGTTGATATTGATCGTGAAACGGGCGATTACGAAACCTACCGTCGTTGGGTAATCATGGATGATGAAGATCCAGAATTTGAATCTCCAGAAAGACATATACTAAAAAGCTACGCTGATGACCGCAAATTAGGTTTAGAAATTGGCGAGTTTTTAGAAGAAAGCGTAGAGTCTATCGAGTTTGGTCGCATTACTGCACAGATCGCAAAACAAGTAATCATGCAGAAAGTACGCCAAGCAGAACGCCAAAAAGTCGCTGATGCATTCCAAGAGAATGTCGGTGGTCTAGTTTTAGGCACAGTAAAGCGTGTTGATAGACGTGGCGTAGTATTAGACCTTGGTGAAAACAGCGAAGCAATCATTCCTCGTGAAATGATGATTCCTCGTGAGATGGCTCGTATGGGCGACCGTATGCGCGGCATTTTACAAGAGATTGATGAAGAAGGCCGCGGCGGACCAAAGCTTATCGTGAGTCGCATTGATGATGCTTTCCTTACTGAGTTAGTTAACTTAGAAGTACCTGAAATTGGTCAAGAGTTAATCGACATCATGGGCGCTGCTCGTGATCCTGGTTCACGTTCTAAGATTGCGGTACGTGCAAATGTACCAAACCTTGATCCTGTTGGTGCTTGTGTTGGTATGCGTGGTTCACGTATCCAAACAGTAAC
>CALFUP010000054.1 GCA_937929875.1 uncultured Cocleimonas sp. | reverse complement strand
ATCTTGGTTTAGGTTTATTTATAGTTGCAGAATCAATCATTTTCATGCCTTTGATTTTCATGGCTTTAATGAGAGATCCTAGTGGAACACTATTGCAAAATGCTGCCGTAGTTACTGCTGCGCTAGTTGCTGGGTTAACCTTCACTGCATTTTCAACAAAAGTTAACTTCTCATTTATGGGACGTTTCTTGATGATTGGTGGCTTCATCGCAATGGGCTTGATTCTTGCAAGTATCCTTTTCGGATTCTCACTAGGCCTTTGGTTCTCAGGCGCAATGATATTGTTCGCGGCAGGATCTGTGCTTTATAGTACTTCTAATATCATTCATGAATATCATACTGAGCAACACGTAGCAGCTTCATTATCATTGTTCTCGAGTGTTGGCTTACTGTTCTGGTATATCCTACAGTTCATGATGAGTATGGGTGGGGATGATTAAAACGCGCTTTATATTTCCCTCCAACTCGGCGTTGCAATCGTACTCGAAAGTAATCACGTACTAATGTACGCTCATGCTTTCTCTGTGCGCTCGCGCCTTGATCTGAAATATTAACCGCTTAGATTTTCGCTAGTTATTTTTAGTGCTAGAGTAAACTAACAAAAAAGCCCGAGCTTCTTGCGAAGTTCGGGCTTTTTTATGTCTTTTCTAAAAAGTGTCAAAAAGTATGGGGATGTCTTTTTATTTTAGAGTTTATTAGAAATTCTCTGTTGAGGTAAATAATCCAACCTTTAAATCTTTTGCAGAGTAAATTTCTTTGCCATCCACTTCCATAGTGGCATTAGCAACGCCCATGACTAATTTGCGTTGTATTACACGGGTCATGGTAATCTTGTAGGTTACTTTTTTAGCGGTCGGTAATACTTGCCCAAAGAATTTTACTTCGCCAGCTCCTAATGCTCGCCCACGTCCTGGGCTTCCCGACCAGCATAGGAAAAAACCAACTAATTGCCACATAGCATCTAAGCCTAAACAGCCTGGCATTACTGGATCTCCTTCAAAGTGACAGTCAAAAAACCAGAGGTCAGGATTTACGTCTAGCTCTGCAATTAATTCGCCTTTGCCGAATTCTCCACCATCAGAGTTGATTTCAACGATACGATCTAGCATCAACATATTAGGTGCAGGGAGTCTGGCATTGTCTTTTCCAAATAATTCTCCCTTGCCACTTTTAATTAGATCTTCGTAGCTATATGAACTTTGTCTTTCAGTAGTCATGGATTTCCTTGTATGTATTGGTGCTGAATTGTTTAAATTGAAAAAAGCTTAATTTACATTTGATATTACTTGATATTTGATGACCCGACCAGAGTAAAACCTCGCCTCAAAAAAATCTGTGATATTCCTAATCGAGCCAATAATCTAAGGCTAATCCTATAAAAATAAACATACCAAAATAATTGTTATGTAAAAACGCCTTCAAGCACTTGGCGGTATCACGGTCTTTTATTAAATTTTGTTGGTAGATAATATGTGCGGCAGCTGCGAGTATACCGATATAAAAAGGTAAGCCTCTCTCGCTTAAAACCCCGACTATAGATATTAGGGTTAAAGTACAAAGTTGTAGTGCGCCAATAATCAAGGTGTCGTATTTTCCAAAGAGAATAGCGGTCGATTTCATGCCTTCTTTGAGATCATCCTCAATGTCGACCATGCCGTATTCGGTATCATAGGCGGTCGTCCAAAGTAATGATGCTACATATAGCAACCACGCTTCTAAAGGTGGAGCGCTGTTGGTGGTCGCCACAAAAGCCATTGGGATTGACCAAGCGTATGCAGCCCCTAAATGAACTTGAGGGAAGTAATGAAAGCGCTTCATGAAAGGGTATGTCGCCGCTAAAATAAGCGCAACCGATGAGAATAAAATAGTTTTTAGGTTAAGTTGTGATACTAGAATTAACGCTATAAGAACTAATGCTCCGAATACTACTAGTGCTTCTTTTGCGCTGATCTTTCCGCTGGTAAGCGGTCGGTCTTTGGTGCGTGCAACATGTTTGTCAAAGTCGCGGTCTGCATAATCATTAATTGCGCAACCTGCTGAGCGCATCACAAAAACACCAATGCTGAAAATGATAAGTAGTTTAAGACTGGGGAAACCGTCAGCTGCGAACCACAAGCCCCAGAGTGTTGGCCATAATAATAAATAGCTACCAATAGGGCGGTTAAAACGAATCAGCTCTGAGTAAAGCCTTAGTTTCTCTTTGATTTCAAAGGTGGTCAAAGCTAGCATGGAGATTGTGAGTCTACGAGTAAGCGCTCCACAATATTTCCTTTCACTAGATGTTCATTAATAATTTCGTCAATGTCATCTTTGTCGACAAAGGTATACCAAGTCTCTTCTGGGTAAATAACTAAAATAGGGCCTAGTTCGCATCGGTTTAAGCAACCTGCAGAATTAACACGAACATCACCACAGCCTACTAGGCCTAATTCTTTGCTGCGTTTTTTCATATAATCGCGCATTTCTTGGGCTTTAAATTGGTTACAACTTTGGGTGCCATCTGCACGAAGGTTAGTGCAAACGAATACGTGGTTTTTATAATATGACATAGGCTGATAGTCGCATCTATTGAAGTATTGGTGATTATTAATCAAATATGCGATTATGCCCGATTTTATAGCTCTGAGATAATGGTTCTGAGAAAATAGTTTTCAGTATTAGTTCTCGAAAGTTATAGATAACTCTATTGTTTTTAAAGTGTGTAACAGGTAAATAATGGAAAAATTTGACAGTATCAGTCATTTTCTCGAATCAGGAGAGTTTGATTATCGTGTTTACGATATGGGACGAAAAGTCTGGGAAATACCTAATGCTTTATTTTCTCAAATAGAAAACCAAGAGACTCAGTATCCTTATCCCTTTCAGCAAAAAGCGTGGTTGGCGTTATTGTTTTGGCCAAAAGATAAACAGAACGAAGCGGTGATTTGGTTTTTGCAGTTTCCTATCGATGAGCTGGGCTTTCTCAAGCAGGGCTCTCGAGATGCGTTTCTTATAGATCTTTTAGAGCAAACGGGTAAAAATATCCAGGCTAAACAAGCGGGTGAAAGTATTGAAGATGGCTTAGGCGAGTCGCCTTTTGCTTTTAAGCCACGAGAAGATCGTTTGGCAATGTTTCATGCAATAGCTACGAAAACATTAGACCAAGAACCATCTCAACATTATCAGTATGCACATGATTATTTGTTGACCAAAGACACGGGTAATCCTGGGTTTGAACAATGGCAGTTTCTGGGTTTGCAAGGTGTAGCTGATGTTGTTGCACGTTTAGATGCAGGCGATAATGAAGAAGTATTAGCCAGTGCGATAGTAGGTATGCCCGAGACACCCATGATAACGTATGCAGAAACTTTGGAAAATGTAGAGTTTGGAAAGAAACTGTTTGAAGCTGTAGTTGCTAGAATAGACGTTGAGATCAATAAGCAAGAGGCTAATATAGCTCTAACCTCGGCTCTAGTACGTTCCATTTCTTCTTATCCAGATAAAGGAGAGAAACGGGAAGTTTTGCAGGCCGTTTTGCAAAAACCTATATCAAATGAAATTGAAATAATTGCTGCAATATCCGGTCGTTCTTGGGAAGATTTAGAAGAAGAGTCTCTACGTCAAGTTTTTGTTGAGAAGTTGGCAAAGCAAGAGCAGATAGGTTTCAGTGCCATTATTGCAGATCTTATTATGATACCCGGAATGCGTGATTTGATTTTAGGGGAAATGCGCAGCGAAAATCGCTCGCCAGAATTGGCTAAGAGATTTGGTGCTTTTATGCAGGGTGTTGTTAGTTAGCTGTTGTCAGTTTTTATGGGCGCCAGTTTATATTTAAATCGAATAGAGAAGGATTGATCTACATTTGCATAAAATAGTTAGATTAATACAAGTTCTATTTGCGATCACTAATTGCGATTTATTAAGCAATAGAGAAACGTTCAAAAAGTAGGGGGGTGTCATTTAAATGAGATTTGATGCCTATTATCCTATGTGTTTGATTCTTTCATTAGTAAATACAATTTGTTTTACCTTAAAAGTGAGATTTTGATGTCAGAAGAGAAGAAGACCGATAAATACATGCGTCCTGTAAGGAGCTTTGTGTTACGCCAAGGTCGTTTAACAAAAGGTCAGGATGATGCATTACAAAGACTATGGCCGCAGTTCGGCATAGAGCGAGGTGAGTCTGTATTAGAATTGGACAATTTGTTTGATGTGCCAGCTCCGATTACCTTGGAAATAGGTTTTGGTGATGGGGTGTCGTTGGCAACTATGGCGGCAAATGCGCCAGAGCAAAATTTTATTGGTATAGAAGTACATCGCCCAGGCGTGGGTCGGTTATTGCATCTCATTGAGGAAAATAATCTCACCAATCTGAAGGTGATGGATGATGATGCCGTTGAGATAATCAAAAATCGGATTCCTGATGGTTCTTTGGATAGAGTGCAGTTATTTTTCCCAGATCCATGGCATAAAAAACGTCATAACAAACGTCGAATCGTGCAAGATGAATTTGTTAAATTGATAGCCTCTAAGTTATCTAAGACTGGTGTGTTTCATTTGGCAACAGATTGGGAGCCTTATGCAGAACACATGGCTGAAGTTATGGAGGCATCAATGGATTTTAAATCACAAGCTGAGACTGCTTATTCTCCAAAGCCTGAGGCGCGCCCAACCACTAAGTTTGAAACTCGTGGCATGAAGCTAGGGCACGGCGTTTGGGATTTATTGTATCAGAAAGTTACTTAGAGAATAAATTCGCTGGCGAGCAGTTAGTCTAAGTTTGTAGATCTATTTCAATACCTTATTTGAAAGCAATATGGTCAAACTATCAGCCTAAGATGTGGAGGCAATAACTTTAACTGATTCGAAGAACGAGTAAAACACTACAAAAAGTAGGGGGGTGTCATTTTTATTAGTGGGAGTCTTTATTCGCCTCTTCCAATAGCAAAGTAATTGAATCCCATCTCTTTCATTCGATCTGGTTTGTAGAGGTTACGACCATCGACTATTACTGGGTAATTAAGAGCTTGTTTTATTTTTTCAAAATCAGGTGATCTAAATTCTTGCCACTCGGTGACAATAACTAAAGCGTCAGCACCTTCTAAAGCCTGGTCTTTGGAATTACACAAAATGAGTCCATCTTTATCTTTACCGTATAATAATTCGCAATTTTCGTTTGCCACAGGGTCATAAGCTCTTATATTTGCGCCAATTCGCCATAGTTGTTTCATTAATACTCGGCTAGCAGAGCCACGCATATCTGCAGAGTTTGCCTTAAATGATAGGCCCCACAGTGCAATTGTTTTATTTTTTAAAGAGTCGCCAAAGTAACGTGACAGCTTTTCAAAGAGTTTTTCTTTTTGATGGTAGTTTACCGCTTCTACTGCTTTGAGCAGTTCAGCGTCATAATTGTGTTTTTTTGCTCCATAAGAAAGCGCTTTAATATCTTTCGAGAATCTCAAGCCTCCATAGCCACAGCCCGGATAAATAAAGTGGTATCCAATGCGAGGGTCAGAACCTATGCCTTCACGCACCTTTTCGATATCAGCCCCAAATAATTCGGCAATATTTGACATTTCATTCATCAGACTGACTTTGGTGGCTAATAATGCATTAGCAGCGTATTTAGTCATTTCGGCAGAGCGTACATCCATCGTAACAATGCGATCGCGGGTATGATTGAAAGGAGAGTAAAGCTCACGCATCAATTCAGTGGTTGGAGGGTTGTCAGAGCCGATGATAATACGGTCTGGCTTCATAAAGTCATCAAGCGCTGCCCCATTTTTAATAAATTCTGGGTTTGAGACGACATCAAACGTATGTTTTTCCTCGCGCTCGGTAAGTACTGTATTAATAGTATGCTTAATTTCATCTGCTGTACCAACGGGAACAGTTGTTTCGCTGATAATGATTCTATAACTATTCATTTCATTGGCTATAGACTGAGCAGTGTTTAATACATATTGAGTATCAACAATACCTTCATCGTCACAAGGGGCGTTAACTGCTATGAATTGGTACAGGCCGTGTTCAACTCCTTCCTTGATTGAGGTAGTAAAACGCAAGTTCCCAGACTCTATGTTCTTTTTGATCATGTCATCAAGACCAGGTTCATGAAAACTAATGATACCTTGACTTAGGTTCTTGATTTTATCGGCATCAATGTCAACGCATAAGACATTATTGCCAACCTCTGCCATGCAAGCGCCTGTTACTAGGCCAACATAGCCAGATCCATAAATAGTAATTTTCATAAATAAGAATTATAAGTAATTGAAGTTTATAATTGTGATGAATATACCTCATCGTAAATATTTTATGTAACTTCGTTAAAATAAGTAGTGGTCTATAGTGGTCTAATATTACTGGAAGGCTAGTAAAAAATACGACTAGTTATAATGAAAGGTTGTTTTTTAGCGGATAAATTTACGTTTGAATGATCATAAGTGAAAAACTGATGAATTTATCACTTTTCTTAGTTGACACGCCCACTACTTTGCCTCAGAATTCCCCGCTTAAATTTGGAGGGGTTCCCGAGCGGTCAAAGGGACTAGATTGTAAATCTGGCGCGTAAGCTTCGGAGGTTCGAATCCTCCCCCCTCCACCAATTTTATGTTTTGGATATCTGTGTTTAAGCT
>CALFUP010000053.1 GCA_937929875.1 uncultured Cocleimonas sp. | reverse complement strand
TTAATGATTGCCGAAGACCTGTCGACAAACTGAAGATCCGATTTTTTGCCTAACGTCGCCAACACAGGCGAGCGGTAGTGAGTCCAGCCCGCGTTTTTTGCGGGCGATTGTGGTTGGCTTTGTGTACGCCCAGCATGGGCATGAACTTATGAGGTGAAAGTCCTCTGTTGGAAAATCACCGTCAGAATCCCGTGTTGGTAGTATGACGTTAACAACTAGCGAATGGCAACTGCAAAACCGCGAGGTTTTGTGGGAAGGAAGCCGGACGCAAAACTGCGGACTGATGAACAAAAACATCATATGAGGCGTAGTCTGGAGGCGAGCTGGCACAAGACAGCGAAGCCACGTGATTTAACGGACACCGTAAATGATGCAGTGGTGCAGTGACAGTTCATGTTCTTATCTGGGGAGGTCTGCTTAACAAGCGATCGGTCAATCACCAGTGAGGCTCTGGTCTATAAGTGCCTTGGTTTTTCAGCCTCATCAACTGGAAAGAGCAAATAGATGAAAACCGATAGCGTCGACAGGGGCAACTTTGTTAATGATTAAGCAGAAGTCAGCAGACGGCATAGTAGCCAAACGCCTGCCGTAATGGGCAGGACACGGTGAAGGCCTGAACACCTAGAACAAAGGAGGAGCCTTGTCAGACTTGAATACACGAATGCCGTCCGGTAACGACGTGACTCAGCGTACCGATGAGCAGCCAGCCTTTAGCGAAGATCTACTTGAATCTATTCTCTGTACCGCCAATATATCGGCAGCATGGAAACGGGTTCGAGCCAACAAAGGGGCTGCTGGCATTGATGGAATGACCATTGATGACTTCCCAGCTTGGGCAAAGGATGGACACTGGCCACGTATTCTCTCTGAGCTTCGCTCAGAGCAATACCAGCCTTCACCCGTCAGACGCGTCGAGATTGATAAACCGGATGGCGGTAAACGTCAACTGGGTATCCCGACCATCGTTGATCGGGTCATCCAACAAGCCATTGCTCAAGTCCTGACGCCTATTTTTGATCCGACTTTCTCAGACAATAGCTTTGGGTTCCGGCCGCATCGAAATGGGCAACAAGCCGTGAAGCAGGTACAAGGCATCATCAAAACGGGACGCCGTTATACCGTCAATGTCGATCTGTCGAAATTCTTTGACCGCGTTAACCATGATCTACTCATGACTCACCTTGGCTATAAAGTGAAGGATAAACGTCTGCTTAGACTGGTTAAACGCTACTTGCGAGCTGGGGTTATCGATAACCAGTTTTATAGTGAAAGTCGGGAAGGTGTACCCCAAGGCGGGCCATTATCGCCGCTCTTGGCTAACATCATGCTCGACCCGTTGGACAAAGAGCTTGAGAAACGAGGCCACAAATTTGCACGTTACGCGGATGACTTTACCATATTGGTGAACAGCCCCCGTGCGGGTGAACGCGTGCTTCGCAGTATCAGCAGGTTCCTGAGTCACCGCTTGAAATTGATCGTAAACACGGTCAAAAGCCACGTCGTTAAAACCAGCGAAAGCAAATTCCTTGGGTTTACCTTCAAGGCAGGTCGCATTCAATGGCATCCAAAAACCCTGCTAAAGTTTAAACAGCAGGTTAGACGGTTAACGAACCGTAATTGGGGCGTGTCTATGCATTATCAACTCTTTAAGCTCAGCCAATATTTACGTGGCTGGATCAATTACTTTGGTATCGCCAGTGGCTATCAGCGCTGCGTCGATCTAGATCATTGGATCAGGCGCAGAGTAAGAATGGCCTACTGGCGGCAGTGGCGAAAGCCGCGCACCAAAGTAAGGAATTTAATGAGATTGGGTGTGCATGTTCAAGCGGCGGTTGCGTGTGGTATTACCAGCAAAGGGCCATGGCGCAGTGCGAAAACTCCGGGGATTAATCAGGCATTATCGCTTGATTATTTGAAATCCGAAGGGCTTTATCCGCTGCGTGATGGTTGGATCGCGCTTCACCATCCTAAGTGAAACGCCCTGTGCGGATCCGCATGCAGGGTGTTGTGGGGGCTGGAGGTTAGAGACCTCCGGCTACCCGATTATACAAATTATTCATACACAACACCAAAATCTGATTCATATCTATGTCTTACAGCATTAGCTACAAATTTATTTTTCCAAACTATTTTAGTGAATACACTTTCTTCATTTTTCCCCCATAACTCTCGGCAAGTAAAGCCTATTCCATGAATAACCACACCATGCTGGGAATAACCAATAAGATATAAATCTTTTTCTTGATCAAATAAAATACTTCCTTCTTCATCAAGATCTAACTCATCCTTCATGAAGAAGGAGTATAGCCCTGTATCTTGTACACCACTAACCACAGTTGTATAACTGTCTTCACCACAAACAGAACAACATCTGATAACGTCTCCCCATATTTCATAGGTCATTTCAAGGGGAGATGATTGAAAAATCAGAATGTTAGCTAACTCTCCATCACAAAATTTTTCTTTGCATTTTTCTTTTGCTTGTAGAGATTTAATTGCTTTTCTATCAAGTATTTTAATCTTCTCAAACTCTTGGTTAAAAAGATTAACTATTTCTGTTTCATTCTTTATTATAGTTAAATTCTCGAAACTCTTTTTAGCATTCTCAGACCAGTTAAATGAGCCATTCAATATCACAGAATTATCAATGACAGCAAACTTGTGGTGCATATGATTAGTGTAAGTAGGCATTTCACACAAGCGAATTTCAATACCGTAACTTCTTAATTTTTCTATTATTTTTATTTGCTTTTTATTAGGAGAACTGTTTGTGCATAATATTTCAATTTTTACACCTTTATTAATTAGCTCCTTAAAAATATCAGCATAAAGCCTAAAAGTTATCCATGCTACTGCAATTAAAACTGACTCGTTTGATTTTTTTAACTCCCTTTGAATTTCATTATGAAGATTATCAAACTTTACTTCTACGGACATTTTTACTCCTGCATGTATAACAGTATGATAGACGGAATCTATGTTCATTGACTTTTACGGAATCCGTATAGCCAGCTTTACA
>CALFUP010000052.1 GCA_937929875.1 uncultured Cocleimonas sp. | reverse complement strand
GCTTCCACGAATCTCTCGCCAAGTAAGGATTTAATTTCAGGGCAATCTTCTAGTAAGCGCAAAGCTTCTTCTAATGAGCGTGCAACTTCAACGGGATCTCCATCTTCTGCAGCAACACCCATTTTCGGTTTGGAAGGTTGTAATTTGTTTTTGATGCCAAGGTATCCACAGGCTAGACTCGCCGCAAAAGCGAGATATGGATTACAATCAGCACCAGGAAAACGATTTTCGACACGCGTTGCTTCTGGCGGAGCATCGGGCACCCGCAAGCCAGCAGTACGGTTATCAAACCCCCATTCAAAATTGACCGGTGCGGCAATGTCTGGCGCAAAACGACGATATGAATTAACATTCGGGGCGAATAATGAAATCGCATTCGGTGTAAACTTTTGTAAGCCACCAATATAATTATAAAAGATCTCTGAATGCTCTCCAGGTTTCTCTCCTACAAAAATATTCTTGCCCGTTTTTACATCAAGTAAGCTTTGATGAATATGCATCGAACTTCCCGGTTCGGATTGCATGGGTTTTGCCATAAACGTGCAACATAAATCATGTTTAGCTGCGGTTTCTCGTAAGGCTCTTTTAAAGGTAAAGACCTGATCAGCTAAATTCAAGGCATCGCCATGCAGGAAATTAATTTCCATTTGGGCCGCGCCAGACTCATGGATAAGGGTGTCTACATCAAGCGTTAGCGTGTCACAATAACTGTAAAGCGTATCAATAACGGGATTAAATTCATTTACTGCATCAATACTATAAGATTGACGAGCAGTTTCACGCCTACCCGAACGGCCTGTTGCTGGCCTAAGCTCAGAATCAGGGTTTATGTTTTTTTGTAAAAGATAAAACTCAATCTCGGGTGCTAGAACTGGTTTCAACCCTTCGGCCTCATAGAGTGCCAATATACGTTTTAATACAGAGCGGCTAGCTAAGGGGTGTAGTTCACCAGAACTGGTATAACAATCGTTAATGACTAATGCCGTAGGTTCGTCGGCCCAAGGTATTAAACGAATGCTATTTGGGTCAGGCACTAAGATCATATCTTTGTCAGTAGGATCTACTATATCGTCGTAGTTATCTCCCCATTCCCCATTCACGGTTTGAATCAAAATACTCTCTGGTATTTTGCTTTCGTCTTCTGTGAGGAACTTTTTAGTAGGGTAAAATTTTCCTCGAGCATTCCCTGTCATATCGGGTAATGTAGACTCTACTTCTAAAATATTGTGCTGTTTGAGAAAGCTTTCTACGGCCTTCATAAATCACCTTTATAATTAATTATGGTATCCAGTATTGGTATCCATGAATTTCCTGTAATAAACATTGTTTTGGTAGTAAGTATTAGAAATTCATTCTAAAACGAATCTTTTTTTTATTTACAGATAAATAGTTAGATAAAAACCACTATTATTTATCTACTTTACACTATCAAAAAAACACTTATGTATCAATATAAGTATCTGATTTATAGAAAAATATGGATTGTTAGAACGAATGGATAACCGTATTATTATACTTACGTTATCAACCGATAATTTCATCTGTTTTAACTATTAAATGAATGACAAAGGATAAAAATGAGCTTGAAAGGATATGAGTCTTCGTACTACGTAAGTACGGCCAATAAAAAAACTGAGTATCCTCGACTTGAAGGTGAAAACGAGAGTGATATTTGTATTATTGGTGCTGGTTACACTGGCTTATCAGCAGCCTTACATTTAGCTGAAAAGGGCTATTCAGTCTCCTTGCTAGAAGCAGAAAAAGTAGGCTGGGGGGCTTCTGGAAGAAATGGTGGTCAGGTTTGTCAGGATCATAATATGAGTCATGAGGAGCTAACTAAGAAAGTAGGGCGAGCCGCCGCCGATTCTTTATGGAAAATGTCGGTTGAGTCTGTTGATCTTGTTAAAGACCTTATCCAAAAACATCAAATTGATTGTGATTTAAAAAGCGGAGTTATGTCGGTTGCCCTTAAGCCAGCTTACGCAAAAGATATGATGGAAGATGTTACTTATCTAAACAAGGAGTTAAATTACGACGCTGTGCACTTTGTAGATAAGAATGAAGTGAGAAATATGTTGGGTTCGGATAAATATTATTCAGGAAAATATTGGACTGAAGCTGCTCATTTGCATCCATTAAATTATGCCTTAGGTTTAGCTAATGCTGCACAAAAAGCGGGCGTAAATATTTACGAAAAAAGTCGAGTGACCAGCTACCAAACAGGTAAAAATTCTGAAGTTAAAACAAGTCAAGGTCTTGTAAAAGCTAAATATATTTTACTAGCTTGTAATGGATATCTAGGGAAACTTGAGCCGCGAGTCGCAGGCAAAATAATGCCTATTAATAACTTCATATTGGCAACAGAACCATTGAGTGAAGAACTGTGCCGAAAAATCAATCGTGATGATATCGCAATTGCAGATTCTAAATTCGTCGTTAATTATTTTAGAATGTCCGCTGATAATCGAATGTTATGGGGTGGTGGCGAAAACTATACCTCTAAATTCCCAAAAGACATTCGTGGTTTTGTAAGTAGGTACATGTTTGAATTCTATCCTGAATTAAAGGATAAGAAGATAGATTATGGTTGGGGTGGAACCTTGGCAATAACGCTTAATCGTATGCCGCATTTTGATCGAATCGAAGAAAATCTTTTTGTCGCTCAAGGATATTCTGGTCATGGAGTTGCACTAGCAACCTTGGGTGGAAAACTCATGGCTGAAGCAGTTAGTGGTTCAATTGAGAAGTTTGATGTTTTTGCAAAAGTTCCAACGCCAACGTTTCCTGGTGGTACTTTGTTGCGCTGGCCTGGTTTGGTCGCTGGAATGTTGTACTATGCTATGCGCGATCGTTTTTAAGCTAGAAATTATTTTTGCAAGCGTTTTTGGTTTCGCTTTTGCACGGCATCACCAAATGCTTTGAAAATTGACTCATAAAACAGATTTTCGGTGAATTTCCATTCTGGGTGCCATTGCACCGCAAGGGCAAAGGCTTTTGAATTTTTGACACTAAATGCTTCGATTAAACCATCAGGTGCAGTCGCTTCAACCAGCAAACCTTCGCCCAAGTGGTCGATTCCTTGGCCATGTATTGAATTGACCATAACGGTATCGACTCCAGAAAGTTTTGATAATATGCCTTCTGGATTTAAGTGAATATCATGAACGGGTTGATATTGCACTTCTTGCGATTGTGTTTGATCTTCACGATGATCAAAATAGGGGCCTACATTGTGTACTTCTTGATGAAGTGTTCCACCAAAAAACACATTCATTTCTTGAAAACCTCTACATACACCCAGCAAAGGAATACCTAGTTCAAGAGCCAATTGAATTATTTGAAAGGTGGTTTCATCGCGCTGTATGTCAGTGGGAAGGTCTGGGGTTTGTTGAGATTGTCCGTAGCGAGCAGGGTCTACATTAGCCACACTCCCTGGTAAAAATATCCCATCAAACTGTTGTATCACTGTTTTAATATCAAATCGGGAATCTAAAGCCTCGATTTGCTCACCTTGGCTAATTGCCGGAATGAGCAAAGGAAACCCATTAGCGCCATGCGCCACCGCATTGATATATTTCTCACCAACGGTGTGAAAGGGTTTTCCTTCAAGTTGTTTTACATCAACAGGAATGCCAATAAATGGAATTGAATTCATTGTATTAAACTCTTAGATTACTGTTATACGCCAAACTTATCACGTAAAGCGTACCACCAAGAACCTGCAACCGAATAAGGGACTCTTAAAGATCGTCCGCCAGGGAAGGGAATCCAAGGTATTTTCTCGAACATATCAAAACGTTCTGTATTGCCATCAATCGCATCAGCTAGAATTTTTCCGAATAAATGCGAGCCAGTGACACCATGACCACTGTAGCCATGAGCGAATAACACATTATCTTCTAAGCGTCCCATCTGTGGCACTCTAGAGAACGATAAGGCAAAGTTTCCGCTCCATGCATAATCAATCTTCGCTGATTTTAATTGTGGATATACCTTGTGCATATTTGGCAGTAACTTAGCTTTAATATCTACTGGATCTGCACCACCATAAACTGAGCCACCACCAAATAATAGTCGTTTGTCTGCTGATAATCTGAAGTAATCTAAGATGTATCTCACGTCTTCTACACAGGCATCCGTTGGAAGTAGTTCTTTTGCTAACTCATCATCTAGCGGTTCTGTTGCTATTATTTGAGTAGAAACGGGCATCACACGAGAAGTTAATTTAGGGATTACTTTGCCAAGGTAAGCATTGCCGCATAGAACAACTTTTTTAGCGTGTATCTTTCCCTTATCAGTGATCAGTAACTGAGAATTATCAGCTTGTCTTTCCATTGACATCAGCATGGTTTTTTCAAAAATCACTCCGCCATTTTGCTCTATCGCTGCGGCTTCTCCTAAGGCTAGATTAAGAGGGTGTATGTGAGCACCAGAATGATCAACCATTCCACCTGCATAAACATCCGAACCAATATGTTGTTTCAGTTGGTTTTTATCCAATAATTCGTGATCATCCATGCCGTGCTTTTTCCAAAGCACTTGCTTCTCCTCCAGTTCTTTCATTTGCTTGGCGGTGTAAGCGGTAAAAATATTGAGTTGTTTTAGATCACAGTCAATTGAATATTTTTCAATTTTTTCAAAAATAGTTTGTGCGCCTTCTTGAAGTAGAGTGCCCACGAAGTTAGCGGCATCTTCACCATAACTTTTTTGGATTTTTTCAAGACTCGCATTTAAGCCGTTAACGATTTGACCACCGTTTCGACCGGATGCGCCCCAACCCACTCTTGCGCCTTCTATGACCGCAACTTTATACCCTTTTTCAGTTAAATGTAGTGCGGTAGAAAGACCTGTAAAGCCAGCGCCAACAACACAAATATCTACTTCATAATCGCCATTAAGAGCAGGGCGTAATGTTTTGGTATTAGCTGAAGCTGCATAATAGCTTCCAGTGTGGCTAGCATCGCCAGCGTAATGTTTAGTCTCGTTTGTCATTAAACTATATCCAAGTAACTTTGATGTTCAAAATCAGAAACATGTCTAGAAAATTCAGAGAGCTCTTGTTTCTTACATGCTAAAAATAAATCATTGAAGGTTTCGCTGAACACATTAGGTAAAATCGTTGCTTTTTCGAATGCTGTAATAGCTGCTGCCCAATTTGTGGGAAGCTGTTTTAAGTCAGCTTCATAAGCATTGCCGATCACAGGTTCGATAGGCATTTCTTGTTTTTCAATACCTTCAAGAGCGCCTCCTAAAATACTAGCAAGCACAAGATAAGGGTTAGCGTCAGCGCCAGCAACACGGTGTTCGATGCGTCGTGCTTTAGAGTCTCCACCCGGTATCCGAATAGCTGCGGTGCGATTTTCGTAACCCCAGCCTGCAGCAGTGGGTGCGTGCGTACCCGGTGTTAAGCGTCGATAAGAATTGTAATGTGGGGCGAAAATCAGCATTGACTCAGGCATTGCGTTTATTAAACCATTGACGGCGTATTTTAAAATATCCGTGCCTGACTCAGTGCCATCATCAAAAACATTGTTACCATCAGAATCGAGTAAACTGAAATGCACATGTAATCCATTTCCCGATTCTTCACCATAAGGTTTCGCCATAAAAGATGCGATCATTCCATGCTTTCGAGCTACAGATTTAACGATGCGTTTAAAGAAAATCGCATCATCACCCGCTTTTAATGGATCGTCGACATGCAACAAGTTAATTTCAAACTGACCACAGCCATTTTCTGAAATTGCCGCATCCGCAGGGATATTTTGTAGCTCACAAGCTGCATAAATATCGCTTAAAAATGCTTCGAAATCTTCTAACTCATCCAGTGATAAAACAGAATTATGCTGAAGACGTTTGTTAGTTACAGGAGAAATTGGAGCTTGAAGAGAATCGCTGTTAGCGTCCATTAAATAAAATTCTAATTCTGTGGCAACTACTGGTGTTAGCTTTTTTTCTGCAAAGCGGTCAACGACTGAAGCCAGTGCTTGTCTCGAGTCACAAGAGTAGGGCGTGCCATCTTCATTAAACATCCATAAAGGAATGATTGTTCCACCTGAATCGCCAACTTGCAATGGTTCGCGACCTGTAGGTTTGCAGATGCCATCGAGGTCGCCAGTGTCAAATACACCGCCATCAGATTCAATATCCGCTCCCCATACGTCGACGCTAACCACAGACAAAGGCATACGGATATCTCCTTTTAATGCCTTAGCCTTATTGTTGGCAGGTATACGTTTTGCACGCAGAATCCCATTTAAGTCACAGACCGTTACATAAAGGCTTTCTGTGTTATTGGCAGAATCATCTGGACTCATATAAACTTCCTTAATTCTAAAATTGTGATCACATAATATAATTGTACTTGGCGTAAAAAGATAGTCAAGAAAATGTGATCACGAAATTTCAACTAAGTTGTTTTAAATTGATTTTTTCAACGTAATAAAAATAATATGCTGAGGGTTTATCATAACTATAAGCGTTAATAGTGATTTTATTACAGGCTCATATTATGGAATTAAAGTGATATAGTGCGAACTTTAAAGTTGTACTTGTGATCACTTAAAGTAATTGTCCTTTGAAGGTTTTTAGTTTTTATGAAAGAAAAAAAATCCTACTCTTTGTCTTTAGCAAATAAAAAAGATTTTAATAATATCAATGAATGGGTCTATCAAACGTTACGCACTAGTATCATGTGTGGC
This sequence comes from uncultured Cocleimonas sp., assembly GCA_937929875.1. GTDB lineage: Bacteria > Pseudomonadota > Gammaproteobacteria > Thiotrichales > Thiotrichaceae > Cocleimonas. The sequence goes on along the minus strand of CALFUP010000052.1, from coordinate 17,707 downwards.
GAAATTCGTCCTGGTGTAGCACTGACTATAAGAGGGCTTGCTGAAAAATTAGATGTAAGTTCCATGCCAGTTCGTGAGGCATTGCGCAGGCTTGCTTCGGAATCAGCTGTCGATATAACTGACAGTCGAAGAGTAGTTGTGCCATTAATATCACCTGATAAATTCAAAGAGTTATTCTCTTTGAGAATACTATTAGAAACACATGCGGCAGAGTTAGCGCTACCCTATATCTCTGGATCTCATATAGAAGAGCTTAAAGCACTTGATGAGGCCGTTGATGCCTCATATTCTGATGGCAATATTGTTTCTGGTAGTTTGGCAAATCAAGCTTTTCACCGGTATATCTATAAACAAAATCCTGTTCAGGTCTGTATGCCGATGATAGAAAGTCTATGGTTGCAGTTGGGTCCGTTCGCAAGGGTCGCGTTAAGTAAGATCGAAAAGTACTACGAATATGATCGTCACAAAGAAGCTATAGATGCTATTCAACAGCGCGATGCATTTGCTTTACGCCGTGCAATAGAAGCGGATATCAGGGATGGTTTATCTGTTTTTAAAAATATTGACAAAATTTATCAAGATTTAAAATCAAGTTAATGAACCGCCGAAAATAAAAATTCTTATTTTTGGTCTATTATTATTTAACGCAACTTTTTAATGTAAAGAGAAGTGTGAAATAAAGTGATCACTAAAAATTGCTTTGCAATTAAGTTATTTCTGATTTTCTAATTTATAGTGAAATAACTCAGAAATTAATGGTTTGCTAGAATTATGTGATCACAAATTTTGACTTTTGTCGTTTATTGTGCCAAATTAATGCCGTTATTTAAAATAGGATGGAGTCCTCCGTATGAAAAAAAACAAGTTAGTCCAAATAATTTCTGCAACTAGTGTTTTAGCAGTTTCCCTTTGTTTCACATCAATTAGTCAAGCTGCCGATGACCGTTCTTTGAATGTATACAACTGGTCAGACTATATAGATGAGTCCATCCTCACAGATTTCACTAAAGAAACAGGAATTAAAGTTAACTATGATGTATTCGACACTAATGAATTATTAGAAACCAAGCTATTAACTGGAGCTTCTGGTTTTGATGTTGTAGTTCCTAGTGCTAACTTTGTAACGCGCCAAATTGCAGCTGGAGCATTCCAGAAGCTCGATAAAAGCAAACTCACAAACCTAGAACATGTTTGGGATAATATTGCGAAGAGAACAGATGTTTATGATCCGGGAAACGAATATACGGTTAATTACCTTTGGGGTACCACAGGTATTGGCTACGTTGAAGAAAAAGTAAAAGCACTTTTACCTGATGCCCCAGTCAACTCTTGGGACATGATATTTGATCCTAAAGTTGCTGGAAAGTTAGCAGAGTGTGGTATTTATTGGTTAGATGCACCTACAGAAATGGTTCCAGCTGCGATGAATTATTTAGGTCTTAATCCAGGAGACTTCAGTAAAGAGAATATTGCAAAAGCTGAAGCAGCAATTGCAAAAGTGAGACCTTTTATTAAGAAGTTTCACTCTTCAGAGTTTATCAGTGGTCTAGCAAATGGTGATATCTGTGTAGCAGCGGGCTATTCGGGTGACGTACTTCAAGCTCGTGATCGTGCGGCTGAAGCTAAAAATGGCAATACCGTTGTTTATGCTATTCCTAAAGAAGGCGCACAAATGTGGTTTGATCAATTGGCTATCCCTATTGATGCTAAAAACAAAAGTGAAGCTTACGAGTTCATTAACTATCTGTTGAAGCCTGAAGTTATCGCAAAGTCTACTAATTATGTGAATTATGCTAACGGCAATATTAGCTCACAAAAATTCATTGATGAGAGTGTTTTAAAAGATACTGCAATCTATCCTGACGAAGCAACGATGAAAGGTCTATACGCTATTTTGAGCCCAAAACCAAAACAGCAACGCATCTTAAACCGTGCCTGGACAAAAATTAAAAGTGGTCAATAGAAAATCTTTTAGTATCTAAATATCTTTTAGTATCTAAATATTTAATATCCAGATAAGGGAATTAGTAGAAATGGCAACAGAGGTGTTAGACAACATAGCCCATGAGTCATGGAATGATCAAAATGTAGCTCCATTAATACGGTTTGTAAATGTCACTAAAAAATATGGTGACTTTACCGCCATAGACAATCTGACTTTAGATATTTATGAAAAAGAGTTTTATGCATTACTAGGGCCCTCAGGGTGTGGCAAAACCACACTCTTAAGGCTTCTAGCTGGTTTTGAAGAACCAACGTCAGGAAGTATTCTGATTGGTGGGGAGGATATTTCTCATATTCCTCCCAACAAACGTTCTGTAAATATGATGTTTCAATCTTATGCGCTTTTTCCACATATGAACGTGGAAAAAAATATCGGTTTTGGACTGAAACAAGAAGGACGTAGCAAAGAAGAAATTAAACAACGAGTTGACGAAATGTTGGCTCTTGTTCAACTTGAAGAGTTTGCAACACGAAAGCCACACCAGCTTTCAGGTGGGCAACGTCAACGAGTAGCATTAGCTCGATCACTAGCTAAAAAGCCCAAACTACTATTATTAGATGAGCCTTTAGGTGCATTAGATAAAAAGCTGCGTGAACGCACACAGTTCGAATTAATGAATCTTCAAGAGTCATTAGGCTTAACTTTTATGATCGTAACTCATGACCAAGAAGAGGCCATGACGGTTTCTAGTCGTATTGCCATCATGGACAAGGGCATCGTTAAGCAAGTAGATACACCAGCGGTCATCTATGAAGCGCCAAATTCTCGCTATGTTTCTGACTTTATTGGAGATGTTAATTTTATTGAAGGTATCGTTTCTTCACAAGATAACAAAAAAGTTGTATTAAAAACTGCCGACGGAGAAAGCTTAATTTTACATAGCGAAACACCTTTGGATATTGGAGCAATAATATGGTTATCTATTCGTCCTGAAAAAGTAAAAGTTAGTAAAACTAAGCCGGAAAATGTTAATAATGTTTTGCAAGGCAAGGTAGATGATATTGCTTACTCAGGTAATGTATCGACTTATTACGTGCGACTTGCGAATGGTAATACTGTAAAAGCACAAGCTACTAATAGCCGTCGTTTAAGCGCTCGCGAAATCACATGGGAAGATGATGTTTGGCTGTATTGGACTGATACCGCTGGTATTGCATTAAGTGAATAAGTCATGAGTAAGAACATAAATTGGCGGAAATGGATATTAGTCTCAATCCCAATGCTATGGCTGTTGATTTTTTTCTTGGCGCCATTTTTTATCGTATTAAAAATATCCTTGTCGGATATGGCGACATCAATACCACCTTACACACCTCAATTGGATACAAAGTTAGGCCTTTTATCCAGTATTCCTGCCTATTTTAAGGCACTAGATTTCGAAAATTTTATCTGGTTAATTGAAGATAATTTATATTGGAAGTCATATCTATCCAGTCTTAAAGTTGCAACGATATCCACTCTCTTCGTTTTATTAATTGGCTATCCAATGGCCTATGCTCTGGCGCGTGCGCCAACACGTTGGAGAGGGGTGCTAGTTCTGCTGATTATTTTGCCTTTTTGGACAAGTTTTTTAATTAGAATTTATTCTTGGATTGGTATTCTAAAAACAGAAGGCTTTCTTAATTATTTTTTGATGTGGATCGGCATTATCGATACGCCATTAGAAATTCTAAATACCAACATTGCCGTATACATTGGTATTGTGTATTCCTACCTACCTTTCATGATTTTGCCACTTTATGCTGCTCTAGAAAAAATGGATGATTCATTAATAGAAGCAGCGTTAGACTTGGGCTCGACGCGTGTTACTGCATTTTGGCAAGTGACTTTCCCACTATCAATGCCGGGAGTAATCGCAGGTTGTTTCTTAGTTTTTATCCCTGCAATGGGTGAATTTGTAATTCCCGATATCTTAGGTGGGTCTGAAACCTTAATGATAGGTAAAACGCTCTGGAGCGAATTCTTTAATAATCGTGACTGGCCTGTTGCAGCTGCAGTTGCCGTTGTATTACTTTTACTTTTGGTTATTCCAATCGTGTTATTTCAGCGACAACAAGAAAAAGAGCATGAGGTGGTAGCATAATGAATAGTCATCGTTTTAGTTGGTTTAATGCTACTAGTTTAACCTTAGGTTTTGTTTTTCTATATTTGCCGATTTTGTTACTCATAATCTTTAGTTTTAATAGTTCCAAGTTAGTGACAGTTTGGGGCGGTTTTTCAACTAAATGGTATGTCAGCTTATTTCAAAACGAGTCGTTTATGAATGCCGCTTTCGTTACTCTTAAAGTGGGCCTTGTAAGCGCAACTATCGCCACAGTTTTAGGGACATTGGCCGCATTAGTAATGACCCGTGCAGGAAAATTTAGAGGACGAACGCTGTTCTCAGGAATGATCTATTCACCGTTAGTCATGCCTGAAGTAATCACAGGTCTATCATTATTGTTACTATTTGTTGCATTAGGGTGGGATCGCGGTTTTTGGACAATTACCCTTGCCCATATTACCTTTTCGATGTGTTTCGTTGCGGTGGTGGTGTCATCCCGTTTAATCACCTTCGATCGATCGTTAGAAGAGGCCGCTAAAGATTTGGGTTGCACTCCCATCAACGCTTTCCTTCAAGTAACTTTGCCTATTATATTGCCATCTGTAGTGGCTGCGTGGTTGTTAGCGTTTACCTTATCTATTGATGATTTAGTGATCGCCTCTTTTACATCAGGTCCTGGCGCAACGACCTTACCTATGAAAATTTATAGTCAAGTGCGCTTAGGTTTAAATCCTGAGATTAATGCATTATCCACCTTAATGATTATCGCTGTATCCGTTGGAGTAATCGTTGCCTCAATACTTGCAAAGCGTGCTGAAGCAAAACAAGGCCTAGATTAAACATCAGATATTTATTTATCGTTAAGGATGTAACAACTCCATTTTAGACAACAAACTATGTATACCTTATGAAAAAAAAGCCACTGGGTGACGCCGCATTTAATCGCAAGAGTAACTACGGTTCCTCGCTTGAAATGACTTATGCAGGCGCCTTAAGTTTTTTAAGACGAAAATACACACGAGATCTTGAAGGTATTGATGTTGCCGTCAGTGGAATTCCTTTTGATAATGCTGTCACTAATAGACCTGGGGCTCGCCTAGGCCCTCGTGCTATAAGAGCTGCCTCGACGCAACTTGCCGAATTGGGTGCTTTTCCTTTTGGCTTCAATCCCTTTGATACCTTGGCAGTTGTCGATACGGGTGACTGCTTTCTAGATCCACATCACCCCGAAACGATTGTTGATAGTATTGAGGATCATATCAGTCACCAATTGGATGCTGGTGTAAGCACGTTGTGTTTTGGTGGTGATCATTTTATTTCCTATCCAATACTACGCGCATACGCTAAAAAGTATGGCCCTGTAGCGCTATTACACTTCGATGCACATAGTGACACTTGGGAGGATGATGGTACTCGTTTTGATCATGGTAGTATGTTTCTACGTGCTAAAAATGAAGGCTTGATAGATGTAGACCATTCAATTCAAGTTGGCTTACGCACATTCAATGACGATGATCATGGTTTTAAAATATTGACGAGTCCATGGGTGCATAGAGAAGGTATTGCGAAAACAATAGCAGCGATTAAAGAGCGAATAGGTAATGAAAAAGTATATTTAACCTTTGATATTGATTGCTTAGATCCAGCCTATGCCCCAGGAACAGGAACCCCTGTTTGTGGTGGTTTAAGTACAGCCCAGGCTTTAGAAATTGTACGTTCACTAGGTTCACTTGATTTTGTAGGGATGGATGTGGTCGAAGTGTCTCCTTCATACGACGTCTCCGAAATTACAGCGATTGCCGCTGCAACTATTGCTCATGATTATTTGTGTTTGCTCGCGATGAAAAAAGGAGCAAAAGTAAAATCAATTGGCGAACTTTAGAACTATATTTAAATAAGTTTATAATCAGCTAAATCGTACAATATGTAGCAATTCTAAGGCTGTCAAAATTTAAATATTCGAAGTAGCTTAGTGAATTGATTTTAATATAAACATAGCTAGAAGTAGGACATTATTTTCCTACTTTTAAAGCTTTGAAATAATACTAGATCAAGTTTTTCTTAATCTATAATTTACATATTCATTTCAATTAATTCAGAGACCTCAAGCGTTCCACCTATTTTCAGAAAAGGGCAAGACTCCGACATCAATACAGCTGCTTGAATGGAATTTGCTTCAAGCACTGTAAAGCCCGACATCATCGTAGAACTGCCTTCTCTTGCTGATCCATCGGTGCTGATAACATGTGTGTCTTTAAGTGGGTTTGCAGCACTGATCACAGCTTCGCCTAATGACATTAGCCACGTTCTATATTCTTCAAAATGCTTTTTTCCTTCTTCAGGGTTTGAAGGTTGTTCTCCACCTAAGTAGACCAGCATAAATTTAGCCATTATTTCATTCCTTTCTGATTGTATAAGTTATGGCATAAAGCCAATCGCAACATCATAAAGAGGATATGCAAACGATTCAATCAATTCGCTTCTTATAAAAGACACCCACACCTTTTTAAGCAATTTTATTCGTTTGTAATGAAAAATACATTCTTTGGAGCGTCATTATTAGACTCCTGCTTTGTAGTGAACTACTTCAATATATCTCGGGTGGCTGTTTTTCTCAAAAAAACGATCAAAAAGGTGGGGGGTGTCATTATAGTTATCTTTTTTTATATTCAATCTCGCCTATAATGCTTCACATTAAAAATTAGATAAAGATCGATTCAGTATGAACAATTTTATTCAAGAATTAACGTGGCGCGGCATGATTCACGATCACATGCCTGGCGCTGAAGAGCATTTACAAGAAGCAATGCGATCAGCTTATGTTGGCTTTGATCCCACTGCTGATTCCTTACATATTGGCAATCTTGTCCCCATAATGTTGCTTGCTCATTTTCAGCGTTGTGGACATAAGCCTGTCGCCTTAGTTGGTGGTGCTACGGGCATGATCGGTGATCCGTCAGGGAAATCTGCTGAGCGTAATTTATTGGATGAAAAAACCTTACGACACAACCAAGAAGCGATCAAAAGGCAGTTGGGCCATTTCCTTGATTTTAGTGATTCTAATCCGGAAGGCTCTAACAGTCCTGAGAACGGAGCAGTATTAGTCAACAACTATGATTGGATGAAAGACTTTTCATTCTTAGAGTTTATCCGTGATGTTGGTAAGCACATTACAGTTAACTACATGATGGCTAAAGACTCGGTTAAGAATCGTATCAAACCAGGTGATGATGTCACTGAGAGCGGTGGCTCAGAAGGAATGAGTTTCACTGAATTCACTTATCAACTCGTTCAAGGTTATGACTTCTTGCACCTTTTTCAAGAGAATAGCTGCACGCTACAAATGGGTGGCAGTGACCAATGGGGAAATATAACTACCGGTACAGAGTTAGTTCGTAGAATCGCTCGTGGCAAAGCTTATGCAATTACTTGTCCATTAATCACTAAAGCGGATGGCTCAAAATTTGGCAAAAGTGAAGGTGGCAATGTTTGGCTAGATGCTAAATACACTTCGCCATACAAGTTCTATCAATATTGGCTTAATTCAGCAGATGCGGACAGTGAGAGCTTTATTCGTATCTTCACTTTCTTGGCTAAAGATGAAATTGATGCGCTGATTACTGAACACAACGAAGCACCACATTTAAGAATACTACAGAAGCGTTTAGCTAGCGAAATTACCGCAATGGTACATTCTGAAGCTGAGCTTGAAAAAGCCATTAAAGCCAGCGGTATCTTATTTGGCAAATCTACTAGTGATGACTTGAAGCAATTAGATGATCAAACTTTTCTTGATGTATTCGATGGAGTGCCGCATGCAGAGGTTTCTAAATCAGCATTTGCCGATGGTATGGATATTATTGCGGCATTGGCTACTGAAACGGAATTTTTAAAATCAAATGGCGAAGCTCGAAGAGCTTTAAAAGAAAACTCGATTTCAGTAAATAAAGAGAAAGTTGCTGAAGATTATCAATTAACGGCAACTGACCTTATTAATGATAAGTTTGTATTATTGCAAAAAGGTAAGAAAAATTACTACGTACTAGAGCTAGTTTAGATTTAAAGCCAAGAGAATATTTAATACAAAAAAAGACACCCCCCACCTTTTTGAGAGCAGCTAAAAAGGTGGGGGGTGTCTTTTTTTATTAAAATCTAAAGATGTTGGATAGAATAGTTTATTTTAAATGCTTCTCGAGCGCTTTCAAAATATCTTCCCGTCCGATCATGCCAACGATATGATCGTTTTCAATTACTGGGTAGCGGCGGTAGGGATCGTCAATAAACATCTTAGCTACGAAAAACACACTGTAATCCGCATCTACCGTTCTTACGTCTGGCTTCATATAATCTTTTACATGAGAGTGAAATGATTCATTAAAATTTGCTTCGATCGCAGCATGAATACAATCACTGCCCGAAATCATGCCAATTAGATTACCAATATCATCAACAACAGGAGCTCCAAAAACATGATGCTTATTGAATAGCGTGATGACTTCTCTGATTTCTTGGTCGGGTTTCAATTTTATGAAATTACGATCCATATGATAACGAACGTGCAGTGATTCACTCGTAGCCATGCTAATCCTCTCCGGTTCTGATTATATTAAAATATTTGTTTGATAGTTTAGCGTAGTCTACTTATTGCCAGTTCTCAACATATCTATATTAATTTTGGCATAATCTCCGAACGATTCTTCTTTTCTATTTGCTGATAAATCGTCTGTAGAGTTTTCTGAATACTTATCAGAAAGTTGTTCTTTTTTCATTTGAGCTTTACGCTTTTCACAAGGAGACGAACAGCTACAGTCACTCTTCATACCTGGGATATTTGAAAGACCACCACAACTACCTTTCAATTCTTTATTACTAAGAATAACCCCAAGCGCCATTCCAGTAAATGCGAGTAGTAGTGCGCCAAAAGTGAATAAAAATAATTGCATAGTATTGTCCTTGTTTTAAGCTGAAGCTTATTTAACAACTCGTTAGCCGCCAAAATCATCTAGCAGAACATTGTCTTCTTCTACGCCAAGATCATCCAGTAGATCCACCACAGCCGTATTCATCATTGGTGGACCACACATATAAAACTCGCAGTCCTCTGGAGCAGGGTGATCTTTTAGGTAGTTTTCATATAGCACATTGTGTACGAAGCCAGTATAGCCATCCCAGTTATCTTCTGGCTGAGGATCTGATAAGGCTAAGTGCCATTCAAAGTTATCGTTTTCCGCTGCTAACTTATCAAACTCATCAACGTAAAATGCTTCACGAAGGCTTCTTGCGCCATACCAAAAACTGATTTTTCTCTTGCTAGCTAAACGACCTAATTGATCAAAGATGTGTGAACGCATTGGAGCCATTCCAGCACCACCACCAACAAAAACCATTTCAGCTTCAGTTTCTTTGGCGAAAAATTCACCGAATGGGCCTGAAATTACTACTTCATCGCCTGCTTTCAAGTCAAATATATACGATGACATAATGCCTGCTGGAATATCTTTACTACCAGGAGGAGGCGTTGCAATACGCACATTCAGCATAATGATGCCTTTCTCTTCAGGATAGTTGGCCATTGAGTAGGCTCTAAGTGCTGGCTCTTTAGTTTTTGCTTCTATTTCCCAAAGTTTAAAGTTATCCCAATCAGCACGATATTCTTCTTGGATATCAAAATCAGAATACTTAATATCATATTCAGGGCACTCAATTTGAATATAACCGCCTGCACGGAAATTCACATCTTCACCTTCAGGTAGCTCTATCACTAATTCCTTGATGAAGGTTGCCACATTATTGTTAGACTTAACCTTGCATGTCCATTTCTTAACGCCAAAGACCTCTTCAGGAACTTCAATTACCATGTCTTGTTTCACGCTTACCTGACAGGCCAAACGATCGCCTTGAGAAGCTTCGCGACGATTGATATGTGATTCTTCTGCTGGTAATAAACTACCGCCACCATCGCTAATCTTTACTTTACACTGAGCGCAAGTTCCACCACCACCACAAGCAGAGGCGATAAATAATCCACTATCCGCTAGTGAATTTAAAAGCTTAGAGCCAACGGGTACGGAGATTTCACGTTCTTTGTTAATAGTCAGCGTAACGTTGCCGCTAGCCACTAATTTTGAACGTGCAAAAAGAATGATGAACACCAAGCTTAAAACGATGCTTGTGAACAAGAAAATACCCAATAAAATTTGAATTGTCATATTAGTATACTTATCTGAGTTATAACTGGATGCCAGAGAAGGCCATGAAGCCCAGTGACATCAAACCTACGGTAATAAATGTAATACCCAGACCTTGTAAGCCCTCTGGGATATCACTGTATTTTAGTTTTTCGCGCACTCCGGCTAGAGCAACAATCGCTAGTGCCCAACCTACTCCACTGGAAATACCATAAACGGTACTTTCAACAAATGTGTAATCGCGCTCTACCATAAATAACGAGCCACCTAAAATCGCACAGTTAACTGTAATTAATGGTAGAAACACACCTAATGCGTTGTACAAACTAGGTAAATATTTATCTAATACCATTTCAAGAATCTGTACCATTGCTGCGATTACACCTATGTAACAGATTAGGCCTAAAAAGGTTAAATCTACCCCTTCTAGAATCGCATTTTCTTTTAATAAATAATTAAGAATTAAGTTGTTGACTGGGACCGTAATCGCTTGAACCACGACTACTGCGATACCTAAGCCGATCGCTGTTTCAATTTTCTTAGACAGTGCTAAGAAAGTACACATTCCCAAGAAAAATGAGAGCGCTAAGTTCTCTACAAATATTGCTTTTACCGCAAGACTAATTAAATCTTCCATTTAGTGATTCTCCGGCGCACTACTATGCAAGTGTGATTCATGAATTTTAAAATCAGGTTCTTCGTTTTGTTCTGGCTTCCAAGTACGAATAATCCAAATGGCTATGCCTATAATAAAGAAAGCACTCGGTGGTAATAACATCATGCCATTAGATTGATACCAGCCACCGTCTGTTGTAAGTGGTAATATTTCGTAACCTAACAATGATCCTGCACCAAATAACTCTCTGAAAACAGCGATAATAATCAAGATCAAGCTGTAACCTAAACCATTGCCCAAGCCATCAATAAAACTAGCTTTAACACCGTTTTTCATGGCGAATGCTTCAGCGCGCCCCATTACAATACAGTTGGTAATAATGAGTCCGACAAATACAGAAAGCTGTTTGGACGTGTCGTAAGCAAACGCTTTGAGTAACTGATCAACGACTATTACTAATGAAGCGATTATCGTCATTTGTACAATAATACGAATACTGCCAGGGATATGATTACGTACCGCACTAATAGATGCGCCCGAACAAGCTGTAACTACGGTAAGCGCCACGGACATGAGTAACGCTGTTTTAACCGATGTTGTAACTGCTAACGCCGAACAAATACCCAATATCTGTAAGGTAATAGGGTTTTGATTAATTAAAGGATCAATTAACGTTTTTTTAGTTTCAGGGTTCATGATTTCCCTCCCTTTGTAGTGCGTAATTTATTGAGGTATTTATCATAACCTTGTTTACCGAGCCAGTAATGCAACATGTTCTCAACACCTCGAGAGGTTAATGTCGCACCCGATAAGCCGTCTACTTTAGACTCAGCTTCGGGCGTTGATGAATCAACTGCACCTTTTATGACTTTAATAATTACATCACCAGAATCGTTATACACTTGCTTGCCGACCCACTTTGCTCGCCAATTTGGGTTATCTACTTCGCCACCCAAACCTGGTGTTTCTGCATGCTCATAAAAACCTAAACCAACAACCGTTTTAGCATCTGCTTCTAATGCAAGGAAACCATATAAAGTCGACCATAAACCGTAACCATGTACTGGCAAAATAATAGATTTGATTTGATCATCTGAGCCTTTAACTAAATAAACAGACGTATATTTAGCGCGGCGTTTGATCGATGCAATATCATTTTCTTTTTTCAGCGGTATAAACTGCTTAGGATCACTTGCCGCTTTTCGTTGATCATAAGTCTGTGGATCAATATCAGCAGCATATTCACCCGTTGTTGTATCTATAACGCGGGCTTCAATTTGTTTATATAGCTCGTCAACTGACTTGCCTTCTTCCATCAAACCGGCAATCTGCAAAATATTACGTTTTTTGTCGAACGCTTTATTTGCTTCCTGCATTGGTTTCAGTACCACCGCAGCAGCAGAAACTAAAATAGAACAAACTAAACACAGTGCAAAAGCAACAGTCAGTGTTTTTTTAACACTATCATTTGGAAGAGCAAGGATACTTTTAATCATCTTAATTATCCTCCGAGACTTTAGCTTGATTGACGGTACTATTGGTATTCTGCGGTGTTTCTGTATCCTTCAATCGTTTTAGACGGCGTTTTACATTGGATTGCACAACGAAATGATCAATCAAAGGAGAGAATATATTCGCGAATAAAATCGCCAACATAATCCCTTCAGGGAATGCTGGGTTTACAACACGAATAATGATGGTCATGAAGCCTATTAAAGCACCGTAATACCAACGTCCAAGATTCGTCATAGAGGCGGTGACAGGGTCGGTAGCCATAAACATCATACCGAAAGCAAAACCACCAGATACTAGATGCCAATACCAAGGCATGCCAAACAATGGATTGGTGTCACTACCGATAAGATTGAATAAAGAACTCGTAGCAACCATGCCAAGCATTACGCCAACCACAATGCGCCATGAGGCGATTTTAGTGAGCAGTAAAATCCCACCACCGGTAAGTATTGCTAAAGTTGATGTTTCGCCTAATGAGCCAGGAATCAAACCAACAAAAGATTCAAACCAGGTATTTTGCGATAAGATTAAGTTAACACCACCTTCAGCGGCTAAGCTTAAGTTTGTAGCGCCGGTAAATCCATCAACCGCAGTCCATACAGCATCACCTGACATTGAAGCAGGGTAAGCAAAATACAAAAATGCACGACCTGTCAATGCTGGATTCAAGAAGTTTTTGCCCGTTCCACCAAAAACTTCTTTACCAATGATAATACCGAAGGTGATTCCCATCGCTACCATCCATAGTGGTGTATCAGGCGGTAGTGTTAGCGTGTAAAGAATAGAGGTTACGAAGAAACCTTCGTTTATTTCATGCCCACGAACTAAAGAGAAGGCCGCTTCGACAATGCCACCAACAATAAAGGTCGTCATATAAATCGGCAGAAAGAACGTTAGGCCATGGAATAAATTAGCCATAAAACTAGTAGGGTCATAGCCAAATGGGCTTAAAAACCAGCCGCGAAGACCTTCGGCGGATTCAATTCCCATACTCGCCATCGCTAGGTTTGCTTGATAACCTGTATTAAAACAAGCCATGAACATAACTGGGAAAGTAGCAAGCCAAACGTAACCCATAACACGTTTGAGATCTAATGCATCGCGTACATGCGGTGCCCCAACTGTTGTGTTTGGTGGGCTGTAGAACAAGGTATCAACCATTTCGTAAAGCACATAGAAACGCTCGTATTTACCACCATGTGAAAAATACGGCTCAGCACTATCTAATGTTTTGCGAAGAAAACTTGTTTTCTTTTGTTGTGAACTGCTATTTGAATTATTAGAAGCACTCATGATTAGCCCTCCCTCTCGATAGTTTCTAAACACGCACGTAATGCGGGTCCGTATTCGTATTTACTGTGACAGACAAAAGTACACAAAGCTAAATCTTCTTCGTCTAATTCTAAACAGCCTAATTTTTGTGCAGTTTCAGTATCGCGTATCAATAAAGCCCGCAATAATTGAGTAGGTAAAATATCTAAAGGCATAACTGCCTCGTAATTCCCTAATGGCACCATTGCTCTGGGGCTACCATTTTGCGAGCTACTAAAATCGTATTCAGTCTTCTTTTTGAAAAAGACATTCATAACCGAAAAATGCTCTAAAAATGGGTTGACCCAATGCAAGAATTCACGTGGTTGTCCTTCAGGAACGACGCTAACTTGTAAACCAAATCTGCCTACGTACGCTCTACTACCCAAAGCATGACGACCGTTTAAAATAGAGCCAGAAATCACTCGTGCATCGCCAGGCTTTAGCTGGTCCTTGATGATTTCATTGGTGGAAGCGCCCATTCGAGAAATAATCAATCTAGGTTCTTTTACCATCGGGCCAGCTAAAGCAATAATTCGATTACAATAGCGTTTACCCGTTGCAAATAACATCCCAATTGCAATCACATCTTGGTAATTCAGATGCCACACACTGCGTTCAGCACTGACAGGTAGAATATTGTGAATGTGTGTGCCGACTAATCCAGCAGGATGTTTGCCTGAGAATTTTTTGGTAACAATTTTATCACTACCTTCATTCGTTTCAGGTAGTTCAGGTAATGTTGCCTCTTGATGCTGGCAAACGTAAACCTTGCCTCTGGTTAGCTTTGCTAAAACCTTTAAGCCATCTTGAAATGCTTGAGCTTTGTGATTAATGATCACAGAGGGGTCAGCGCTTAAAGGATCTGTATCGATCGCTTTAACAAAAATTCCTGCGGGCTGATGACCGACTTCAGGAGTTTTACTGTAAGGTCTGGTTCTAATTGCAGTCCAAGCACCAGATTCCTGAAGAATATTACGTGCTTTTTCCTCTGATAGAGCATCTAAGCCGTTTTCGTCAAACTTTGGTAGTTCAACATGCTCTTCAACTTCATCCAGTTCAATGACTATCGAAAGCAAGGCACGTTTTGCTCCACGATTGATTTGAGTAATTGTTCCAGCCCCGGGAGAGGTGTAATTAAATCCAGGGTTACTTTTGTCTGTATACAGCGCTTGACCCAATTTAACTTTATCGCCAACAGCAACTAACATTGATGGCCTAAGTAAATTGTAATCTGTACCGATAACTGCAACGGTAGATATCGAAGGTGATTTTGACTCTATGTCATCAGGTATATTTTGAACTGGAGCACCTGTTATGGCGATATCCAAGCCTTTCGTAATTTTCATTTAAATAATTATCCAACTCTAAGTGAGTTCGTTAAATAGTAAGAAATGGGCATAAAATTTGACGGCGTAAAATACCATTTTTGAGTTTAAATATCATGTACTTTAATGATTATTTATTGTCAATTGAAACAATGGTTAATCAACACATAGAAATTATACTTCTTTTTATTCAATCTTCATTGGAAATAGATAACATAATCAATACTTAATTGAATTTCAATTAAGCCTTTATTTAAAAGCTATCAATGTTTGTATTTCTTCATTTAAAGCACAAAAAAAGTAGGGGGGTGTCAATTTATTTTAAATGACATTTTTTTTTAATAAAAAACTGACTTATGGATAACAAAAGGCACAGTTAGTGCTATCTTATTGGTGAGTTATTACATTTATATTTTACTAAATAATTCTCAATTCATTTAAGGAGTAAAAACATGAAAAAAACACTTATCGGTTTAGCGCTGACATCAGCACTAGCGCTATCTAGTACTTCAGCATTCGCTAACTGCGATGATGGCGAAATCGTTATTAAATTCAGTCATGTAACCAATACTGATAAACACCCAAAAGGTATCGCAGCTACGTTACTTGAGAAAAGAGTTAACGAAGAGATGAACGGTAAAGCCTGTATGCAGGTATTTCCTAACTCAACGCTTTATAACGACTCAAAAGTTTTAGAGGCAATGTTAAATGGGGATGTTCAACTGGCAGCTCCTTCATTATCAAAGTTTGAGAAATTCACTAAGAAATTCCGTATTTTTGATCTTCCTTTTGTCTTTACAGATGTTGATGCTGTAGATCGTTTCCAAAACTCAGCAGACGGCGAAAAGCTAAAGAATTCAATGAATCGTCGTGGCCTTAAAGGAATTGCTTTTTGGCATAATGGTATGAAGCAAATGTCTGCAAATCGTCCTTTGATCAAACCAGAAGATGCAAAAGGTCTTAAATTCCGCGTACAGGCGTCCGATGTTTTAGTGGCTCAGTTCGAACAATTAGGTGCTAGCCCACAAAAAATGTCATTTAAAGAAGTTTACGGCGGACTTCAGACTAAAGTTATCGATGGTCAAGAAAATACCTGGTCTAACATTTACGGAAAGAAGTTTTTCGAAGTTCAAGATGGTACGACAGAAACTAATCACGGTATTTTAGATTATTTGTTAGTAACTTCAAGCAAGTGGTGGGATGGCTTACCAGCTGATGTGAGAACTCAATTAGCGACTATCATTAAAGAAGTCACTGAAACACGTAACTCTGAATCAAGCAAAGTAAACAATGCTAACAAAGCTAATGTTATCAAAGCAGGTGGTGTTGTGAACACGCTTACAGCTGAGCAACGTCAGGCTTGGGTTGAAGCAATGAAGCCAGTTTGGAAGAAATTTGAAGGCGATATTGGTGAAGAGTTAATGCTTGCTGCTTTAGCATCTAACGTAGCTCCTGCTGAAGAGTTAAGCATCGAGTCTTTATTAGAAACTGTTAACGCTTTAGAAGCTCGTATTAAGGCTTTAGAGTCTAAATAATTTAGCGGTGGTACTTTAAAAAAGAACGGTCAGATTTTCTGGCCGTTCTTTTTTAAATTTTATAATAAATTTTTATTCATATTAGCAATAACCAAGGGTTAAATTATGACTAAGGAACCGATCAGTAAATTAGGCCGATTCGTTGATGAGATCGAAGAGACGAGCATTGCTCTATGCCTAGGGTTGATGACTCTAATTACCTTTGCTAATGTAATCGCAAGGTACATATTTAACAGTAATATTCTTTGGGCTCTTGAGATCACGGTCTTCTTATTTGCTTGGTTAGTATTAATGGGAGCATCTTATGCTGTCAAAAAACACATACATATTGGCGTCGATGTTGTCATCAATATGGTCTCGCCATCTACTCGTAAAATATTAGCACTTCTTGCTGTTACCGCTAGCTTGGCATTTTCAATATTATTATTAATTGGGTCTTGGAATTATTGGTGGCCTTTTGTTACTGAGCGCGCGTGGCTTGAAACGGATGATATCCCGTTTCCTCAATTCCTTTCATTTTTAGAAGGGTGGTTAAATGAAGGAGAAAAGTACGAAAAAATCCCACGATTCATTCCTTATCTTGCTCTGCCTATTGGCATGGCTTTATTTACATACCGCTTTTTCCAAATAGCTTGGAAAATTATAAAAGGTGATATCGATAAAATTATCGCCAGCCATGAAGTAGAAGATGAATTACAGGAACTTGTGGAATCACTTCCAGAAAGCGATTCATTGGATGGTGTAGTTACAACTAAGAATTCAATAGGAGGTAAATCTTAATGGATATTATCTTTCTTTTCGTTATGGTCATTGGCTTCATGCTTATTGGCGTACCGGTCGCTATTTCTTTGGGCTTATCGAGCATCCTTTTTTTAATGATCCACTCAGATGCATCCTTAGCTTCTGTTGCTCAAACTTTATTCTCTGCCTTTGAAGGGCACTACACCTTACTCGCCATTCCATTCTTTATTCTTGCCTCGGTATTTATGTCTACGGGCGGTGTGGCTAAAAGAATCATTCGCTTTGCGATTGCTGTGGTCGGCTCATTTCGCGGCGGCTTGGCAATGGCATCGGTTTTTGCTTGTATGATGTTTGCGGCGCTTTCAGGTTCGTCACCTGCCACAGTTGTCGCTATTGGTACTATCGTTATTACTGGCATGGTTAA
>CALFUP010000051.1 GCA_937929875.1 uncultured Cocleimonas sp. | reverse complement strand
TCATTACGGACATTTCGACTTCTATCAATACAGGCTTTTCGTCAAAGCTCCCTATGAGTGCTTTAAAGAACTGTATTTTTACATTTCAACGATACCTTTAATCCTCGCAGAAGCGTATTTGTCTTGCTTGCTAATTTTACGGAGTTTATTCAAGGTTTCAAAAGGTAAATCTACCGCCATTGCATTGACCATCCATTTTGGAATATTACCACCTGGGTCAATGCTCATTTCGTAAACAATGTTCACTTTGTTTTTTGCAATAGGCGTTAATAACCATCGTCCCTGCATTTTCTCAATTCGTACTTTATCAGCCACATTGGGTAAAAGCCTTGGTTTTGCTTGAAGCTTTATTTCGACGCGTTTAGTTTTTAAATTTTGTGTCAATGTTGATGAAACAATCATATCTCTATCAGCGACAGGCCAAGGCATATCTGTTACTAAATAATTCACGCTTTGCTTGTCGCTAATTCGTTTGATGTTTTTGGCACTGCGACAGTTGTATAACCATCTGGGATAAGATTCTGTGTCAGCAAGAACTGATATTATTGAAGATAAACTCCCATTTATCATCATAGAACCTTTAAATGATTTTAAAGGAGAACCTGAAGTATCACGAAGGAATACTTGAATGCCCTCTTCATGCTTATTTAGTCTCCAGGATGAATTTGCGTCTACAACATTTGAGATAAATACTAAAAGAATTAAGCACAAAAAACGCATAATAGTTGATTCCAAAAAATGGGTTACAGATTATAAAAGCTGACCAAGAAACTTGATCAGCTTTTATACAATACTATCAAACGTACTATTTAAAAAGGCTGAGTAAAAGTCTAATTAAAACTCTCAAACTTATTCACCTGCATTTCAATCATTCCAGCATACATACTGCTAGTATCACCTTCATAAACAATGGCAGAAGCAAGTTTACTTGCCAAAATCGCGCATTTAACCTTTTCCGGCATATCGGCAACGCGATCTTTAAACTGTGCGTTAGCGCCAATTGTATGAGGCATATGCAGTAACATGGCATTTAGATATTCAGGTTTATCCACTAGTTCAGGATTTAATTGGAAGAAGTTGAATATTTTCGCGTAATGGTCATTAATCTCGCGACTGATATCATTGGATATATCTGTATAACTAATCTGACCGCTGGAATCCGCATAACGCTTTAAAATTAACAAGGCTTCACGTTCAGACATTTGATTCAGAATTTCAATCACTTCTTCAACATACTGATCTTTGCTGGATAAAAACTCTTTATCATTCATTAGTAGATTAGCAATAATTTCATAGGAAGATGAAATAACACCGCACTTATTAGCCGAAGCATCTCGAATGATTACAACACCGCGACGTTGTAACTCAGCACGGGCAGCGGGTGTAATATAAGAATTTGCACCTTCAACAATACATTTTGAACTCGCATCACCTGATTTAGAGAAGTATTTATCCACATTATCAATATCAATAGTTTCTGGACGGCCACCCGCTGGGATAAACAAATCAGCTTCAACCTCAAAAGCTAAGCTATTGAAAGTTTTGTAAAACTTGTCGTTAGAAACCCATTCATCATTTAATCCAGACGCTTGCATTTCGGTTTTCTTATATAAAACCTTTATTCCATCTTGACGCGTTTCATTTCTGTAAAGCAAGAATCCACCAACATTCAAGCTCGATGTATCATAAGCATCAAGGTCTGATTGCAGAATCACCTTTCTCAGTGCATCGTGATCTAAACCCTCTGGATCATAAAGTGCACCAGAACCATCAATGATTAGTTTTATTTTAACCTTAGGACATCTTTCCAATAATAAACGCATGCCATTTCCAGCAACATCACCATTAGGTCCCCCCGTAAATTTCACACTGAACTCATCTTTGTGCATATCAATGCCCAGAGAATTCATCGTGACTTCTGCAAAGCGAATAACACCAATAGAAGTCACTCCGTAATCTTTATGATTGATGCCGACTTGTTTACTCGACATCACTCCCGGTCCCAATACATAAGCACGTTTAACAGACTGTTTTGCGATCAGCTCAATCATCACGTCATGCATGTTCTCATCTGGGCCAAGTTCTATCGGCTCATCTTGTGCATAATAATCAACTACACGCGGATCTGCGGCACTGCCATTCTCTGTGACAAATAAATCAAAAAATGCATTGATAAATGCCATTTGCAGTTTATATAGCAGTTGTTGTTTACTTTCAGCATCATTCTTAGAACTGACACGAAGTAAAGCGACCATTTTTGATCCACCTTCGTATATATCTTTATTTTTAAGATGCTGCGTATGCGCCAGAACATAGTTCTCTTTAAATACCGTGTTTGCACTGGTAACGTAGTTATCACGACCTTCTGTGATTACTGTTCTCCAGCCACCACGGGCAATATCTGAAAAACCAATGTGGTATGCAATACCATCGCGTCCATAGAAGAAAGTAATTCTGAAAGGTCTATCAATAGGTAAATCTTCAGTGAATTTATCATCTAATGATTCAAGGTAGGCAGGATCAATTCTAAAAGATAGGGCCTGTTTTTCCGCTACAAAGAAATTAGTTTTTAGGGTGAATTTTATAAATAACAAACCACAGTAAAAAATCGTTCTACGGTATTGGTCGAGATTTTTTCTACCTGAATTAAAGTTCTGTATCCCTGTAATCGTTTCCAACAAACATTCAGTGTAAGCAGCTTCACGGTGTTCTTGGCTCGGGTCAAAACGCAAGTGAAACAACTTAATCAACTGCATCGTTATTTCTGGGTGATTGTGGAACGCTCGCATAATGCCGTCATTCGCGAAGCTTTCAGGATTATTATGCGATAGATTGGTATGACAAAATCCAATCATGGCATCGATGAATGTCGCATCCTCACCTGTAGTAATTCTTGGTTTTACTAATGAGCGATATGAACGTGAAGAGGATGACAAGATCTGTGTATTGTAAATTTCACGTTGTAAGTTTCGATAGAACTTACTATCTTTTACGATCTCTGATTTATCTCTTAAGCGCACATAAAAAGTTGAGAGAAAGATTGGATAGAGTCCATTACTCAAAGTCAAACTGTATGAACGTCTCACCGACACGCCCATTCGGTTAAAGACTTCCATTAATTGGAGTAAGTAGCCTGTAATTGGCGGGTTAGAAGTACCTAACAGAATACGATACTCACCTGCTTCTGTTTCATCATCTATAGTTTCTAGGTCTAAATGAATACCATCATTCATTTCTGTTTGGGCGTATAAATTTAGTAACCGTGCAATTCTAGTTGTTGGAGAAAAACGTACGTATTCAGAATTATTAACGAGTAATATCTTTAACAATTCAGGCGTTCTTGAAAGATCAAAATCAGGAAATAACTCGGTTAACGCTGAGTTAACATCTGCCAAAGTAACAGTAGGTACGTCTTCAGATTGTAATAATTCAGCGACTTCATTATCACGTTTACGCGCGTAATCAATTCTTAAAACTTCTAAATTGCTCTCAGTGTTAGGAACAGTTGAAGAGGATGTCGTAACTTCTGAATACGAAATTTCTTTATCAGATAATTCTTGAATAGATGTATACAAGGAACCACTTTGGTCTAACTGCGACAACATCGTAATTTCAGGCTTATCAACCAACAATAAACGCTTGTGATAATTCATTTTATGCAGATTTGTCGTCAACAATGAAAGGGCACCAATTTCGGCTCTATTCAAGGTAAAAAACATGCTGTGCATTTGTTCTTTTAACCAGTTAAGGTTTTGTTCTGTCTGAGTTTTATTAGTTGATATTTCAGAACTTATTAGTTCCGAAACAGCATTACTGTTCTCATCGAGGTTCATACGAATGTCCTAATTACAATTATAAGGTTTTTATATAAATATTATTTAAACTAGCTTGATTCGTCGAATCTTAGGCGACTAATATGCATGCTTCAAGGCATAAAAACGTATAAATGAGCAAACAAATTTAAATCTTTTTATTTCGTTATTCACCATAGATTATTCTGTATGTTAACCCTAAAACAACGAATATTAGGTTAGATGTATCCTTTGCTAGCGCATTCTTGAATTCTAATCTCTGCTAATTATTAAGAGAGACCTTTGCATGAGAGACCTTTAAATAAGGAACATGATGGATTAAAAATGCTTGAATTCTTCCTGCTCACCTTAAAAATTCGCTCAATAGCCCTGCTATTAAGCTCAATTTTAAGAACAACAGTTAAAATTACGCTATTTTTTATCTCGCCATCTCTCGGGCAAAGATCTCTAATAAAAGATCTCTAATAAAAGATCTCTAATAGAAATTATTCAACTATCTATTCGATTAGTTATTAGCTAGATTACGCTGTATGTATTTTCATCATTCCTATACAAAAATAATGAAAATAAAAACAATGAGATAACAAATTGAAAGCAATAGATACCCTACTACTCATCACCCTCGCAGCCATTTGGGGAAGTTCTTTTATTTTTATGCGAGCTACCGTAGAGGAGTTTGGACCCGTCGCGCTCATTGCTATTAGAATCATTGCTGCAGCGATAGCTATGTCATTCTTTTTAATGAGTATTAAACGGAGAAAGGAGTTTATTCAACATTGGCGAGTTTTGTTCATTGTAGGCTTAGCCAGTAGTAGTTTTTCCTTCATGCTTCTCGCATTTGCTAGTCTGTCTTTAACAGGAGGCACCGTATCAATATTGAACGCCATGACTCCAGTGTTTACCGCATTGATCGCACATTTTGCAATGAATACCAAAATGAATAAGCTTCAATTTATCGGTATGTTTATTAGTATTTTTGGATTGATTTTCTTAGTCTGGGATACCGTCAGTTGGGGCATACAAAGTTGGTTACCTGCGTTAGCGGGAATGGGAGCAGCGCTACTTTATGGCGTCTCTAATAATCTATCTAAAAAGCATTTATCAGACGTTTCAGTGTTTACTTCAAGTTCTGGCAGTCTAGTCTTTTCAGCGATATTTATGAGTATTTTATTGCCCTTCAACATACCTGAATTAAATCAAGTTTCTTCAATTAGTTGGATATATGCATTAATTCTAGGAGTTCTTTGTACTGCAATTGCCTACATGATTCACTTTAAATTGATCAAAAATATCGGTCCAACTAAAGCAGCCACTGTGACCTTTTTAATTCCAATATTCTCATTCATCTGGGGGTATTTATTACTTGATGAACTAGTCACTGCAAGAATGCTTGGTGCTACAGTCATTATTTTATTTGGTATGAGTTTGGTAATGGGCATACTAAATTTTAATCACAAGCTTACTAGACAAAAATAAGCAAACTCCTTTCAATTTTTACTGTATCAAATTTTTGCTATATTAACTTTAGATTCACGCTACTCTGGCATAATCACTTTTTATTATTAGTTAGGTTAAATGACTATGACTATAACAATGAAACCATCAAAATTTAAAATATCCTTGATTCTGGGATTTCTTAGCTTATCTTTATCCTCATGTTCAACACAACAAGTCGTTGGTGCAGGAATTGCTGTTGCGACAGTCCCGGTAAAAGTAGTAAGTGGAGCTGCGGGTGTGGCGGGAGGTGTCGTTGGAGGCACGGTAGGAGGAATAGTTGGTGGGAGTGCTGGTGCCAAATACGGATCGATGGCTGGACAACGAGCAGCTCAAAAAGCGGTTCCATGAAGGTTTACTGATCAAGACTTATCCACTGTTTTAAATTAATATTTAAAACAGCAAAACCTAGATGAAATAAAAAATGACAGTTCTGTTGAATACTCGTACTGAGCTTCATCGAAGTATGTCGAACACACCCCCCCACTTTTTACAGGTATTTCCATAAAAAATATCGAATAAATAACTATCTTACTGTGCTAATGTTTTATTTTGTTCTTGTAAATAAGCTAAAGCAACACCATAGCTGCCTTTCAGGCATACCCGCTCATGTTTATGAGCACTTTGATAATCATACATAGGGTCGTAATAATCTACTAACAAGTCATTCACAACCGGAATAAAACCCTCAGTTGAACCGGTAGTTTTTCTCAATTCAACCGCAGCTTGCATTTGTTGATAAGCTTGTTCGTATCTCACTCCACCTAAGCGTTTCTTGATTTTATCTAAACTGCCCAGTAAGTGTTTGGATAGTTCGATTTCACCCTGTTCTTTACCGTAAACCTCATCAAATGATTTCTGTGTATCAAGAATATATTCATCGATACTCACTTTATTCCGTTCCTGTTCTGAGACTTCAAGCATCACTAAGGGTGAACTTTGCATTGCTTCGTGTAAGCAGCTGGGAATGCCAACTGAGCCTACATTACGGGCTTCATCTTCAATCACTAATACTTTATGACCTGCAGCTTCTTTTTTTAGGAGCTCAATCGCTAAAGCATTTTCAAAGTTAATTTGAGTAGGCTGTGGCGTTGCTGTCGGGCCAAATGCTGAACCTCGATGATTGGCTAGGCCTTCCAGGTCAATACTATTATCTAACTCCTTCAGCAACCGAGTTTTACCCGATCCCGTTCGACCACCTAAGACAATCAGCGGAATTTCTTTGCTGATTCGTTCAATACTTTCTAGCAAAAAACGACGCATGGCTTTATAGCCACCATCAACTCGCGGATAGTGGATATTAGTTTCATCAAACAGCCATTGTTGAGATATCTGCGAGCGCAGGCCTCCTCTAAAACAAAAAAGGACACCCCCCCACTTTTTAATCATTTTTATGTCAGTTTGATTAAGATTATCATTTACATTACTAGTTACATTTCTACTTACATTTCTACTTACATTAACACTTGATGCGAAATATTCAGCCCATGCCTCACGCCGTTGTTTACGGTCTTCTGGGGTAACTAATTCTGCTCCAAGCAATATCGCAGCATCCTGCCCTTCATCTTTATATTTAATTCCAATCGCTTCGCGCTCAGCATTTGTCATCAGTGGAATATTGACAGCATTAGGAAATGATCCTTGCTCAAATTCAACCGGGGCGCGGACATCTAATAAAGGTATATCATTGATAAACAACTCAGCAAAATCATCAATAGTAGGATGATCATCTTGTGGTAAGCCTTCTAAATCTAAATCAGTCATTGATAGTTATTAGCTCATTTCCGTCTTTCTTGTCAATTAGTTGACCAATAGTTTCTAGAGCTAAACCAGACTCTGCGATGATATCTAAGAAAGATTGCTCATTATTTGCATCGACAGAAACCAATAATCCCCCACTGGTTTGAGGGTCACAAACGATAGATTGCTGGGTCGGTGTCATGCTTGAGATATGTTCACCATAGCTCTCAAAGTTTCTAACAGCTCCACCGGGTGAACAGTCCTGCTTTAGATATTCCATCACATGCGGTAACAAAGGTAACTTTGAATATGTGATTTCAGCATGTAAACCACTGCCTTCACAAACTTCGCGTAAATGTCCGCCTAGGCCAAAACCAGTCACATCAGTGAGCGCCGTAACACAATCGAGTTGGGCCAGTTTTTCACCAATACTATTTAATTGGCACATAGAATCAGGGGCGATATGTGCATGCTCGGCTTTAATTAACTTTTTCTTTTGCGCGGTAGATAGGATTCCTACCCCCAAAGGTTTAGTTAGATATAACTTATTACCCGCTTTTGCCGTCGAATTCTGTTTTACTTGGTGACTAGGTACAGTTCCTGTTACCGCAAGTCCAAATATTGGTTCTGGCGCATCAATACTATGCCCACCCGCTAAAGACATGCCTGCATCTTTACAAGCCTGACGCCCTCCTTCGATGACTTGTTGCCCTACTTCGGCAGGCAACTTATCCAAAGGCCAACCAAAAATAGCGATAGCCATAATCGGTTTGCCACCCATGGCGTAAATATCACTAATAGCATTGGTTGCAGCGATACGTCCGAACGTAAATGGATCATCTACAATGGGCATAAAAAAGTCTGTGGTACTGATTATCGCCGTACCGTTACCTAAATCATAAACGGCTGCGTCATCACGAGTACTATTGCCCACTAGCAATGATTCATCAACCATTGGGGGAATATTACTTTGTAGCATTACGTCTAACACTGCGGGTGATATTTTGCAGCCACAGCCAGCACCGTGGCTATATTCTGTCATTTTGAAATCGGTCATCTTGTAATCGATATTATTTGAATCGCTCATGTTTTTTCCTTAGTTTCATTAGCAGAGTTCAATAGTCTGCGGGTTTTAAATCACTATGGCGTGATGTAAGAAGTCGAAAAACGAGGTCGGATTATACTCACTTTTAGACTAAGATAGCTTATAGATTCTAAGGAGAGAAATTATGTCTACATTATTACTTACAGGAGCTAACCGAGGTCTTGGTTTAGAGCTTTGCAAACAATTTCTTCAATCAGGTTGGAAAGTCATCGCTACTTGTCGTAATCCAAACAACGCAACTAGATTGAGTGTCTTAGTAGATAAATATCCAGAACATTTAACAGTTTATGCTTTAGAAGTAAGTAATAGTGATCAAATAGCTGAATTGAAGACAAAAATTGGTGAAGCACCCATTGATATTTTATTTAATAATGCGGGTGTTTACGCGGGTGAATCCAATGAATTCGGCAGTAGTAATACTGAAGTTTGGTTAGACGCTTTTAATATCAATGTCATTTCCCCCATGAAAATGATGGAAACTTTTGTTGATAACGTGGCGAAGGGCGATATGAAAATTATTGCGAGTATGAGCAGTAAAATGGGCAGTATCAATGATAATAGCTCAGGTGGGTCTTACGCTTATCGATCGACAAAAGCGGCATTAAATTCAGTGATGGTTTGTGCTTCTTATGATCTAAAGCCAAAAGGTATCGCAGCCATAATGCTACACCCAGGTTGGGTTCGTACTGATATGGGAGGACCAAACGGAGAGTTATCTGTAGAAGAATCTGCCACAAGTATGCGTGAGACTTTAACCAAAGCCACGATTAGAGATACGGGTAAGTTCTTTGATATTGATGGCAGTATCATTCCTTGGTAAAAAGCCCTTGGAAAAAACCTTGGTAAAAAGACTCTTTGGTAACAGAAACACTTGATAACTCGGTAACTATTTACCTAAGTTTCAACTCTTCAAAATACACAGTAAATATTTAAAATGAAAAAAGAAAAAGTCATCGTCGGCATGTCAGGTGGAGTAGATTCCTCTGTTGCCGCACTCCTACTCATTGAGCAAGGCTATGAAGTTGAAGGCCTATTCATGAAAAACTGGGAAGAAGACGATAGTGCCGAATATTGTACAGCCACAGAAGATTTAGCAGACGCACAATCTGTCAGTGACGACTTGGGTATAAAACTTCACACGGTTAATTTTGCCACTGAATACTGGGATCATGTATTCGAGTATTTTCTTGAGGAATATCGCTCAGGTCGCACTCCAAACCCGGATATTATGTGTAACAAAGAGATCAAGTTTAAAGCGTTTCTCGATTTCGCTTTAGATCTTGGCGCAGACTACATTGCCACTGGTCACTATGCACAAATAGATCGTTCGGGCTCAGGCTCTGATAACAAGATTAAAATGCTCAAGGGTTTTGATAATAATAAAGATCAAACCTATTTTTTATACACTTTACAACAAGATCAGCTAGCCAAAAGTCTTTTTCCTGTCGGCGAACTAGATAAATCCGTAGTACGTGAAATAGCAACTAAAGCGGGGTTTGATACAGCTAATAAGAAAGATAGCACAGGTATCTGTTTCATTGGCGAGCGTAAATTTACTGAGTTCTTGCAACGCTTTTTACCTGCTCAACCTGGTGAAATCATTACCCCTGAAGGTGAAGTGATTGGGAAACACCAAGGACTAATGTATTACACTCTCGGACAGCGCCAAGGTTTAGGTATCGGTGGTTTAAAAACAGCTAATGAAGCCCCATGGTTTGTCGTAGATAAAAACCTCAAAACCAATCAATTGGTTGCGGCACAAGGCCATGCACATGAGTTATTACTTAAACAACAGTTAAAAGCCTCACAGTTACATTGGGTAGCGGGTAAAGCTCCAACTGCAGATAACGAGACTGCATTTTATTGTTTTGCAAAAATACGTTACCGACAGACTGAACAAGCCTGTAAAGTGACGGTTTTAGATGATACTTGCGTGGTTTGTTTTGAAGAAAAACAACGAGCAATTACACCAGGTCAATCTATTGTTTTTTACCAAGACAATATTTGTCTTGGTGGAGGAATTATTGATGAAATGCAGAGCCTTTGTGATTAAAATGAATCTCAATCAGAAAACTAAAACAAATCTTTCTACACACATAAAATAGGTGCTTAACAGTGGAATCTAACACACAAAATCGAGCGATTGCGCTAGCAGCTATTTTTCAATGCGTTGATGGCGTTAGCCAAATTGCGAATACCGGACAATTAGACGAAGATGTCTATAACACCGCGGTTAATAGTATTCTCACTGACAATGCAGATAGTGCTGAAGATTTGTTTGGCTCCATCGCAAATTTAAAAACCGGTCTACAATCAATGATGGGGCAATTGAGTACCTCTCAAACAACTCCTGATGGCAAGCCGAGAGATTTAGAAGCTACCCGTTATGCACTAGGATTACTGCAATTAGAAAAAAAATTAAACAACAATAATGCGATGTTCCAGAGATTGCTTGAAGGTATTGAAGAGACTCAAAAGAAATTAGAGTTCTTTGATATTGAGCACGAAAACATTACCGCTGCTTTAGCTGATATTTATGCAAATACCGTTAGCAAAATTGGCCCCAAGATTATGGTGAAAGGTGACCAGCAACATTTAGCTAATCCTAAGAACGCAGCGAAAATACGCGCTTTGTTATTAGCAGGTGTCAGGGCGGCTTTATTATGGCGTCAGGCGGGTGGTAATCGTTGGAAACTGCTTTTAGAACGCGGAAAATTACAAAAGCAAGCTGATCAGTTTTTAAAGCAAATAGATTAATGTAAAAGACCCCCCCCCACTTTTTGATAGTTTCTGGCTTATTATTAACCTTTTATTAGTTTATTAATGCCCCGATTTTTTGCTGTCGACTTAAGTTTGGATTTAACAATTGATTAAACATATAAATGAACGCTTGTCCGAGCAATTAAACACCCATGTAAAAGCCTATCTTCATGGCTTTTCTCAAATCATGCTGCAAGAAAACGTCATTACGGGACTCTGTTTCATTATTGGTATTGCTTTTAATTCTTCACTATTGCTTTTTGGCTCGTGTGTATCCGCAATTGCAAGTTTATCGCTTGCCAAATATCTTAAGTATGAAGCAGAGGAAATCAACAAAGGACTCTATGGATATAATGCTGCGCTAGTAGGTTGTGCCGTATTATATTTTATGAAACCAACGCTTTTATCAATCGCTTTATTGATCGTGGGGGGCATGCTATCAGCAATAATAATGAATTTTATGCTGCAAAAGGTCAGACGTGTTTTGGCATTTACCACGCCCTTTATTGTTACTACTTGGCTGATATTTATCTTACTTGAACTAAGTAATATGGAAATTTCAACAATGCCTTTTGATGACCCGCAAAATAATATTCTACATATAACAATGCGTGGCGTGTCTCAGGTGATGTTCCAAAATGATTGGATTTCAGGGTGTATTTTTATTATTGGTCTATTCTTTTCATCATTTAAAGTGACAGCTTGGGTTATAGCAGCCTCGGTTTTAGCCATCATTAGCGCTCGTTTATTTAATTTTTCAGATGACTTAATTATTCTGGGTGTTTATAGCTTCAATGCCTGTCTTGTAGTGATCGCTTTAAACGTATTATATAGCCGAAGATTTTGGCCAATCCTGGTTGCTATCGTCATCACCACATTATTAACTAAAGGCTTTATAGCTTTGGCTATACCCGCTTTGACTGCTCCTTTCGTGCTCACTAGTTGGCTTGTTATTGCATTGGTAAGGCCTAGTAATCTTGTGATTAAAAACTGAATTAACTATTACATCGAAATTCTTTCAAGATTGTAAAATCTAACCTACAATCTACACACTACATTCATTTAAACTTTGATAATTATGACTACTGAATTAACTCCCAAGCAACTTCGCCAACGTATCCGTAGCGGTGAACATACTGGTAATACTTCTGGATTCTGTCCTGGGTTTGTACAAACCAATATGGTGATTTTACCCAAAGATTGGGCGGCTGATTTTTTACA
>CALFUP010000050.1 GCA_937929875.1 uncultured Cocleimonas sp. | reverse complement strand
AGCTTGACTATTTATGAGCCAGGAAGCTTGTGTTGGCGTTTTTTTAGTTCGGGAGTCGGACTATTTTCCAAGCCTTCAATCGCGTCGATAAACTCACCAATGTCGTTAAAGTCTCGGTAGACGGATGCAAAACGTATATACGCAACATCGTCCATTTTGCGGAGTTCTTCCATGACATATTCGCCGATTAAACTGGATGTTACGTCATTGCTTTCAGTATTTAAAACACGCTTTTGAATCACTAACACAGCACGATCGATTGATTTTGCATCAACCGGTCGTTTTTGTGTCGCACGCATCAAACCCGCTCGGAGCTTATGTACATTAAATGCTTGTTTTTCACCGCCTGATTTAATCACAGGCGGCATATTAAAAACGGCATATTCAAAGGTACTAAAGCGCTCTTTACAAGACTCAGACGCACATTCTCGGCGTCGTCTAATTTGATCGCCCTCATTCGCAAGTCTAGAATCTACAACTCTCGTATCATCATGACCGCAATAAGGGCAATGCATTTAGACTTCCTTTATTTTCGGACCTTATTTATAAACAGGAAGACGCTTACAGATTTCAGTCACTTTACCTTTAACTTCGTTGATCACTGAAACATCGTTCTCGTCTTTTGCGATTGATTCCAATACATCACAAATCCAATGCGCTAACTGAGAGCTATCTTCTTCGTTAAAACCACGCGTTGTAATCGCAGGAGAACCTATACGCAGACCGCTTGTAACAAATGGTGACTGTGGATCATTCGGTACAGAGTTTTTGTTAACAGTAATGTGTGCATTACCTAAAGCCGCATCTGCAACTTTACCGGTTAGGCCTTTATCGATTAAATCAAGCAGGAATAAGTGGTTTTCAGTACCGCCAGAAACGATATTGAATTTACGCTCCATAAATGTCTTAGCCATTGCCTGAGCATTCTTAACAACTTGTTGTTGGTAAGTTTTAAATTCAGGCTCTAATGCTTCTTTAAAGGCTACCGCTTTACCAGCGATTGCATGCATTAAAGGACCACCCTGAGTACCAGGGAAAACTAATGAATTAAGTTTCTTCTCGATATCAGCATTTGCTTTAGCAACGATTATGCCACCACGAGGACCACGTAAGGTCTTATGTGTTGTTGATGTACAAACATCAGCAATTTGCACAGGAGATGGATATACACCTGCTGCTACTAAGCCTGCAACATGAGCCATATCAACAAACAAATAAGCACCTACTTCATCCGCGATATCACGGAAACGTTGCCAATCAATCACTTGTGAGTACGCAGAGAAACCAGCGATAACCATTTTCGGCTTATGTTCGCGTGCTAATCTAGCCACTTCTTCATAATCAATTATGCCAGCATCATCAATACCGTACTGAACCGCATTGTAAACTTTACCTGAGAAGCTTACGTGTGATCCATGTGTCAAGTGACCACCGTGTGCTAGTGACATGCCTAACACAGTATCACCTGCATCTAAAAGTGCCATATAAACGGCAAGGTTCGCTGACGAACCTGAGTGAGGTTGTACGTTCGCGTAATCTGCACCAAATAACTCTTTTGCACGATCTATAGCTAACTGCTCTGCTACATCGACGTTTTCACAACCACCGTAATAACGCTTTCCAGGATAACCTTCAGCGTATTTATTAGTCAGTACCGAACCTTGTGCTTCCATTACACGTGGGCTTGTGTAGTTTTCAGAAGCGATCAATTCAATGTGATCTTCCTGTCGTTGGATTTCAGCTGAAATAGCGCTAGCTAGTTCTGAATCGTAGCTTGCGATTGTCATATCTTTAGAAAACATTGATGTATGCTCCGAGGGTTATTTTTATCAAACGTTAATTTTATATTACAAATGATAATGGGTTAAAACGAAAAATTAATACTAAGACTAAGCTTAGACTATTACTGAGCTTATTTTAGGGAATATTAAAAACTAATAAAAGCAAAGATTACTTATGTTTGCATAATGATTTTAATACGGAAATTAACCAGATTAAATTCATTACGTTATCAAATACGTATCTCTTCACATTAACAGTAAGTATTTAAAAAAAAAGATACCCTACCGTCACCTATAACAGTTGTCGCGACTCATAATGAGGATAAACTTGATGTTGATATTAGTCATTACAATGATCCTAACTAATAACCCTATAAAAAAGCCACACTGACAGTGGAAAGTGTGGCTCTAATTATTGTGCTGTTTTGTTGCTTAATTAACGTACAACACCAACATTGTAATAAAATTTATCACGATTTCTACTAGATTTACCCAACACATTAAAACCAGATCCATCTGGGTCTTTAGCATAACCGTGACAAACAAACTCTAAGCGTTTTTGTGGATTTACATTCACCGTAGCAGAGGCACGTACATTACAACGCTTCATATCTTGACGAGTAGAAAATGCATTAATAGCGGTTAGACCAAGTGCTTTACCGTTGCTAACAAGTTTTGATAAACGCCAATATCCTTTTCCAGAAATTGCCGAAACCCCTTGCTCATCTCCTGTAGTGTGAATTGAATAAACATCACCCGTACCGCACTCAGTAATTAACGACATATTTTCTGAGTATTGATAAATGTTCGGCCATTGCTGTGGTTTCTTGGTTGTTGATTGATTGATAAATTTCAATGAAACAGGACGACCATTAACACTCTTCAAATGATAAAAACGGTTGTAACGAATACCGCGTTTTTGTCCACCAGGACCAGTAGTGATCAGTAAATGATTATCTCTAGCGAGTTTAACTATGCCTAAACCACCACCAAAGTTCGCACCTTTTGCGCTTAAACGAATATCAAGATCCTGATTTCTACTGTTCATATCTTTAAAGAATAAACGTGTTCCTTCGCCATAAACCAAATATTTACCAATGACTTGAACGCCACTTGGGTGTCTACCAGAAGTTTGATGTAAGGATGATAAGAACTGCTCACCATTAGACCCTTGCTTAACAACAAAAATACCACCCTTACGTTTATGACTATGACTTCCCGCATAAGGGAAAAGACGATTATTGGTACGAACAAATCCCTGCACATGCGTATTTGGAATTCCTAATGCATATTTAGCATCGCCATCAAACACATCTAGGGGGCGTACATTTTGTGGAGGATAAGCTTGCGGCCAAGCGAAATTCCAATTTTTTCTACTCCAGTTTAGTTGATTCGACGACGCTTTTTGAAACTGTTGCTTCACATTAACCGCACAGACATTGCAATCTGTTCTTCCCGGAGGACATCGTGTAGCGCCTTTAATATATTTACTCAGACCTCTGGCTCTATTCCAACGCTTTGAATCCCGTCTATCTTGATGCTTTATTCTACGATTATTGTCTCTATCGTAATTATCATCCTGATCATAAACATTGTAATCTGGATTGTCTAAAGAACCATTAGCTCTAGTGTCACCTCGGGTAGCATTGTAATTAGGTGTATTCTGAGCATCAGTATAAATAACCGTATTAGAATGATTCCTCACTATACGTTGACCAGTCGCGCCACTTCCATGACGATGATATACGCCTTGATTAGGTAAAGGATGTCTATGTTCACGCCCCGCATGACTATGCAAAGTAGGATCAGCATTGACACTATGTGAATTGCTTCGATAGTTTGGTTTTGGGGGCTTATACGTTGTAATAACTGGATTATTTGTATTGTTAACCGATCTATTTGGGATAGTCGTACTATTGCTATAAATCACCTTATTTTGGTGTTGAATTGCTTTGCCTAGTTGACCAATACCGTGACGATGATTCAGCCCCTGTTGAGGTAATTGATGGCTATGCTCACGACCATTGTGCGTATGACTAACAGGTATTGAATAGTCAGCATAACTATTTACAGATACGCCTAATAACAATAGCGACAAAACCGAACTGAAAGAAAAATACGCCAATTTATTCTTAACAAACCCCATTACAAACCCCTTTTTTAAATTCATTTACATCATTCATATTAACTGAATTGTCACTTTTATTGTTAAAAATTATACGCATACATTTGCTGTATTTCTTTTGAAAATAACAATGAACGCATCGTCAGATAATAATAGCCGCAGTGACTCGTATATTGCTTCAATTCAATCTTGCTGATTTTAAGCGAGCTAGAAACACTAGAAATCACATTGAAATTATCCACACTAGGACAATATTAGGACTCACTTGGTGTTACTCTTGTTGTTACTTAAGTACCCTTTATTTCTGCACTCTTCATTTCCACACTACAATATAAACCACTTAAACAAAGATCCCGAACTCGTTAAATAGTTCAAAAACTAGGGGGGTGTCAATTTTAATGAATAATACTAGTTACAGCTTTCTTCTAGTTTTGGCACCGCGATAAAGCACATCTGAAAAGGCCTTATTAGCCGCCTCACGAGCGATAAATCCATCTTCATCACATTCGTTTTTAGGATATGGAGCTTGAATAAATTCAGGAGTAATTGAAGACCCTTGAATATGCATCACATGATGTTCACCATAGACAGGTCGAACATCAGATCCCAGATAAGATTGCATCGCAACCCCAATTCGGCGTTGCTTACTTCTATTTGGCAGAGAGCCATGAACCAGCCAAGGGTGATGCAATGACATTTGACCAGGTCTTAATTCAAAATTCACCGCTTGCGACTTATCAATATTCTTCACTTGTTGACCACGAGTAAGAATATTCTCTTCACCGAAGGTGTCTTCGTGTTGCACGATTCCTGTTTGATGAGTACCCGGTATCGCGGCTACACAACCGCTTTCTACAGTGCTAGGTGTTAAAGCTAACCAAGCTGTCACGTGGTTATCTGAATTCAACGCCATATAGGTAGCATCTTGATGCCAACTGACGAATGAACTCGAGTTTGGCTCTTTAATAAAAAGAACTGTGCTCCAAAGCGTCATATCTTGCCCGACTAATGATTCAGCCGCGGAGACTATTTTTTCGTGATTAACTAAATCAGCGAGAAAAGGAAAACTAAGATGAGCATTGTTACGATTTTGCGCGTTTAAATGATCTGGATATTTAGCTTCCGCAGCTTCTAAGGTTTGCACCAAAATCGCTGCTTCTGCTTCGCTCATAATATCTATGGGCGCGATCCAACCATGTTTTTTATAGTGGGCTATTTGTTTTTTGTTAAGAGCCATATTCTATAAACATAAAAACAGATTTAGTAATTCATATCCGGGAATGACTCTTTTCTCTCTTTAATAAAGGCTAAAAGAGCGGCATCAATCTCAGGATCTAGGGCTGGAGCCTCATACTCAGCCAATTGCTTTTTGTAGTATTCATTCGCAACTGTAGCCAGATCTTTTTCGCCGTCTTCTTTCCAACGCTCATAACTTTCATTGTTAGCAATCGGAGAACGATAAAACGCATTTCGGAAATTTGCTTGAGTATGCGCACAACCTAAGAAATGCTGCCCTGGCCCTACTTCTTCAATTGCATCCATCGCTTGACCATTTTCACTTAAATCAACGCCTTTCGCATAAGTAGCGAGCATGCCAGCCTGATCACAATCCATGATGAATTTTTCATAACCCATTACCAGACCGCCTTCTGTCCAACCAGCGGTGTGCAATACGAAGTTAACGCCTGCATTGATCGCTGGCCAAATTGAATTTGCAGATTCATAACCCGCTTGAGCATCTGATATTTTAGAACCACAGAAGCCACCACCAGAACGGAAAGGTACTTCTAGACGACGAGCTAACGAAGCCATGACATTCAACACTAAAGCTGGTTCTGGTGTACCAAATGTTGGAGCACCCGTTGCCATCGACATCGAACTCGCAAATGTACCGAAGATCATCGGTGCACCAGGATTAATCAATTGAATTAAAGTCATTCCGGCCATCGCTTCGGCCAATGACTGTGCACAAGTACCTGCAACGGTTACAGGCGACATCGCTCCCGCAAGAATAAATGGCGAGACAATACACGCTTGATTGTTACGCGCATAAACCTTCAATGCACCTAACATGGTGTCATCGAAGGTCATCGGAGAATTAGCGTTAATTAAGCTAACCATAACCGTTTTAGGTTTGCCTGTTTCAGCATCCATATAGTCATCGCCGAACAGGATCTTACACATATCGACACTGTCTTGCGCACGCTCTGGAGCCGTTACCGAACCCATGAAAGGCTTATCCGAGTATTTCATGTGAGAGTAAATCATATCGAAATGGCGCTTGTTCACAGGAATATCAACAGGCTCACAGATGGTTCCACCTGAGTGATGTAGATGGGGTGTCATATAAGCGAGTTTAACGAAGTTACGAAAATCTTCGATGGT
>CALFUP010000049.1 GCA_937929875.1 uncultured Cocleimonas sp. | reverse complement strand
GGGGGTGTGTAAAAGTGTTGTCTAAATAGGCTTATGCTAATTGTCATTTTTATCTCCAAGTATCAGTATAGATATAGTCATGAATTTGATGTGGCTAATATGACCTGTGACAAAAGCATGGCAACATGAATTTCATGTATTCGATACTTTTGCAGGAGAGACATGACGGATTTAAAATGCTTAAATTCCTCCAATTCTCCTTTAAAATTCGCTCAATAGCCCTGCTATTTAGCTCAACTTTAAGAAAAATAGTAGACATTACGCTATTTTTTAATCTCGTCATTTTCTCGTGCAAAGGTCTCTATTCACAAATTTTTAGATGAGTAAAACTCCATGTTATTTCTTAGAAGCCTAATATTGATTGTTTGTGTATTGTTGCTAAATGCTTGTGCCACTCCGATGCTTAGACCTGCTGAAGTTGATAGTAAAGACCAAGCTTTAAAGCCTTTAGTTACAGATATTCAATCGGCTGCAATGCTATTTAAAAAGACACTAGCCGCTCATGGTGGCGCATCTTTATCATCGCTAAATGATGTGAATTTAAGCGTGACGGGCAATTGGGGGTTTATACCTGCGAGAGTCATGCCGAAGGTTGCAGATAAGACTTACCGAGTGAGTTCTGAAGAACGGTATCTGCCAAATAAAGGGATTTATGCTGCCTTCTACAATGGCCCAGCAGGTACGAAAAAAGTCGTCCGTACACCAAATTCAGTCGACGTTTTTTATAATGGAGAAGTGCCGACAGACAAGGAGTTATTACAAGCAACCGCAATGACTTCGGATGCATTTTTATTGTTTTCCTTAGGGCCTTTG
This sequence comes from uncultured Cocleimonas sp., assembly GCA_937929875.1. GTDB lineage: Bacteria > Pseudomonadota > Gammaproteobacteria > Thiotrichales > Thiotrichaceae > Cocleimonas. The sequence goes on along the minus strand of CALFUP010000049.1, from coordinate 18,030 downwards.
GCATTGAATCGTTATAAAACTGATTTCAAACGTCTGCCCGATGGCAAGCTGAACAATAAAAACTATCATCGAATCTATAGCAAAATTGCCCCAGGTTTAGGCTACGCTGATGAAGATGAGGTGGTGTTGTGGATTGACCCTAAAACACATCTAACTTACAGTCTGGAAGTTACCTTAAAAGGGTTTAAAGCCACTCAAAATGCGCACGTAAATGTGATTTATTTAGATTACTTTACACATCAAGGCTTCGTCATTCCTAAGCGTGTTGATGAACGTGTTTTGTCTCCCATTAATGCGCATGCTCATTCTTGGACGGTGACGGGTTTCGATATTAATCGAGGTCTTCAATTGAGGGATTTGACAGGAAAGAACTGGCAAGGAGCGGCGAGAAAAGCGGCAAAGACTCTCCATTAATTCCTATCCATCTGCTTAGAGCTATCCAACAGTCTGAATTATTATGGTTGCTTCTATGTGGTAACTGCTTAGAGTCAAGATTATATAATTAGAGTAATATACAAAAAGTGGGGGGGTGTCATTTCCATGTTATTAATCACTTTAATATTTCTTTTCTTATGAACATAATTCATTCTAAATCACCATTAAGCGATAAGGATCGAGCCGAGACCAACTTCAATGGTGATTTGATCATCTATCAAAATATCGCCGCAATGCATGAGCTGATTGCGTATGCGGATCAACATTTGCGTGCAGCATTAGATGGCATCGAACCTCCCGAAGCACAAGACCATTTTTCTCCTGATGATTTTTTAAAACGCACCACCGAAGTACAAGCCCATTTTCGCAATAGCCAAGTGGCTAAAGATTTATTTTTTACAGTTTTAGAACAATGCGGAGTAGATTTAAACGGTACTTATTATGATCATTTTCCGATGCGTATTGTGCCGTTCGATAAATCGTATGATGGAGCGCAATGCGGAATTATTGGTCATCACCGCGATTCATGGGGAAGTAATATTCATAGCCAAATCAATTGGTGGGCGCCATTGTATGAATTAGAAGAAGATCGCACGATTGCGGTCTATCCTGATTATTGGGAAAACCCTATCGAAAATAACACGGCGACTTGGCGGCATGCAGATTACTTAAAAATGCGAAAGGAAGCGGTAAAAGAGCTTGAAGTTAGTTATCCCTCAGCGCCGTCACCTCAAGCCAGCGTGGATGAATCGGGCGTTTTTAAAGCGATACTGAACCCTGGTGATGTTTTAAGTTTTGCCAGCACTCATTTACACGCCAGTGTTCCCAATACCACTAAATTCACACGCTACAGTGTTGAAATGCGAACGATTAATAAAGCTGATTTAACTGAGAATCGTGAAGCTCCTAATGTTGACAATGCCGCTACTACGCCTATGTATCAGTGGTTTAGACATATTCTTACGAAAGAGAAGTTAACTCATACGAGTTAACCCTTATTTTTTAGAATTTATTTTTAGGCTGGAAATAGAGCTGGTTAAAGCGCTTACCATTATTAATAGCTTCAAGGAAATCATATAAGTAATCTGGTTCTTTGTTTTGTCGCCATCTTTTTATTTGAGCTTTAGCTAAGGAATAATGCTGTGTTATTTCTTCACTACTGCCTTTAAAAAATTGCCAACCATATTCCAGACTTTCGAACGACTTTTCCATAGTTGAGTTTTCATATTGTTCTCTAAAATCTACTTGCATAGCTACGCCTTCATTAAACCATACGGGTATTTCTATCATTTGATTGAGATATCCCACACGTTTAAATACCTCTGCGTGCATTAATTCGTGAGCTATTACATCTAGATTATTCCCATTTTCGCCAATGACTATGTAAGCCTTGCTATCTGAAAATGGAAGCAACAAGGCTTTACCATAACTATTATTTGAGTATTTCTTTCTAATTCTGGGTACTGGAGAAAAGATAATAACCGGCGAAGCTGTATAAGAACCAAACACCTTTTTTATTCGTGATTTTGCGTTTTCTACCAGATTAATTAAATCTTGTTTCTGTTTATCTGTTGAATGAGGTGAAATATATACATCGGTTTGTACTTCTTCAAAATCAGAGTATTGAATGAATCTCGTAGCAATTGTGTCATGCTTTAGTGCTGCGAAAGCAGCGCTTGAAAACAGGCAAAACAGAAGAGCGATTAAAAGGCTTTTTTTCATTTGGTGCTCATCCCATACTTTATAAGTTATTGAAAATATTATTGTATCAAAAAAAATACTTAAAAGAGTAGAGGGTGTATTCTTGAGAAAAATAGAACGTTTCAGGTTTAGCTCAAGCTTCAAATTATAGCTATAGTTTATTAATAAGCCTATAGTGCTGTAAACGTAGCGTCCGTTTTCGGTATTGGCTAGTTGCGTCTCTCTTATCAATGAGTAAACGCATGAAACCAGTTCGCATACGCTATCAGACTTATGAGTTTGATGAGCATGATATCCACATCAAGTCTTTACGTGATAAACAACAATTTTTAGATAGTTTTGGTGAAGCTGAAGGGATGGGTATTTCCCCCGCTCAGTGGCCATTATTTGGCGTGGTCTGGGAGTCTAGTGAGTTACTTGCTGAGAAGATGCTGGGCTTCGATATTAAAGGTAAGCGTATTCTCGAAATGGGTTGTGGCATGGCGCTTTCTAGTTTGTTGTTAAACTCTCGTGATGCCGATATTACAGCCACTGATTATCACCCCGAAGCGGCTAATTTCTTATCCGATAATGTCAATCTCAATCATGGTAAGCAGATTCCCTATTTACGCACTAGTTGGTTAAATGATGCGGATGGTTTGGGAGATTTTGACCTGCTTATTGGTGCAGATTTACTCTACGAACGTCAGCATGTAGCACAGTTAACTGACTTTATTCATCGACATAGTAAAGCCCAATGTGAAGTCGTTATCGTTGATCCTGGTCGCGGGCATCATGCGCCTTTTAGCACGCGCATGATTGAGTTGGGGTATTCCCATAGCCAATATAAACCCGTTTATGTAGATCCACGCAAACAAGCATTTAAAGGGCAGATGCTGACTTATACACGATAAATGCATTTCATTCAGACGAGCTATTGCATTTAACTTATATTTCAAATTCATGCTGTGTAATTACTAAACTAGCTCTAATTTCAATATTTAAATAGAAACTCAACCGAGTTTTTATCATCTCTACGAGTTACCGTTCCATGGTTAATAATGATTTTAGGCAGCATGATTACGATGCAGGAAATCCAGGTTTATTTGCACGTATCGCGGATGATATCCAAGACAAGGGTTACAGCATTAATCCATTTGCCTTACCTCTGGCTTTAGGCACTTGTTTGCTAGAGCAGATCAATACTATGGGTGATGACGAATTTGAACATGGACGCATTGGTCGTGAACAACTCTTAATGAAAAATCAATTCGTACGAAAAAACGAGATCTGTTGGATAACGAATGAGTCAGAAGCAGGTAAGGATTGGCTGCAGTGGACCAGTGAGATGCAGACTTTTTTGAATCGGCGTTTATTACTGGGTTTATTTTCCTTCGAGAGTCATTTTTCACACTATGCCGTCGGTGATTTTTATAAACGCCATGTGGATGCGCACAAAGGCGATGCGAATAGAGTTTTATCTATCTTGGTGTATTTAAACCCAGACTGGTTAGCAGAGTCAGAGGGCGAGTTAGTTTTGTATAAGGATGATATCGATCAAGAGGGAATAAAAATCATACCGGGGTTTGGCACAGTCGTGGTATTTCTAAGTGAGGACTTTCCACATGAAGTGTTAGTCACTCAACGAGATAGATACGCAATAGCGGGTTGGTTTCGAGTAAATTCATCGGTATTGGGAAGGATTGATCCACCTACATAAAGATGGATAGCATAGCGTTTCAAAACTGTTTTACAAAAAAACCAATGAAAAAATAATGTAAGGTTCTATTACAAGGTTCTATAAAAATATTTCCTAATAAAACCTAGGAATAATACTAACCTTTGAACAAACCCACTTTTGTTAGGAGAATACAATACAGCCAGAAGCAATACAGCGAAAAAATTATCGCCAAAAAGTGGGGGGGTGTCATTTCAACTCAGCTTAATACAGGCATTTCGACATTGCTCAATACAAGCATTTAGACGTTGCTCAATATGGGCTTTCGGCAAGATCAGCACGAATGTACAATAGAACTATCATTTCTAGCGCTTATGTAAATCCTTGTTAATATTATCAGTTCTATTACTTGTTTTATAAACAGTATCGTTCACTTTCTATTAACGAAACATGAAATATAATTTTCATAAAAAATCTAAAAAACCCAAGTGAATGAGCAATAAAAACATATGAAAACTAATTTTACCGTTTTACGCTGGACAGCCTTGTTTGAAGGATCTTCATTATTACTGCTGTTATTTGTAGCAATGCCATTGAAATACTATGCTGAAACCTCTGAGGCTGTAAGAATAATTGGACCGATACATGGCGTTTTATTTTTAGTATTTATTGGGATATTACTATGGCATTTTCTTAAGAGTGAGTTGGGTCTGGTTAAAACCCTGCTTGGTTTTTTAGCGTCAGTGATTCCTTTTGGTACGTTTGTTTTTACAGCTAAAGCGTTGACAAAACCTGTCGATAAAGCTGTTTCTGTGACATCTACTGAATCAGCGGCTAAGCCTGTAGTTTAGCCGTAAAGGTATGATGATGTTTTACTTGGTAGCAGCTTACTTAGTAGCAGCTTAGATTTTTAATTCGTCATGCCCTTCAAGCAAAGGTTTCTATATATCCAAAGTAATCTGAGCTGACTTTGCGCGTGAAATACAAACACACATGTATTCATTAGAGGCTTTTTCATCATCTGACAATATCCCATCCCGATGATCAATATCACCTTCTAGCACGTCAGTGATACATGTTCCGCAGAGTCCTGCAGCACAAGCAGAAGGCACATCTACACCGTTATCTGACAACACGGTGAGTATGGTCTCATCTTCATTAACGGTATAAACCTCACCCGTTGAATTGATTTTTACTTCAAAGGAGTGGTTCTCTTTTTCTAATTCTTCTGTGGCGATAGTAAAGCGTTCAAAATGTAATTCGTGTTTTTCAGTAGAGTTATCAACCACATCGATAATTTTGTTTAACATGGGCTCTGGGCCACAGGTATAGATGACGCTGTCACTTGGAATTTTCTTAATTAAAGCATCAAAATCAAATAAACCATCTTTGTCATCGCAATGTAATTGGTAACTTGAATCTGCTTGCTCATTAAAAGCGAGTTCTTTGAAGTGTTTAGAGAAGGCCGCAAGTTCTGCTTTTTGCACTAAGTAATGCACATCGACTTTAGCGTTGTTTTTTCTTAGTTCACTAGCCATAGCATAGAGCGGAGTAACGCCGATACCACCTGCAACTAAAGTGTAATGAGGCGCATTTGCTAATAATTCAAAGTGATTACGAGGGCCATCAATCACTAATAAGTCGCCAACTTTTAGTTGGTGCATTTTTAATGAACCACCATTACCTTCGTCTTCGCGTTTTACTGCAACAGAGACTTTAGTTTTGTCATCTGACCAATCCCAAAGTGAATACTGACGAATGATGTCACCATCTAAATAAACATCTAAATGCGCACCTGGTTCTAAGTTATCAAAACTAGGTTTATCAAAACCTTCATCAAGCACTTCAATTTCAAAGCTACTAATATTTTCCGTCAACGCATCAATTTTAGTAACGCGACAATTCTTTTTACTGGGCATATTTGATGCTTTGGTATTTGATGCTGTAGCAAGTGACATAGATACTCCTATTTAATAGGCAAAAACTAGCACTATTGCGGATTGACGGCAAGCTTAAAGATAATCACAATGAGTTTAGATTAAATAAACCTAATAACGAATTATAAATCTATAAATATGATTCTGGAAAAATAGGGAACCAAGTACGGGTAGATAAATTAATGGCAAGAAGACACTACAATTTACCACCGCTAAATACTCTAGCTGCGTTTGAGACCTCGGCCCGACATGCCAGTTTTAAAAAAGCGGCAGAAGAATTGGGAGTTACTCCAGGTGCGGTAAGTCATCAAATAAAAAGTCTTGAGGAGGATCTCAATTTACTCTTATTCGATAGACATTATCGTGGTGTCGAAATTACCAAAGAGGGTCAGCTTTTATTCTCGGTATTGCAACATTCTTTTGCTGATATTTCTAAGGTTTTAAATAACTTACGCAAATCTACGGAGACTGAATCGATCACTTTCGCCGCTTCAACGGCGATGTCTGCGTTATGGTTAACGCCAAGATTGACGCAGTTCTGGAAAACACATGGAGACATTAGTGTTGATCAACATGTCAGTGATATTTTTGATCACAGTCGCGAATTACCTGACTTACGAGTCACTTATGGCTACCCAAGAAACCCGCGAGAGGATATGCAAGCTGATGTCTTATTTTGGGATGAGCTTGTTGCGGTTTGTAGTCCCGAGTTTTATGCCTTACACAAAGATACCAGTGTCTCAGCCATTGCAAAAATGCCGTTAATTCACCTCACTGCAAAAGACGAACGTTGGACTACTTGGAGAGCATGGTTCGACGCGACAGGTTATGAGGGTGATATTAAGGATAACATTCATGTGAATAACTACATGATTGCATTACTCATGGCTAGTGAGGGTGCGGGTGTTGTTTTAGGTTGGAAAAAGCTTTTGAAACCGATGTTAGAAAAGAATGAATTAGTGATTATGGGTGATACCGTAATCCCTGCAGCTAAGGCGTTTTATCTATTGTATGCTCAAGATAACGATATGGATGACAAGCTTAAAACATTGATCCATTATTTGTTAGCTTCTGAACAGTAAATTTATTCCAACTTAATTAACAGAATTAACAGAATTCATTAAATGGCTAGGTAATGATCTAGGCATCGAAGCGATTAAAGATGCCTAGATCATTGATAAAACATCTAACTCCAAGGAAAAGGGCTGTTAGAAACAGGGTGTAATTTTCCTTCTGCGTATCGAGAGAAACGGAACGGTTCTAGTAAAGCAGATTTCTCCCCATTTTGATCACCGCAGATATCTTCAGCCACTAATTTACCAACACCTAGCATTTTATAGCCATGGTTTGAATCAGCGATCATGTAGCAATTATCCCGAACCTTATCGAATACGGGGAAACTGTCAGGTGTAAACGCGCCAATACCACCTGAAGCTTCATCTTTAAATAATGGCATGGTGCCTTCGAAACGTTTTTGACAATGTGCTAGAGCAGAAACCCACATACTGGTGAATTCAGCGCCGACTATAAACTCTGGTGACTCAGGTCCGTAAGGATCAACCGCAACGTTGTCGGCATGCTTATCAACAATAAAAGGAGCAGCTCCACCTTGCACCCCGCCGAAATGGAAGTCAGGTTTATAGTAAATACCCCACATTTCATCAGTAATCAAAGAGCCATCAGTATCAGAATAAAGTGGTGCGTCAGTGTCAACATGGATTACTGGAGGTAATTTACCTTCGTTAGTCACCTGTAATTTTGGATCTACACCTAAAGTACCTTCTTGCAAGGACCAATAGACCCACATAGAAACATCATCCGTCATCTCACCTGTTTTAGGGTTTTTAATGCTGATGGTTTTAGGCATTTCTAGCATGTCCCAAAATTGCTTTGCCCATGGGCCAGCACCGATGACTACATAATCCGTTTCGATATTACCTTGATCCGTTTCAACGGCTTGAATTGAGCCTGATGCATCTTGTTTGAAACCAGTGACAGTAACGCCACTAATAATACTCACACCTTCTGCCATAAGTTTTTTGGCTAAACCTTCCATCGCTAATGTATTGTTAGCGTAACCGCCAGGTTGTTCATGAAGTACTGATGTGATTCCTTGAGCGCGCCAATCATTAAAAATATTTTTCATGTACTTCGTACAATCGTCTTTACCTTCAATAAAGGTAGACTCATACCCGATCGCTTGCTGTTGTTCATAGATAGTAGCCACATCTTTATGCATACTTTCACAACTAATCTGCATATAACCTACTGGGTGATAACTGTAATTTTCAGGATCACTTTCCCAAACTTTGACACTGTGCGCCATAAGCTCGCGCATTGCTGGTTGGAAATAATTATTACGAATAACACCACAAGCAATTCCGGTTGCTCCGGCACACAATCCAGATTTGTCGACAATGACAATGTCTGCTCCCGAGCCTTGGCCTTTAGCTTTAAGCTCTAAGGCAAGATGGTAAGCGGTGCTTAGACCATGTATGCCTGCGCCAACGATTACGTATTTTGATTGACTGATTAATGCCATGATTACTATCCTTTAATAAAACGCTACATTGTTGTGATGTTGAGAATAACAAAATTGTGAATGACAAAATTATGAATGACAACTAGAAAAAAACCCAAGTCGCATTAGTTTAATTAAACTCAGCTTCTTTGATTGTAGTTGATATTTTTGGCTTGAGGTATTAGATCAATTCAACTTAGATGAATTTATTTATGTTGTCATTCGAAGCCGTAGAAAGGTAGTATCAATTTTATTCTAAAGGACATATTTTGGAGTTTCTATGTCAAACCAATCACCTGCTTTCCCCCTTACAAATGTTGATGAGGTATTAAAACCTATTACCGAAGCGCGTGGTCTACCCAATGAACATTATGTATCTGAAGCGGTTTACCAAGAAGAAAAACACGAAATACTCTTTAAAAACTGGACAGGTTTAGATGTGGCTAACAGCATTCCCGAAGCAGGCGATGCTAAGCCGATTGATTTTATGGGTATGCCTTTATTGATTGTCCGAGATCGTGACGGATCCATTGGTGTATTCCAAAATACCTGCCGGCATCGCGGTATGATTTTAGTGTCAGAACCCACCAAAATTCGCGGTGTAATTGCTTGTCCTTATCATGGTTGGTGTTACGGCACTAAAGGTGATTTACGTGCAACGCCCCATGTTGGTGGTATGGGTGAAAATACTCACGAGAGTATAAAGAACGATGAGTTGGGCTTATTTACCGTTCGTTCTCATGTGTGGAACGACATAATTTTTATCAATGTGTCGGGCGATGCTCCAGAGTTTGACGTTTACGCCAATGATCTCTTAGAGCGTTGGAAAGAATTTGACCAAGCCATTTTTCATGGCGGCGAAAAATCTTCATTTACGATGGAAGTCAAAACAAACTGGAAACTCGCAGTTGAAAATTATAGTGAGGCTTATCATTTGCCTTTTATTCATCCCGCTTTAAATACGATTTCCCGTATTGAGGATCATTATAATATTGATGATGGAGAGGGTTATTGTGGGCAGGGAACGACGGTTTATCAACAGCTCAAAGCAGAAGATGGAACTACCTTGCCAGAATATAAGAACTTAAGTAGTAAATGGGATACAGGGGCAGAGTATGTCACCTTATTTCCCAATGTATTATTAGGTATTCATCGCGACCATTTCTTTACCATGATTTTGCAACCAATATCTGTTGGTGTAACGCTAGAACATACCCATATATACTACCCAAGTGATCCAAAAGAAAGTCCTGATAATGCACAAATTTTCCAACGTAATGCTGAACAGTGGAAGGAAGTATTTAGTGAAGATATTATGGTTGTCGAAGGTATGCAAACAAGTCGTCATGGTGAGTTTTATGATGGCGGTAAGTTTTCCCCTATCCACGATACTGCCACACATCAATTTCATCAATGGATCGCTAATACACTGAAAAAGAACAGGGCAGCGGCTTAATTCGTTATATCAGTGAAATTATCTGGATACAGGAAAAGTAATGACACAAGCAAAACAACAGACACATTGGAAGAATTACATTGCAGGTGAATGGTGTGATTCTATCGGCTATTTAGAAATTACAAATCCTGCCACAAGTAAAACCTTTGCGACAATTTCTGCTGCGACAGTTGCAGATGCTAATAAAGCTGTCGATGCGGCTAGAGTCTGTGCGGATTCTGGTGTCTTAACGAAAGACCGACCCGCAGCCCGTTCTCAAATGATGTTCGCAATAGCACAAAATATTCGGGATATTGCAGAAGAGGGTGCTAAGTTATTAGTGTTGGAGAATGGTAAATCGCTGGATGATGCACGCACTGAGTTTTTAACCGCGGCACGTTATTTCGAATACTACGGTGGAATGGCAGATAAGATTGAGGGTCGTTCAATTCCCTTAGGTGATGATTACGTCGACTATACGGTCTATGAACCTGTGGGAGTATCCGTTCAAATAGTTCCCTGGAATTTTCCAGTAGATATTTGTGCTCGCTCGCTGGCACCAGCATTAGCTGCAGGGAACGCTGTGGTGGTAAAATCACCAGAGTTAACGCCATTAGCTATGACTCTATTGGCTACTGCCTGTGAAAAAGCGGGTTTAGGTATTGGCGCAACAAAAGGTGCATTGAGTATCTTATGTGGTGTAGGTTCAGACATTGGTGCTGCTTTGGTTGCTAACCCTAAAATTGATCAAGTTGTTTTCACAGGATCTGTTCCAACAGGTCAACATATCTTAAAAAATGCTGCCGATAATGCCACGCCTTGTGTGATGGAGTTGGGTGGAAAGTCTGCGGCTGTGGTTTTCCCCGATGTTGATAAAAAACAATTTTTAGAGAGTGTTGCTTGGGGGATTTTCTTCAATGCAGGACAAGTATGTTCAGCCATGTCTAGAATATTAGTACACGAAGATATCTATGAAGAAATAGTTGCAGATATCGCAACGCTAGCTAGAGGTTTATCGATAAAATCGGGAGAGGCAGTAGAACTCACCCCAGTGGTTTCAAAAGATCAGCAGCAAAAAATACTCGCGATGTGCGATGCAGCAGTGTCAGAAGGGGCAACCCTGGTAACTGGGGGTAAAGCGCTTGAGAATAAAGAGGGTTTCTTTGTTGAGCCAACTGTTTTTTCTGATATTCAATCAGACATGACCATTTTCCAAAGTGAAGTTTTTGGCCCAGTGGTGTCGATTACGCCGTTCAAAACAGAAGCACAGGCATGGGAACTTGCTAATGGTACTGACTTTGGTTTGGTAGCGGGTGTTTTTACTAATGATTTATCTCGTACGATGCGGGCTACACGTGCTTTAAAAGCAGGGCAGGTGTTTGTAAACGAATGGTACGCGGGAGGCATTGAAACCCCATTTGGCGGACTTAAACTCTCAGGTTTCGGCCGAGAGAAAGGACAAGAGGCTTTATACAGTTACGTTAATACCAAAAATGTGGCGATTAAAGTAAATAACTCTCCTGATTGATACTTCCGTCTATAGCTCTATATTGGTTAAAAAAATGACAGTTCTGTTGAGCACTCGTACTGAGCCTCGTCGATTACGTCGAATTTGGTTCCTGAGCATGTCGAAGGCCAGTATTGAGCTGAGTCGAAATGCTTGTATTGAGTTGAGTCGAAATGACACCCCCCCACTTTTTGAATAAAAAATTCGTTTTAGTTTCCAAAAAACGGCTCAGGAATTTACGCAAAGCTGAGTAAGCTTAGCGTTTTGTTTTTCGAAACGAATAACTGGATGATGTCGCTGTAGTTTGGCGACATGATGAAACTCGGAAGGTATAGAGACCTTTACATGAGAGACATGATGAATTGAAAATGCTTGAATTCCTTCTATTCTCCTTAAAAATTCGCTGAATAGTCCTGCTATTAAGCTCAATTTGAAGAAAAATAGTTGAAATCACACTATTTTTTATCTCGCCATTCTTTCGTGAAAAGATCTCATATACTATTAACACTCATTATTTAACTCTAGAAAATGACTTAATATGAATAACGAAATCACAATATTAGACGGCGGCATGGGCCAAGAATTATTAAAACGCAGCGCTAAAGAAGTAACGCCACTTTGGTCAACGCAAGTGATGATGGACGAACCTGATATCGTGCGCGACTTACATGCCGATTTCATACGAGCAGGCGCAAGAGTGATTACCTTGAATGCTTATACCATGACGCCTGAAAGACTAGCCCGAGATGGACAGATTGAAGATTTTGAAGCACTCCAATTAGCTGCCGTTAGCGCAGCTACGAGTGCGCGGATAAACGTCGGTATTCCTGGGGTTAAGATAGCGGGTTGTTTGCCACCATTAGTGGCTAGTTACCATGCTGAAGTCGCGCCTGAGTATGAAGCAATGCTCGAAAGCTATGCCAAAATTGTCGCTATTCAGGCCCCCCATGTTGATGTGTTCTTGTGTGAAACGATGTCATCAATTAATGAAGCAAAAGCAGCGTTAGTGTCTGCTAAAAAGAGCGGTCTTCCTGTTTGGGTCTCATTAACCGTTAACGATTCAGAGGCTGGGCTTGATCAAGAACGCCAGCAATCATCTGCCAGTCATCAGGGGAAAATATTACGCAGTGGTGAGCCGTTAGCAGATGCCATTGCTATGCTTGATGAGCTAGGCGCTGATGCTAAATTAATCAATTGTAGTAAGCCAGAAGCAATCGTCGATGCATGGCCAGATATGAATGCAGCTGAAGGGGTGACTGGCGCTTATGCTAACGGCTTTACATCAATTGCAAGTCTAAAGCCTGGTGGAACGGTTTCATCATTAGAGTCTCGATCTGATCTTGGGCCAGAGGCCTATGCAGAATTTGCCTTACAATGGGCAAAAGATGGCGCTACCTTAATTGGTGGCTGTTGTGAAGTTGGACCTGAACACATTGCAGAATTAGCGAGGAGATTTGCAGAAGAGGGCTATACCGTTTGAGGAAGCTCTGATTTAGTCGATTTCGACTTAATCAAGATCTTCCAAGAGCTCAAACACACCCCCCCACTTTTTGACGCTTTTTTTGATTAAATATTACCGTTGCCAATGGAGTTTCATAAATGCTGAAAAGTGATTATTTTACTACGCATCCAATTTCAGGAGCATTGGGTGCTGAAATTAGTGGTCTTGATCTATCAATGCCCTTAAACGCAGCTGTTTTTGAACAGCTACATCAAGCGCTCATCGAATATAAAGTTCTATTTTTTAGAGATCAAGATTTAACGCCTGAACAGCATATTGCATTTGGTAGAATGTTCGGTGAGCCGATGGAAGATGAATTTGTTAAGGAAATGGATGCGCATCCTGAACTGATCGAATTACTTCAAGAAGCCGATGATAGCGGTTACAACTTCGGTGGTACATGGCATTCTGATTCAACTTATCGAGAACAACCACCTATGGGCGTGGCGCTTTATGCGCGTGAGTTACCTCCTTTTGGTGGCGATACGACTTGGACTAATATGGAGCTAGTTTACAGCTCGCTATCAAAAGGTATGCAGACACTGCTTGATCCTCTCAAGGCAGAACATGTCGCTCAGGGCTATCGTGAAAAAATGTCAATTATTAAAGGCGACTATACGAAGTCATTTAATAAAGAAGATATTGTTGTGCGTAATGTCAGTCACCCCGTTGTAAGAAAACACCCCGTTTCAGGTAATAAAAGTCTCTATATTAATGAAGCTTACGCGCTTCGTTTCAGTGGAATGACGGAAGATGAGAGTAAACCATTAATTGATTATCTATGTCGGTTTGCGATTCAACCACATTTCACTTGTCGCTTTCGTTGGCTACCTGGTTCCTTAGCACTTTGGGATAATCGCAATACCATGCACTTTGCGATTGGAGACTACTTCGGTCATAGGCGTTTAATGCATCGATACACCATTCAGGGTGATACGCCTGTGGGTCTTGTAGAGGTAGCAAACAATGGATGAGGTATCTAACAATGGATGAGGTATCGTTTAATATAAGCCAACGTCAGAATTTAGCGGCAGCATATCGTATGGTGGATTTGTTTGGTTGGAGTGATCTTAGCTCCACACATATTTCTGCCAGTATGGAAGAAGAGGGGCATTTTCTCATTAATTCCAGAGATCAATTTTTTGATGAAATAACGGCATCATCACTCATTGAAGTTGGAGTGTCAGGGGAGTTGCTAAGACATAATAGCGAACTGAATGATGGTATCGTTAACCAAGCAGGGTTTGTTATACACAGCGCAATTCATAAAGCTCGACCAGACGTTAAGTGCGTCATTCACACTCACACACAAGCGGGTATGGCCGTTTCAGCAATGAAATGTGGATTGCTTCCTTTGAGTCAACACGCTTTGCGGTTTTATCAATCCATTGGTATTCACGAATATGAAGGAGTAGCTTTAGATGTTGCAGAACGCGAACGCTTAGTCGTTGACTTAGGTGATGCAGAGGCAATGATATTACGAAATCATGGCTTGTTGACGGTTGGACACTCAATCGCCGAAGCATTTAGTGCTATGTATTATCTTGAAAAAGCCTGTAGAGCGCAGATTGACGCGATGCAAAGTTATACTGAACTCTGTTTTCCCAATGACGAAGTTTGTCAACACACCTATCAGCAGTATCAGCAATTTCCAGGCTATATTCAACATGATTGGAATGGACTAATTAGACGACTTGAACGCGATCAGCCCGACTTTAAAAATTAACCCTGACTTTAAAAGTTTAATAATGAGGGAGTAAAAATGACACCCCCCCACTTTTTAAGTGTTTTAAACGAGATGGGACTAGAGTGAACTAATATGCTTACCGCCATAACGATTTCGTTCTTGCGGACTCCAACCTTCCAATGACCCTTCAGCGGGCTTGTATATCTCTATTAATAGCGGATAACATTGCGTGACATCGCTAGAATGCTCGCCACCGCAATCACCACCAGGACAGGCTGATAAAGCGCCGAGCAAATCAATTTCAGCAAAAAACTCGATGAAATCACCGGGTCTCACAGGGCTTGCTTTCATAAAGTATTGATAGGTATCTTTAGTAAAACCCGTGCACATAAATACATTCAACACATCATGCACATGCGGTTCGGCTTGATCGCTACTGATGGATTTTTCATTCGCTAAAGCGCGGGTGAGATTCGAATGGCAACAATTATTGTAATCGACTTCTTTGAGTAAATAGTTAGTGTACGGATCACAACGCGTACCAATCACATCATGCACACCTGCTCCATCGTCATCCCAGCCATACCATGACAAGGTATCTTCAGTAATCGTTGCCATCGGGCGAAGATTGGGTAAGTTACTCCATAAACGATCGCCCTTAGTGACATGACTAGCATGTAGTTGACGCGTTTTACCGCTAAAGAATTTTTCAGATAAATCGTTCTCATTCCATAAATTTAAATCACCCACCTGAGGTCCATCGACACTAACAATCCGAAAGAAATGCCCAGCGGGTACTTTGAAGGTAGCGGCATCTCTAGCAGGAGCAATGACTTCAGCAACCTTAGTCATACCGTGTTTGGCTTTTTCGTAGAATGCATCGTCATACGGCGGTAGTGAATCTACCTCATAACAAATGATTGGCTTCGCGGCACGGCGTTGTTGTGAGTCTTTAGGTTCGGTAGGACTATTTGGCATAGGTTTATACACTCTCTAAATAGGATTTAATTTTTAGTAGTAGTAAAGAGTATAGACAAATAGCTTCAAAAAGTAGGGGGTGTCACTTTGTTTAGGAAATTTCTTTCCTTCGCAATGCGACACCCCCCATTATGGAATAACGTTACAAGTTACATAACATCATTCTGATTTGCTATTTCTGATAGCGCTATTCTGTCTCGTTATTCTGATTCGCTATAGTCGCCACGAACGCGTTTCTTAGTCGGGTCAAAGTGAGGGAATGCAGATACTGTTGCTGGAATACGCTTCTGATGTCCATCAAGCTTTCCTACTTCTAACTCAGTACCTACGTCAGTAGCTGAAACATCTATGATTGCTAAGGCGATATTCTTTTTCAAGATAGGTGAATAAGTACCACTAGTCACCACACCTACTTGATTACGGCCTATGTATACGCCATCACCATGAGCAGCAGTTTCTTCGGTTGTGAGTTCAAGTCCTGCTAGTTTACGATGTGGTGAAGCAGATCTTCTTACAAGTGCATCACGTCCAACAAAGTCCTCTTCCTTACTTTTTAGAGGGACGGTAAATGATATACCTGCCTCGTAAGGATCAGTCTGGTCGCTGAATTCATAACCTGAGAAAATCAGACCTGCTTCGATACGCAAGATATCTAATGCTTCAAGACCGAGTGGAGCAATTTTATGTTCTTGTCCTGCTTCCCAAACTGCGTCCCATACTTCGACAGCATTGTCAGGGTGGCAGAATATTTCAAAACCTAATTCGCCAGTATAACCCGTTCGTGACACCATGATTGGTACACCGAATTCATCACCTAGACGTCCGATAGAGAATCTGAACCAACCCAATTCTTCAACGGTTGTTTGGTCATCTCGCATCCAAAATAAATCTTTAAGTACATCGCGACTTTTAGGTCCCTGTACTTGAAGATTATTAATGGTATCGGTAGCGTCTTTAACCCAAACCTTTAAACCCATTTCTTGAGCTTTTTGACGTAGCCATAAGCCAGAGCTGTCACAACCTCCAATCCATCTGAATAAATCTTTGCCTAAACGGAATACAGTACCATCATCGATCATACCGCCTGATTCATAACACATCGCGGTATACACAACTTGTCCTATCGCTAGCTTACGTACATCACGGGTTACACAGGTTTGCATCAATAACTCGGCATCAGGGCCTAATATTTCATACTTACGCAGCGGTGATAGGTCTGTCATGATGACATCTTCACGACAACGCCAGTATTCTTTTATAGGTCCGTAGTTGTTAAAGCTATTTGCCAACCAAAAGCCATTGTATTCTACAAAGTTACGCGTTAATTCAGAAGTTCTTGGGTGGAAGCCTGATTCTTTAGTCATTTCTGGTCCTGCATCTGTGGTTTTACGGAATGCTATTGCACGTTTAAATATGTTGTTTTCTGGATAGACTCGAACATGGATATCAGTTGGATTCCACGCATTTGCTGGATCAATATCACATGGGCATGCAGACGAGACACATACCAAATCTTTGAGTGCTCTGAAGACGATATTGTCGCCTGGTCGTGACCAAGGGTCATCAAATAACAGTTGATCACTTGCATCAAAGAACGTATTGAAAAAGAGGTTCATCGCTGCCCAACTTCTTCTCTTACCAATGCCATAAGGTGTTAATACACCATTGAAATTGTCAGAACAATTGGCATGACCAAAGTAACCTTCATCTTCATAATATTTTGAAGTACAGGCTGAGCCGAAATTGTCGTGTCTGCCACAAGAATCTTGGATGACCTCGACCATAGGCTCGAAATTTTGATCGTAAAATTTGGCATAAAGACCCGGCCCAGGATAAACACTACCTGTAGCAGCGCGGGTGCTGGACATATCAATAATACGTTCATTGCCTGCTTGTAATGATGCAGCATCAAAACATTGAAAATCAGAACACTGGCGACCAAAAACATCAATTATTTGAAAGTATTCGCCTGCTTTAACTTCGTATGAAGTTGCTGTTGAATTAGTAATCCGAAAATCTTGGTTAGGATCAGCCAATGGATCAGGTAACGTTTCAATCAGTTCAGATTCAGGGTTGGCGCGCTTAACAAATAACAATAAGTCTGTCGCTGGCAAATCATAATGAGGGTTGCTTACTTTAGGTGCTGCAAAGATAACCAACGCATCACAACCAGACTCGAAACTGACTTGATTATTGGCTGCAGTTTCACCTTCTAGTAGCGATACAACTTCAGCATTGTTCAGCTGTATGTTGTGAGCATCTAATTTATTTTTTAGTACAGAGGTAGCTAATGATGGGTTATCAAATATTGTTTTCTGTAATAATTCTCTATTCTGATTTTGACTAGAATGCTGGCAAAACTCATTCGTGATACATTTACCAGTATTGTCATAGGCAGTTAATAATACCGACTGTAAACCTTCAGGGTCGACAATAGTAATAATATCCCCTTTGTATAAGGGAAGGGCAGTAACGCTCTCGCCATTTATCCAATACTTTTCTTTGCCTAACTCTACTTGGCCTAAGCCAAATCCTAAGCCAGGTGTTCTAATGTTCTGGCTGGAAGCCGTTATATTCATAACTTCTATCTCTTAAAATATGTAGTCTGTTAATTTGTGAATGCTAATTAACTCTAGAAATCAAAACAACAATTAAATAATCATTATTTAGT
>CALFUP010000048.1 GCA_937929875.1 uncultured Cocleimonas sp. | reverse complement strand
GAGACTTTCTTTTTAGGTCAATTACTCCAAGCTTCCGCAATAAAATCCACAAAAGCTCGTACCTTTGCAGAGACCAGTTTGCTGTATGGATATACAGCATATAGTCCTGTCGCTATCGGCGTATATTCGTCTAGCACGGTTTCCAATTTCCCCTCTTTTAAAGCCCTGGCTATCATAAATGTTGGCCCGATAAATATGCCATTACCATTCTGTGCGGCGTTCATCAGTATATTTCCCATATCTGAACGCAGATTGCCTTTAACTTTGATATTGATGTTTTTTCCTTGTTCATCTTTGAATGACCAATGTTCTGGATTAGCCAATTGTGAATAGATCAGGCAGTTATGTGATTCGAGATCATTGGGATGCTGAGGATAGCCATGCTTTTCGAGATATTCGGGTGACGCGCAGGCATGTAGGCCACAGGACATAAGCTTGCGCGCGATTAAGCTCGAATCTTCTAGTTCGCCGACTCTCAACGCTACATCAATACCCTCTTCCACAAGATTGACCATGCGCCCAGAGATATGAACATCTAGTTCAATCTTGGGAAATTTCTGTTGAAAGTTCTGTAATGCTTCAGGGAGTAATGATATCGCCAAGCTCTCTGGGGCTAGAATTCGCAATCGACCTTGCGGCTCACTTTGTAAGGGCAAGACTGATTGCTCTGCCTCGAGCACGTCTGACATGATTTGATGCGAATAACTGGCAAACACTTCACCCGCCTGCGTCAGATGAAGTCGTCGTGTGGTTCGATTAAGAAGCTGAACTCCAAGATGTTGTTCAAGTAGCGAGACTTGCTTACTAATTACGGGTCTAGATTTGCCCAAAAACTCAGCAGCCGCAGTAAAACTCCCATTTTCAACAACAGCAGAGAAGGTTTCGAGGTAAGGGAGAATACTCATATAGGCGAAGATTAGTAAACATTTAGATACAATATGTTTCTTTTTAGCACGTTTATCACGGTATTGTAATCATATAGACTGATTTATAAGGTCACAAAACGGTTAGTGATTATTAAAAGCGAACTTTCAATTTAATTAGAGGGCAAGAAAATGAAGCGACTATTTATACATTCAATATTTGTCATTGGCTTACTATTTTCGTCAATAGCTACAGCCTCTGACTTTCCAACAAAGGAACCCGTAGGGGGAAAAACATTTGGTACTAGTACAACAAAAATTAGTGATGGTTTGTACGTATTTCGCTGGTGGGTTTACCGCAATTTTTTCCTTGTTACTGATGAAGGTGTGATTGCTACAGATCCAATGAATCCAAAAGCGGCTAAATTATTACTCAGTGAAATACGCAAAGTTACGGAAAAGCCTGTTAAATATGTTATTTATAGCCACAACCATCATGATCATATTTCGGGTGGTAACATTTTCATAAAAGAAGGTGCGAAGTTCATAGGGCATAAAAACCTCCTGAAAGAGCTAGGAGATCATGTTAGCCCTGTCACTCCATTACCAGATATAAGCTTTGAAGATAGCTATACACTAACGTTAGGAGGCAGAACAATCGAGTTGAAATACTTCGGCCCAAACCATGGTGAAAGTCTAGTCGTTATGCGTTTGCCAAAAGAAAAAATTCTGTTTGTTGTGGATATCGTGACACCGAGAAGAGTCGCATTTAGAGGCATGCCAGATTTCTGGCCTGACGAATGGATCAGATCGTTAAAAGAAATTGAGCAGATGGATTTTGACTATGTGATTTCTGCTCATGGACCTGAAACTCAACCAGCAATCGATCCCGCATCAGTGGTTAAAGAACAACGAGTCTACCTTGAGGATTTGATGTCAGCCGTAAAAACGGCAATGGATTCTGGTACGCATAGTCCTGATGTTTTGCGAAAAACCGTAAAACTTCCCAAGTACAAGAACTGGCAGTATTACGAAGAATGGCTACCTATGAATATCGAGAGAATTTGGGCTTATTATCATATGGGTTGGTAAACCAACGCTTAGGTCGGATTAGTTACTCCATCGAACATTTTCGCATGAGAAGCATGATCACGTCGGATGACGCTATCGCTTATCCGACCTACGATTTTCTTCACTTTTATCTACTGCTAGAGAAAGTGTCAAAAAGTGGGGGGGGTGTCATTTTTAACCCCCTATTTTTGCAATCAACTCAATCAAATAACGTATTCTTCAAAATCAGTTTTGGCAATGGCAGGTTCGTATCTGCTGAGATCAATTCTTTATTTCCCTTATCCTCTTTGTCGTAATCTTTCACGACGATATTAATCCCTAAACGATCTCCACTTTTCATTTGAATTTCGGCCGCTTCTTTGTCGTAATAAATCTCTGACCAAGGTATCGCTACGTTGATTAAATAGCCTGAATCACTTAGGGTAATTCGTGATTGTTTATTTAATTCGTCGAATGGCGTTAGGGTAAAAGTAATTACGTTTTCTGCGAATGATTTGTTTAAGCCGGGTTCTGGTTCTTTTTGTTCAGGCTCTTTCGCTAGCAAAGGATCTTCGACAGACTCTGACTGCGGGGTGGTTTTGTCTTTGCCTTCTTGTTCAGACTTTTCCGTTTTAGCTTCAGTTACTTCTTCTGTTTGTTTCTTATCTGATTTATCTTTAGTCGATTTAGAGGCTTTATTCATTTCGGTTTCTATTGCTGAAATAGCGTCAGTAGGTTTCTGATCTGCTTTTTTAACTTCTATCTCATCTTTACTGACTTCTTTATTATCTTCCTTACCGATCTCGCTACTGCTCTCTTTCTTGTCTTTACTAACGACATTTTTAGCGTCTTTTTCTTTCGACTTAGCTTCTGCCTTATTTTTTATCTTTTCCACAACAGCAGCTTTTGTTTGCTTTTTAGATTTTTCCTCTGTTTTAGCAAGCTCTTTGTCGTCTGACTTTTTCTCTGACTTTACTTTCTCTTTATCTTCCTTAGCTTTCGCCAAGGCAGCCGATTTTTCTTTTTTCTCTTTTGCGATGCGTTCGTACTCGATCTTTCTTAGCGCTTTGGCCTTTTTCTGTTTTTCGAGCAAGGCTTTTTCATTGGCGATATCGATCTTTTCTTGCTTCTTCTCTCTCTCTAAATCTTCTTCCGCTGTCGTGGTATCCAGCGTGAGTATTATTTCATCACCCAAAGCTACGTCATCATCATTAATTGCAAAGCTGATATACAGGTTTTTAGTATCCCAATTAGCTTGCCAATGCGCATCGATATCGCGGGGATTATTGTCTTTTAAACCGGTTTTAATTTGTTGTTGGTGACTCATGTCCCAGATCATTTGGGGCGTTTTGGCGTAAGGACTTTTGATGTTTTTAACGATGCCACCCATATCAGCAATCTCTTGCTGATTAATACCGGGTTGCGGTAGTTGTTTAGGGTATAGTCGCGAACTCAAATATCGCATTAATGAATCATATTTAGGCGCATCCGAACGGGCTTGGCGAATATGTTCTTTGATGCCCCAACTGCCATACCAGCTGTAAATACGTGGGGCTGAGAACGCGACAAATAATTTACCGCCCGCTCGCTGCCATTCGTTCATCATTTCGTCGTAAAGAATACCCATGCGAGGATCGCGATTAGCAGCGTATAGTAATTGATTCGGATGCTCATCTGCCTTTCGTGTATTCCAATCGACCAGATGTTGTCCGCCTTCATAAGCGACTAAATCAACGCCATAAGACTTGGCAACTTTGGCTTGTTTTTTGATGTAGTTAACTGTGGATTCCATACCCCATTTGGTCTTTTTATCTAGCATCGCTTTGAAAACGTCATCAACGGTTTCGGTTCGACGTAATACTCGGGGATGCGCCGAAAAATACGGTCCAATGGCAATTGCATCAGTGTGTTTATAGGCATCTTCGTACTTTAAAACCGTGCTCGACATGATTTGGTTACTCGCCCAACTACCCATCACGCGAATCAATCGATCTGTTCCACCAAAGACGTCCTCCCATAACTTAAAGGTCTGCACGCTGCGTTTTGAATACCACTTGTAACCCGCTTGGGATTTTTTCTTGTCCAGCTTCTGCTTCATGCCCTCTGCAATCGCATAGTCATGATGGATGAAAATC
>CALFUP010000047.1 GCA_937929875.1 uncultured Cocleimonas sp. | reverse complement strand
ACGACCTTCGTCTAAATTACGTACAAACGGGCTACCGTAAGCAGGAACTAGAACCGTGTGTTTGCCACCGATTTCAACGTTACGTAAAGGATTACGTGCATGTTGAGTAAACTGCTTTTGCGCCGTAGCCATAATGATTTTACGACACATGCCCACAGGAAAACGAACACGTTCGCCATCAATAGATGCGCCTGCCTCTTTGAATATTTCTAAGGCTTCTGCATCATCTTTAAAGTCAATACCAGTCTCTGCCAAAATTTTATCGGCATTTGCTTCAATCTGCGCCAATCCTTCTTCATGTAAAATCTCATACTCAGGAATTTCACGAGTGATGTATGCGGCAACAGGTTGCGCAGCAGTTTCTGAACTACTGTCTCCACGTGATCGGCGACTACGACGTTTACGACTGGGATCTGCCATGATATTTATACTCTTGCTTGATAATTAAGGTAGCTATTGTTAACTGCTAAATAGTAAATTAGTAGTTAATTAGAATTTACTGGATAAGTAGTTTTATATTGGCATTATGAATGCTAAAGCGCAGTTGAGTCCGTTTCAACCGCGACACCGTGATATATTTTGACGTCAAAAACTCATAAGATTAAAGGAATAATGACACCCCCCCACTTTTTGCTAGTTTTACCAACGCTGATATTGAAAATAATTAAGTTTTTTTAAAACTTAGATCATTAGTTATTGATCTCTATCAAGATTAACCTTATAAATCTCTTTCGATTCAACTCATAGAATTTAAAGGACCCCAGATGTCTGCACTCTTTTCAGAACTCAAAATCAAAGATATTACCTTTCGCAATCGCATTGGTGTATCTCCAATGTGCCAGTATTCGTCTACTGATGGAGTTGCCAATGATTGGCATTTAGTGCAACTAGGTTCTCGCGCTGTGGGTGGCGCTGGTTTGATTATTGCAGAAGCAACGGCAATTACACCGGAAGGTCGAATTACACCTCAATGTGCTGGGCTTTGGAATGATCAACAAATCGAACCATTACAGCGTATCAATCAATTTATTAAACAGCATGGCGCAGTAGCAGGGATACAAATTGGGCATGCAGGAAGAAAGGCATCAGCAGCTGTACCTTGGGATGGTGGCGCGCATTTAGACAACGACAATGGTGGTTGGGATATGATTGCTCCAACTGATCAAGCGTTTGATCAAGACGGTACACGTTTAATGAAAGCGCCGCGGAGAATGACTCTTGATGATATTAAAACGATTCAAAATGCATTTGTCGACTCTGCCAAACGCGCGCTAACAGCTGGCTACCAACTGTTAGAAATTCATGGTGCACATGGTTATTTGCTCCATAGTTTCTTTACTCCATTAGTTAATGATCGCACTGATGAATACGGTGGCGATAGCCAAGGTCGCGCAAAAATGATGTTAGAAACGGTTGAGGCAGTTCGCGCTGTTTGGCCAGAAAATCTACCTTTAGCCGTGCGACTATCTGCGGCAGACTGGATAGATAACGGGCTCACCGTCGACGATAATATTCAAATGGCAGCTTGGCTGAAAGAACGTGGTGTCGATTTTATCGATTGTTCAGGTGGTGGGGCAACACCAGCTGCGAGAGCATCAGTAGGAGACCGAACCGCTCAACAGGTCGGTTTAGCTGAACAAATACGTAAACAAACAGGTGTTAAAACCATGGCTGTTGGTGTCATCACGGATGCCCATCAAGCAGAAAATATTATTGCATCGGGACAAGCAGATATTGCGCTAATGGCTCGACAAAGTATCCGAGATCCTTACTGGCCCATTCACGCCGCTGAAGAACTCGGTGTTGCGACTAAAGCATTTATGCCTATCCAAAATGGTACTTTCGTGGGGACTTGATTCCTTTAGTGCTAATTCTAAAATGGGTAAAATGAAGAATAACAATTCTCTGTAGCACTTGAAAAGAGCGCAGCCAAAACCAAGTAAATGACTGTATTGAGCATAATCGAAGCCACTTTGTATTTTATTAAGCGGAAGCGGTTGCTGAGCCTATCAAAGGACACCCCCCACTTTTTGTGAATAACTTAAACACGTCGCCATTGTTAGGCGATGTGTTTAAGCGCGTGAGTTCTTAATGGATTGTATTTGTTAGCTTTTTTAAATTGCAGTGCCAGAGTATTTGGTTTTCGATCCAATCATTCCTCATCAAGCATCTGAAAATATTTAACCAAATTATCTTTTAATGCAGACATCTCTTTATTGAATTGATCTTTCTCAGGTCCTTCGTATTTCATCCCTTCTAATAAAATTCGCGTTAGGTTTTTATTCACTCGTTTTACAGGACTTTGCAGTAAAATATATTCTTTCGGTATCGGCACTAACTTATCGTTTTCTTCGATTGCCGCATCTATACCACCTTGCTTTACCGCCTTTATAATCTTCTTTGCCTCTTTTACGGTTTTATCCGCAATTAATGGCAACACTTTTTCTTGTAGTTTTTTATTGAGTTGGATGATTTCATTGGTCTGACTAGCATTTAACTCGCCTTGACTACGCGCTTGTTTAACCGAATCTGACGCAAGTTCATCACGCTTAATGGCGCTTTTAATCACTGATTTTGATAGGCCTGTTTTTTCTGCCGTTATGGCTGCGAAAGAATCAGTATCGGAGGCCTCTTGCTCTTTATCTTTTTGTTTATTTTCGGGACTTAAAGATTCGTTTGAGACATCAATCTTGATTGCATTAGGATTCAACTGCTCATAAATTTCACGACCACGATTCAAACACTTTTCTAACTCCATGCGATTTAATGGCTCACGCACTAGATTTTCATCGATAGAAATCAACTCCTGTTGCAATAAATCACGATCCACTACATGAACGTCTACTTCTTTCCAACCGAGTTCTTGAATGGCTTGAAAACGCCTAGAACCCGCTAATAACTCATTGTCTTTATTGATAGTCAGTGGGTTAATTAAACCGATGCTATCAATACTCTTTTTAAGAGTCTCAACATCAGTTCCGTGACGGAGGTATTCACTATTTCTTTTTATATCATAGAGTTGGCGCGTAGAAAGTTCCATTAATAATACCTATCCTTATTTTTTGAAGGAGCGTATTTTATGTAATTGGTAGACGATTAGATAGCTTTGCTTAAAAAGTCTTTGATAAAGTTATTAATCACTTAAAAAATGACACCCCCCACCTTTTTGACGGTTTAATTTTATCGATTTAAATCTACATCGATTTAAATCCCTTGGTAAGAACAATGTATATTTGTACTTGATAATTATTTCATTTAGCCTTGTTAACATGATTACAAAAAAATATATCAAGCTAATAACGCGTTCCTTAACCTTAGGACTGCTTTTTACTCTATCCGCTTGCAGTAGCTTCAAAGGTACTGAATTAGATTACGAAAAAATCCCTACTAGCAGTTTAAACAAAACCATTGAATACGGGGTTTACACGCCGCCAGATTGGAATAAGCAAGAACGCCTTCCCTTAGTTCTATTTTTACATGGCGTTTTGGATAGTCACAATACGCTTGAGCAGTACAAACTTCATAACCACTTTGATGAACAGATTCTGGCAGGTAAATTAGCTCGGTTTATATTAGTTACACCCAATGGAGACAAAGGGTTTTGGGAGAATTGGTACGATGGTTCGAATAATTATCGAGATTGGGTGTTGAAGGATATCTTACCGAAAGTAAAGCAAGATTATAACACCCTTGAGTGCCCTATAAATTGCAGCATTATGGGGATTTCGATGGGAGGTTTTGGTGCTATTCGAATGTCTGCGTTAAATAAAAATAGTTTTGCCGCTGTGAGTGCCATCAGCGCCCCTATCTTAAACCAAGAAAGTAGCAAGGGATCCAAAACACCTCTATTGATTCGTTTGTTTTTTCCCTTAGAAAGAATTTTTGGCCCCAAACTGCATAACGGAGATCCTACAAAAAACCTCGACAGTATTTGGTCAAATAAGAACGACCTTGCTCTGCAACAAGTTCGCCTTCAACTTATCCATGGCGATAAAGATCGGCCACAAGTGATCAATAGCAACCAACGTTTTCACGGGAATTTACTAAAAGCAAACCGAAAGCATGATTTTCATATTTATCAAGGAGGTCATAAGTGGCTAGACTGGAAGCCTCAATTTGACCGTGCGATTAATTTTTTATTAGGAAGTCACTCAAAGTAATTTTGATTAATTCCAATTCATACCAGGCAAAACTAAAGATACACTGCTTGAAAATTGAAAATTCATTTGAGCTCACGTAATGAGCTTGATTGATTGATGTATGCCTAACACTTGTATTGAGCAAGCCTGTATTGAGAAAATCGAAATGCCTGTATTGAGCGTAGTCGAAATGACACCCCCCTACTTTTTTAGCATATGTAAACAGCAAGCCCTATCGTATTGAGTGATAAACCAGAATTGCCTCTTGAAAGAAATCCCAGATTTAGTTTTGATTTTTAGTAAATGAAAAGCAAACTAAAAACGTCTGTAGGCTTCTGAATAGAGTCTCAGCATCATCCACAATAACAGCAGATTAACTATGAGGGTTCATTTCATGAATCTTACAGACGCTTTTGATTTGCTTAATGAATGTACTTCCTCAACTTATTCAGCTACCACTTGCGCTTTATCTAACTCAAATGCTTCATGCAAACTACGCACTGCAAGCTCTAAATACTTCTCATCGATAAGCACAGCGACTTTGATTTCAGAGGTAGAAATTAGTCTAATATTAATATTTTCTTTCGCTAAAGTTTTAAACATTTTAGTCGCTACGCCAGCGTGAGAGCGCATTCCACCACCAACAATCGACACTTTGGCTATTTTTGCATAGCCCGCTACTTTTTCAGCATTATGCTTTTTACCTGCGGCTTCTAATATCTCTCTTGCTTGTTTGTAGTCATCTCGATGTACCGTAAATGTAAAGTCGGTGGTGCCATCGGCATCAATGTTTTTAACAATCATATCAATTTCAATATTCGCATCTGAAATCGGCCCTAAGGTTTTATAGGCCATTCCTGGCTGATCTTCGACACCCATGATAGTTAAAAGTGATTCATCTCTGTTGAATGCAACACCACGCACCAAAACTTCTTCCATAATATCTTCCTCACGCGTTACTAGCGTACTTTTACCATCATCACCTTCATCAAAGCTTGATAAAACTCTAATTGGCATATCGTATTTATAAGCAAATTCAACTGCTCTAATCTGTAAAACTTTTGATCCCTGACTTGCCATTTCTAGCATTTCTTCTAAGGCTAGTTTAGGTATATGACTTGCCTCTGGCACTACTCTTGGATCCGTTGTATAAACGCCATCCACATCGGTATAGATTTGACATTCATCAGCCTTAAGAGCAACTGCTATTGCGACTGCAGTGGTATCTGAACCCCCACGCCCCAACGTCGTGATATTGCCACTCTCATCCACTCCTTGAAAACCTGCAACAACTACCACTTTGCCATCGGTTAAATCTTTTTTAATCTTATCGCCGTCGATATTATTGATGCGT
>CALFUP010000046.1 GCA_937929875.1 uncultured Cocleimonas sp. | reverse complement strand
ACACCAGCGAGTCTCGTTGAGACATGTATCATTTCTTCGGTGAGTCCAGCCCAAACTGGATAAAGGCTTTTCAGCCATGCGAACAGTTCCTTATTTAAAGCATCAGGATAGGCGCGTGTGAGTGTTTGGTAGAAGTGATGGTGCGTGTTTATCAGGCCTGGGAGAATAACCTGCTCAGAAGCATCGATCGTTTCATCAACTGGCGTGGATGGTGTTGCACCTAACGCTATTAATTCAATAATTTCATTATCGTCAATGACAATACCGCCACGGGCATCGACAGTTTCATTGACCAGAATGGCGAGGGGATTTTTTATCCAGGTTTTCATGTATACAACAGCTCACTTGAAATGAATACAATTGTACATGTTACTTGTAAGTTGCTAGTTTGATCAACTTAAACCGTAATTTGTGTTTGCTTTTTAGAGGAAAAATAAGAGTGTTTAATTCATATAGGTCTTAGCTTCCTCACCAGGGTAGGGCAATCCGGCAATCTGCCAAAGCTGCAAACAGCTACCAAACAGGGTTCTAACAGCATTTCTATCTTGGCCAAGTTCACGACACACTTTGTTCATTGGCGGTATTGCACCAAGCCGTAGATATTTATCGCGTAAAAAGTGAATGATTTCCCAGTGAGATTTTTCCAGTGCTGTTATTTCAGCGTTAGTAGCTAGTTGCTGGGCCAAAGACTCTGTCCAATTATCGGGGTTGATGATGAAATCGTCTTCATCAAATAGAGACAGGATTGATACATCAGTGGTTGATAAAGGTGATGTTGCGGCTAGCATAGTGTTCTCCGAAAAATCTGTTCAAGTAATCTGGAAAGTATAATCGCTTAAGTTTAGGATCTTGTAAAATGATCAAAACTGATTTTTTTATCTAATTAAGTGATATAAGGCTATTGAAAGTATCTAAGAATATAAATGTCAGATTAAAAAGACACCCCCCTACTTTTTGAAGCTTTTTAAATTAATCAAAGGTATTTCGTAAGTAATTTGTTTATTCTAAGCGATCAAAATATTGAGTTATAAAGTATGTCGATGAAGTCACTAGAAACTACGTATACATCCTTCGCTATTAAAAATAATCTAACTTTCGCAGAGGGAAAGGGTAATTTACCTTTTATAGAAATTGAAAATGAATATGCCACGGCATTAATTTCTATTTATGGTGCGCAAGTACTTTCGTATAAACCAAAGCAAAGTGAAAAAGAAAAAAGTTTTCATACGGACTTGTTATTTGTAAGTGAAAAAGCTTATTTTGAACAAGGCAAAGCAATCAAAGGGGGTATTCCGATTTGTTGGCCTTGGTTTGGAAGAGGTCCTGATAGTTTAGGTCGTCAGATGCATGGTTTTGCCAGAAATATGCTTTGGCAGCTTGAAGAAACAAGTTCAAAAAATAGTGGTGAGACTGAAGTCGTTCTTTCATTAGCACCTACAGCAGAAACTCATAAGCTGTGGCCGCATGATTTCAAATTAATGCTGACTGTTACGGTTGGCCAAACTTTAAAGCTATCACTGCAAACCATGAATATAGGATCAAATGCTTTTTCAATCACTCAGGCATTGCATAGCTATTTTTCTGTGCAAGATGTTGATCAAGTACAGGTGAATGGTTTAGATAATGTTGAATACATTGATACGGTAGGCGGGACTTTCAAAAATAAACTACAAGAAGGTGAAATTACGGTAAACCAAGAGCTTGATCGAATTTATACAAACGCACCTGTGCAGTCTACTTTGATAGATAAAAAGCTAGGTCGAGAAATTAAAATTGATTCGAAAGGCAGTAAAACGACAGTTGTTTGGAATCCTTGGGTTGACCTCAGTAATAAAAGTGCAGATCTTGAAGACGATGCTTATAAGCGTTTTATTTGTATCGAAACAGCCAATGCTGCAGAGGATGTGATTGTCATTGAGCCTAACGATGCTTTTACCCTTGAGGCTGAATATTCAATCTCATCAATTGAGTGATAACTTGGTTAGTTACTTAGTTACTTAGTTTTGTTCTGCTTGTTGAAGTAGCTCTTCAATATCAGGATCAGCATCAGTTTTTCCGCCAATCGCAATTTCTTCGTCTGTCGCATCTCGAACCGAGAGAACTTTAAGATTGAAGATAACTTCTCTGCCGCAAAGCGGATTATTACCATCGACAGTGAGTGTTTTATCGTCCATACGAGTCACAAGAAAATTCTTAGATTCGCCTTTGTCGTTTTCCATCGTAATAGTAGTGCCAATTTCACGATAGTCTTCTGGAACATTTTCGATAAGGTCAGTAAATACTAAAGACTCATCGCGCTCCCCATAAAGCTGAGTGCAATCAATAGGCACTGCGATTACATCACCTACAGATTTGCCTGAAAGCTGAGATGTTACATCAGAAGAAAGTACAGGATTCTCAGACCCATGCACATATCCAATAGGGTACTCAATTTTAATCAGAGTATCGTTGGTTTTTTTATCTGTGATCTCATAAGTGAGTTCGACTAATTTGTTTTCTGTAATAGTGTTATTCATTCGATTTTAAGGCTAAAAGTAAGTATTTATTATCAAGAGTAAAGTGTGAGAATCAAAATAATGAAACGCTGAAGATTTTAACAACATCACCTTCATAGCCCAATACTATTCTGCCTAACCATTCGCCTTCCTGTTTTTTGCTTCTTTGTCTGATGATTACAGTTACATGCTCTCCACGACGAATAGTGCCTAAAATATCAAAGTCTGGTGATAGGTTTTGCGCGAGCTCACTTTTTGCAAATTGTTTACCAATTTCCATTTCATTTGCGCCAGCGCGTAATGATTTAGAAAAATGCTCGATGAACATAAGATAGTTTTTGTTATTAGAGTACTTGATAAGATCTTTCCACCAAGTTCCTGCCAAATCAAAAAGTTCTTCGTCAGTTCTGTCAGTTATGTTCATTGGGTGTTCTCCGAAACAAATATTTTCTATGAGTTAAATAATATTTAATCTAACTTTTGTTAAAAAAACTAAGGTAAATATTACAAGTTCTCTTAAGGAAGTTCTGATCAAGTCCAATATTTTTAAGCTTGCTAAAAGCGCCTGTAATTTCCTCGAAGATCGCCGCAATAGAATGACTACTACGACTCACTTCGTGAAACTTACAGACACTTTTTTCTACCCTTAAATTATATCGACTTAATAAGAGATCCCTTAAGGAAGTCCTGATTAAGTCCAATATTTTTAAGCTTGCTAAAAGCGCCTGTAACTTCCCCGAAGATCGTCGCAATAGAAGAACTATTACGACTCAATCGCGAAACTTACAAACACATATTTCTGACCTTAAGAATTATCAACTAAATCAGAGACTCCA
>CALFUP010000045.1 GCA_937929875.1 uncultured Cocleimonas sp. | reverse complement strand
TAAGTAGCGATGAATTTAAGCCATTAACTATCCTTAAAAGCACACCCCCCTACTTTTTAGGAGGGTGTTATTGAAAATAGCCATCGTTTTGAGATCGTCTTCATTAACATTCTACTGATTCACTTTCTCTTATTTTCCTTCTACATAATTAATATATAAATAGAGCTAAACACCATCCATTTTGATTAGAAAATTCAGTGTTACACTCAAATTTAATGCTTATTAGCGTTGGCATAATATTTAAGCTATAAATAGTGTTTAAAATAAAACTACGCTGAACTTATGAAAACTAACATTCAAC
Source organism: uncultured Cocleimonas sp. (assembly GCA_937929875.1). GTDB lineage: Bacteria > Pseudomonadota > Gammaproteobacteria > Thiotrichales > Thiotrichaceae > Cocleimonas. Next base: position 3,797 of record CALFUP010000045.1, on the reverse strand, counting down.
TCTTTTTATTAGTATCCTTTTCAATATTCTGTCTATCTACGGCTAAAGCGGATGAAGCTGGAAAACAGCTCTTTCAACAACATTGTGCTTCCTGTCACGGTGATCCGGTAGCAGGTCAAAGACGCATAGCGCCTCCCATATTTGCCGTTAAAAATCATTATTTAGCGGTTCATGATGAAGAACTAACCTTTGTTAATGCCATTGAGGAATGGGTAGCCAAGCCAGAGGAAAAGAATAGTTTAATGAAAGGCGCTATTCGACATTTTAAGCTTATGCCTAAAATAGTTGTCGCTGAAGATGACGTCACTAAAATTGCAGAATACATATTTAGTGATGCGGTAGGAATTCCGGAGGCTTATAAAAAACATTATTCACAAAACCATGGAGGTAAAACTTCAGAACAAGCACCAGCCTCGTATTCACGCTTATTACTCAGACAATTTCGTCTTTCGCCCCAACAAATGGATGAATTGAAGCTAAGTAAGGAACAATTAGTTACCATTAATCAGTTGCTAGTTGATAAAGAAGTCGTCATGCAACCCATGCGTGAAGAAGTGTTAAGTTTTAATCAGCAACTACAAAGCCTTGATTCTCGTAAAGCGGACTTTAAAAATGAAATAGCGGCGTTAGCAGATGTTAATGCTAAGCGAGTGGAACAAATGGTGATAGCTAGTGGTGGTGCACGTGCAAAAATTGAAGCTGTACTGGATGATAATCAATATCAAATGTTGCTAAAATTTAGAGCTGCATTCATCAAGCGTTTAAAAAGGAGATAAAAAGTACACCCCCCTACTTTATGAGGGATATCTTGATTCGATAGTACTCAATCAATCGCCTTTACAATTCTCTTCACTAATCCTGGTCCTTCATAAATTAAACCAGAATAGACTTGTACCAAAGCAGCCCCAGCATTTAGTTTTGCTTGGGCATCTGCAGCAGAGGCAATTCCACCCACACCAATAATAGGAATTTGGTCTTTCAGGTATTTGTGGAATTCAGCGATAACTCTAGTAGACATATCGCGCACTGGCTCACCACTTAAGCCCCCTGCTTCGCTACCATGATGTAAACCTTCAACCACGGATTTATCTAAAGTAGTATTAGTCGCAATTAAGGCGTCGATATTGTTTCCTAATAAAGTCTCAGCAACATTTTTAACCTCTTCATCAGTTAAATCAGGGGCAACTTTTATGGCGATGGGTACGTACTTTTTAAATTCTAGTGATAAAGAGATCTGTTCTGCTTTAACTTTCGCAAGTAACTGATCAAGTTCTTCGCCGTATTGCAAGCTTCTTAAGCCAGGAGTATTGGGGGATGAAATATTAACCGTAATATAATCAGCGTAGAAATAGGCTTGGCGTAAACCGATTAAGTAATCACTTACCGCATCTTCAACTGAGGTCGTAAGATTTTTACCAATATTGATGCCCAAAACACCATTAAAGCCAGCATCTTTAGCAAGATTCACATTTTGAATAAGATGATCAATGCCATGATTATTAAAACCCATGCGGTTAATTATCGCTCGGCCTTTTGGTATTCGGAATAAACGCGGCTTTGGATTACCAGCTTGCGCTTTGGGAGTGACGGTCCCGATCTCAATAAAACCAAAACCAAATTTTGATAAGGCAACTATGTGCTTTCCATTCTTATCTAATCCCGCTGCGAGACCGACTTTATTTGGAAATTCAATACCCATTACTGTTACTGCTTGTTTCTTGGGTGATCGTATAAATTTAAGTAGTCCTATTTTATTCGCGATTGATAAAGAAAAAAGAGACAAATCATGGGACGCTTCGGCGGGTAATAAAAATAGGAAATTTCGGAATAATTTATACATCAATATGTCATTTTAAATTAAAGGTGTTGTTGATTAAGCAAGTATAGCTGATTCGAACTTTAGCGACAGCTAGGATGTACGCCAAAGATATAATGATTAACGATGGATAATTCAGTCGCGTATTCACTACCTGAAAAACCTGTGATTTTGGCGTCTGTAATTAAACCTTTCGCATCATTTAACATAGCTTTAGATAAGGGTGTGTATGACCAATGCCATTTTTCTTCGTTATAACCCGTTGCTCGATCTGAATTCTTCCGCGTATAAGGACGATGAAAGCCATATTTATGCGCATTGGCATTCATCCAATTGAATAACTTTAGTCCTTTGCCATAGGTAAACCAGCCATTATTAAAGCTGTTTAAGTCAACCTCCGTTCCCCAATGATGGCGTGATGTGCCTGGCATCGAACTAAACTGGAGAATTGCTTTCACTCTGCTTTTTGCATTAGGAAAAGACTGACGTTTTTGTTTCCATTTGCGATTCCAAATACGTTTTTGATAATCAAAATTACGCGTAGCCGAGCGCATGATCAGGTTCACTTTATCCTTACGTGCAGCAGCATGCATTTTTTTAAATGCTGCTAACGCTTCTTCACGTAAATAATAACCTTTGCGATTTGCATAACGTTGAGGGACTTTAACGAAGCCAGGACGATTCGCCGGATTAAACTTCCCCATAAGGTAGTTTTCAACTTCATTCGAAGTAATGGTATTAGCGGTAGATGAGGATGAACTATCTGCTAATACCGCAGTATGAACAGTGGCAAATACAATGATAAGCAGAATAGTCTGGAGAAATTTATTAAATCTATTAAACAAGTTTTACTCCATTATTGAATCTGTTTGGATGATGAAAAAGCCATTGATGCTTAGGAATTATCTAAATTTTTAGATCTTCTAAATAAAGCTGGTAAAGCTTGGGTTCCATTATAGAGTTCACTGGTACTTCAATTTTTTGAGTATCCTTTGCAAACACCATTGCTGCTTGCATGATGTCCTCACTCATATACTTAGTGTCTACATCAAACATAAAGTTCGTAGGTATTTTGTCATTCAAGCGTGCCATATTAAAACCCCATATACCAAATGAAGGGATAGTGACGTGATAACTCAGTGTATCGTCATAAACGGCGTCTAAGGTTTTTTCGATTCCCCAGAAGGTTTGATGCGTAAAAAAGGGTGATGAACTTTGAGATACGACTAAACCATTCTCACTGAGTCGTTTTCTAATCATGGTGTAAAACTCTCGTGAGTAGAGTTTATTAATTGCCTCGTTATGCGGGTCTGGCATATCAATGATGACTCTGTCATACAAGATGCCAGCCTGGTTAATAAAACTAAAGGCATCAGCATTGTATACGGTCACTTTTTCATTTTCGAAACTGTTTTCATTTAGCTTTGTCAGTGCATGTAATGTAGAACTGATGCTTGTCATTTCAGGATCAATATCCACTAAGTGGATGAGCTTTACGTCGTCGTACTTAAGTACTTCGCGTATGGCTAAACCATCACCTCCACCCAATATAAGTATATTGTCGCGCTTGCCTTCGACACTCATCACTGGGTGAACTAAAGATTCGTGATAGCGGTATTCATCACGAGATGAAAACTGAATATGCCCATCAATATATAAACGCTGTTCTTTACCATTAGATGTTTCGGTCACAACGATGCGCTGATAGGGCGTTTGTTTCTTATAAATGATCTGATCAAAATACAAGTGCTTTTCAGCAAAGCTACTCAATCTCGTACCGAAAACAGTAAATACGGTTAGCATTATCAAAACGCCCACTGCAATGGCTGTCATCAATTTTGGTCGAGTAAGATAGTTACGGAAGAAATAGATATTAATCAATGCAGTGATAATGTTGATTAGACCAATGGCGAAAGATGATTTTAATAAGCCTAATTGTGGCAATAAAAAGAGAGGAAAGGCTACAGCACCAATAAGGCCA
>CALFUP010000044.1 GCA_937929875.1 uncultured Cocleimonas sp. | reverse complement strand
GGTGGTTTCAATGGAAGAACATTTGAAAGCAACCGAAGGTGTTGAATGTCGAAAGGATGAAAGCGTGTTGGATGAAACGCCATCAGCTTACAAGTCGATTGAAGATGTTATGGCAGCGCAAGATGATTTGGTAGAAATAGTACATACACTGAAACAAGTCGTTTGTGTAAAGGGATAAATAGGTGTTTTTGATATTAAAAATGACAGTTCTGTTGAGCTTGTCGAACACACCCCCCTAATTATTGCATGTTTTTAAACAGTTTAAGCGTTGCATGGTTTAAATCGAAGGAAAAGAAAAGGGTACTGGACTGGACCAGTATCCGATTATTTAAAATTTAGATTGTTGTTTAGAGGTGTATAGAGCAGCAGTCACAACGAATTTGATGTTTATAAACTTGCGGAGCTGTTTCTGAATAGCAGCCTGACACAAAGCTCACTGAGCTGATGTGTATCTGTTTTAAATATCGAATAATGGGAAACATCTTCGGATGTGCGGTTCGAATCCGCCTATATCACTATAGCTCATACGGTAAGAGCAGTTGACTCATAATCAATTGGTAGTCGGTTCGATTCCGACTAGTGACTTCCGCCGCAAGGCAACACTTTTAGGTAGTGTTTAAAAAACTAAACGTCCTTAGGGACAATTGTAAAACGCTCCAGATGATGAGTATTTACAAAGCAAGATTAACAGTTGAAAGGTAGCTGCTCTCTTGGGAGTTGGAAGCCTCGAAGTCAAAATCAAGTTGAGTAAATAGGATTTATCAGCAAACAAACACCTTTGTTAATGGGTTTGTCTGTTACGAATGTTTGTGCAGTATTTTGAAAGTGTTGATTCTAACGCTATTCAAAAACCGCCATTTATTCTCGACAGGCATAAATTAGCGAACGTGGATGGATGCGGAGCGTTTACATTTTTACACAAAGTGCATTGTAGTCTTACAACATCAATAGTGTGCTCTGCGTAAAAATTTTACGAATTTAACTTTTTATTAACTAGAGTGAAAACTCTTAAGGAGAACAACATGTTTTTTATTAAAAAAATCATCGTTCCAGAGACACATCGTGCTTTGTTGTTCAAAGACGAGCAGTTTAACGATGTGCTTATGCCTGGTGTGCATAAGTTTAAAGACTTGAAAAACCAGATTCGAGTGTCATTGATAGATATTAGTGAGACCTTAGAGCAGGGCGTGTCAGTTGATGTATTGAAGTTGTTAAAACTTCATGCAGATAAATTGACAGAGCATGTGCAAGCCTGGGAAACCAGCGAGCATGAGGTCGGCTTAATCTATCAAGATAATGTACTTAGAGAAGTAAAAGCACCTGCACAAAAGGGCGCTTACTGGACAGGTTTTGCCGATATTGAAATCCGTAAAGTTGATATCTCAGAGGATTTCAAATTAGACAAAACCTTAGCTCGAGTCATTTTGGCAGCTAAAGAACCTTTGTTAAAAAACTCGGCTGTTAATGCTGTTGTTACAAGCACAGTAAATGAGCGTCACGTGGGTTTCTTAGAAGTTGATGGCGAACAATATTCACAATTAGATGCCGGTATTCATGCATGGTGGAGGTTTAACCGCAACTTGAAAATCAAGCAGTTAGATTGCCGTTTGCAAAACATGGAAGTCAATGGTCAGGATATTTTGACTAAAGACCGCGTTGGCTTACGTGTAAATTTATCAGCGACATGGCAGGTAAAAGATGCCAAACGTGTCTCTGAGGAATTAGCAGATCATGCAGACTTTTTGTACCGTGAATTACAGTTAGCTTTACGTACCATCGTTTCAACACAAACCTTGGATGAGTTATTAGCAGATAAGAACAAGCTAAATTCTCAAATCATGGAAATCGTAATCGCAAAAGTTGCGGAATATGGTATCGAGTTGAAAAACTTAGGTGCGAGAGACATCGTGTTGCCTGGTGAAATGAAAGCTATCTTAACCCAAGTAGTCGAAGCCGAAAAAGTGGCTGAAGCCAACTTGATTCGTCGTCGAGAGGAAACTCAAGCGACAAGGTCCTTGCATAATACCGCAAAAGTAATGGAAGGCAATCCTGTGTTATTGCGTTTGAAAGAATTGGAAGTATTGGAAAAAATCACCTCCCAAATCAACACCTTGAATGTGTATGGTGGTTTGGATGGCGTGATGAATGACATGGTTTCCATTCCGAATAAATTAAGCAAAAACTAAATATGTTTTATCTAATAGAAATTTTATTTGTTAACACTGTTTGAATGGGCTAATCAAGAGTTAGCCCATTTTTTCATCTAAAAAAAGTGAGTCATTTTATGAAAAGCGGAAAACAAAGACGTTTAGAAATTAAAGAAAAACGTCGAAAGAAAGCAGTTAACAATATATCTGTCGATGTATATTCAAACCCTGCAAAGTTACCAAAAGGAGCAATTAAATCTAATCTTTCGAAGATATACGTAAACCATTATGTGACTTTGCCAACGTTTTATATCGATAAAGCATACGTCTGCAGAGATTGCGGATCAGAAGAGGTTTGGACTGCAAAGCAACAAAAGTGGTGGTTTGAAATCATTAAAGGCGATGTGAATTCTACTGCGATTCGATGTTTGCGTTGTCGAAAAGCAATTAGAGATCAAAAAGCCGAACAGAAAGCGCATATGGAAGAAATGGCAAATGCTGTTCCTCATCCAAACGAGGCTTTCTTTAAGAAGCGAAAGAGATAATTTAACGTTTATCGCCAAAATCAGCGTGAATACGTTATCCAATATAAACACCACTAGACACATCAATTCAAAATCATTATTCTACATTTCGTTTTAGGTTCCTCGGACATGTTGTTTGAGGTTAAACGGGAAGCTAGTACCTTTCAATAATTGACTTTTGAAATCACTCTAGCGCTGCCCCCGCAACGGTATTTGAATTAAGCATTAAAAACATCTGATTACTTTTAGGTATAACCATCAAAAAGTAGGGGGGTGTGTTCGACATACTTCGACAGGCTCAGTACAAGAGCTCAACAGAACTGTCATTTAATCCTTTTAAAACGCTATTTTTTAACCACTGTGTATTTGATATATGGGAAGGTAAATAGCGACTGATTTGGAAGATTTTTAATTAAGCTTCCAATAAGATTCATAAGCCCGGAGACCGGCCTAAGCTATGAAATTGATTAGAATTGATTTGATTAAGACCCAATCTACTCTACTAATTTCTCGATCAGCTGCACGGTGGGTGTGGTCAAAGGAAATAGATCTATGAATAAGACTTCCATTGCTTTAAAAGTAGCAATTCCCCTAGCAATACTCTCTTTACAATCTCAAACACTGCAAGCGGCAGACGGCGTAGAACTGACCGAATCTGGTTTGGAACTCACGGTTACGGCAAATCGCAGAGAGCGTCAAAGCATCAATACCCTGGCTCCAGTTAGCGTAATAACACGTGTCGATATCGAAAAAGCCCAAGCCCAAGATATTGTTGATGTGCTACGACTGCAAAATGGTGTAGATATTGCCCGTAATGGCGGTGCTGGTGCAACGACTAGCGTATTTTTGCGAGGCTCTAACAGCAAGCAAGTTCTAGTGTTAATTGACGGCGTTAGAGTGTCTTCGGCAACCAATGGAAGTTTTGATTGGTCTGGTTTACCGATAACACAAGTCGAAAGAATTGAAATTGTTCGTGGCCCAAGGGCTGCCTTGTATGGATCTGACGCTATTGGTGGAATTATTCAAATTTTCACACGTAAGAAGTCAGGTACTTATGTCTCAGCTACTCTAGGTAAGAACGGAACTTCAGGATTAGACCTAGGTGTTTCTAAAAATGGCGAAAAAACTGATTTTGCTTTAAATGTATCTAAAGAGAACTCAAAAGGGTTTTCTGCAACAAATAGTCGCGCTGGTGAGTTTTCTTTCAACCCTGATTTGGATGGTTACTCTAAGGAGAGCATCAACGCTTCTGTCTCTCATCAAATTTCGGATAACACTAAAGCGGGTGCAAGTGTATTTTATTCAGATAATAGCTCCGACTTTGATCAAGGCGATAGCGAATTAACCGTACAAACAATAAGTACGTATATATCTTCTGAAATTTCAGATATGTGGAATACTAAGCTTTCATTAAGTGAAGCAAAAAATGATACTGTTAGTGCTTCAGCCTTTGGTACTTCAACCTTCGATACGAAGAGAACTGAAATAAACTGGCAAAATGATTTAACTTTATCTGAAAATTCTGACTTTACCGTTGGTATCAATCACCGAAAGACAGACGCTAAAATTACAGGTTTTAGTACTTTTGATGGTGATATTACCAATAGTGCTGTTTATGCAAATTCACTGAATCGCATAGGAAAAATCAATCTAGATTTATCTGGGCGCTATGATGATCACAGTCAAGCGGGTGGAGAATTTACGGGTCAAATTGCCACAGGCTACTCTTTTTCATCTAATACTAATGGTTATATAAGCTACGGTACTGCTTTTAGAGCGCCAAATATCAATGACTTATATAATCCTGGTTCTCCTAGTTTTTCTGATCCTTCTATTTTTCAATTTGCTGGAAATCCTGATCTAGAGCCTGAAACTTCAAAAACGTTTGAAGTGGGTGTTAAAACAAGTATTGGTAACAATAGCCGTCTAGATTTCAACGTGTTTAGAACTACAGTTGAAGATCAAATCGTCTTTCAAGGAGTTAATAACCAATTAATTAATTTGGATGAAACCTTACTGAAGGGAATCGAAGTGTCTTTTTCAGGTGGTTCAGAAAGATTTGATTGGGGCTTAGGTGCAACGATTCAACGAGCCGTTGATAATAAAACTAAAGAACGTTTAGTGAGAAGACCAAATAATAAGTTTACTATCGATTTAGGTGCTAAATTGACTCCTCAGACTCGTATTGGTGTTGATGCTTTGATTTCAAGCAATCGAGCTGATAATGACTTTAGTTCATTTCCTTCATCGAAAACAAAACTCAAGTCTTATAGTCTGCTAAACCTTTCTTTAAACCATAAAATGAGTAAATCGGTAAATCTTGGTTTACGAGTTGAAAATGTAACGGATGCTATTTACGAGACTGCTCATGGCTATAACACACCTAGACGTGGCGCATTTTTGACATTCACCTATAGCGATTAAGTTATAGTTAGCTTATATTGTATAATTAATTATCATTAAAGAAGTTCGGAGCCAATTATGAACGCAGCAAATGCACATGTTTCATCAATGAAGTCATTAACTAAAAATCATGTTTACTTAATCGGTGGAATTTTACTATTCCTCATGGTTGTTACGCGTGCTGGTTTTGTATCCCATATCCAAGATGCTTCTTGGGCTGTTTTTTTTATTCTTGGCTTTTATCTTAGAGCAGTCATTGCTTTGCCACTATTTTTGTTAGTGGCTTTTATCGTCGATCTTTCGGTTATTAAAGCTACAGGTGTTGAGAACTATTGCTTTACCGTGGCGTATCCATTTCTAGCGCCTGCGTATGGCTCTTTATGGCTTGCAGGACGCTGGTTAGCAAATAATTACAGTGTAAGTGTTAAAGGTTTAATGTATTTAGTATTGGCTGCAGTAGTGGGTACAACGGTTTGTGATATATTCTCAAGCGGTGGTTTTTACTTCTTCTCAGGACGTTTTGAAGAGCTATCGTTTGCAGAGTTTGCGAGTCGTATAGCAACCTACTTACCAATGTATATGAAAACGACAGTGATTTATTTGGCTATTGCTGCTGTTGTACATTTTGCAGTGTTACAAATTTTGAAAGTAGGTTCTGAAGCTCGTACTTCTTTGAAGTAAAATATATTCAAACATAACAATGCCAAAGCGTTTACAGATGCAAAATCTAAGCGGGGCATTGATGGTACAAGGCACCACCTCTGATGCTGGAAAAAGCATCTTGGTGGCAGGTCTGTGTCGAGTCTTTCAAAGGCGTGGACTTTCAGTCGCGCCATTCAAACCGCAAAATATGGCACTCAATAGTGCAGTTACTCCTGATGGTGGCGAAATAGGGCGTGCCCAAGCGCTTCAAGCTCAAGCGGCAAAAGTTCCTCTAAGTGTTCATATGAACCCTGTATTGTTAAAACCGAATACAGATACGGGCGCACAGGTTATTATTCAAGGTCATTCGATTGGCAATATAGAGGCTTTGGATTATCACGAGTACAAGCCTAAAGCGGCTAAATCTGTTTTTGACTCCTTTCAAAAACTCAAAAAATTATACAAAAACGTATTGATTGAAGGCGCTGGTAGTCCTGCTGAAATCAATTTGCGTAAAGGTGATATTGCCAATATGGGCTTTGCTTTGCCGACCCAGACACCTGTAATTATTATCGCTGATATAGATAAAGGCGGTGTTTTCGCGCATTTAGTGGGTACCTTGGATTTACTATCCAAGGATGAACAAAAGCTTGTAAAAGGTTTTGTGATAAATCGTTTTCGTGGGGATATTGCCTTATTACAAGATGGTTTAGATTGGTTGGAAGAACGAACAGGCAAACCCGTTTTGGGTGTTCTACCTTATCTGCATGGCCTTCACTTGGATGCTGAAGATGCAGTGCCAGAAAGCTACAATAATTCAGGATATGATTCAGAATCAAAGCGATTTAAAATAATCATTCCATTATTACCACACATCAGTAATCACACTGATTTTGAGCCACTTCGCTTACATCCTAAATTAGACGTTGAATACATCGCCCATCTTGAACAAATTCCTGCGGCTGATTTAATTATTCTTCCGGGTAGTAAAAACGTTGGATTTGATCTTGAGTGGATGAAATCACAACAATGGCCTGAAGCGATTAATAAACACCTACGTTATGGTGGCAAAGTTATTGGGATATGTGGTGGCTTCCAAATGCTGGGGCAAACTATTGATGATCCGTTAGGAATCGAAGGGGCAAAGACAAGTCATCAAGGTTTGGGACTATTGGATATTGCAACGACGTTACAAGCTGAGAAAAAGTTGACTAATGTCACAGCTAAATTAAGTTTTGCTGATGCAAATGTTAAGGGTTATGAAATTCACGCGGGCGAAACAAGGGGTGAAGCACTCAGTAACCCTGCTGTTTTTATCGATGGAAAACCAGATGGCGTGATGTCAGCTGATAAACAAATACTAGCGACCTATCTGCATGGTTTTTTTGATTCAAACGAAGCGTGTAAAGCCATATTGGATTGGGCGGGTACAAAGCTAACAGAAACAATTGATATTAATGAACAACGTGAAGAGCATTTAAACAGGCTTGCAGATGCGATTGAAGAGAGTCTTGATATGGACGCTATTTTTGAAATTACTCATTGTCTATAAAATTTAGGGATTATAAAACCAAGCTATTTATAAGCTAAGCACTGCACCCGATAAAAATAACATTTCACTAATTTCGACCGTTGCGCCTACAGTATCACCAGTACAACCGCCTAGACGTTTGATCATTAATCTTCTGAGTAAATAGAAGCCGATCAGAACAGTAACTAAGCCCCAAAAGTTTAAAAAGCACAGTACTAAAAAGCTAATGCCTAAAATAACAAGAGACAGGCTCTTAGGTAAGTTTTGTACAGCGGCATTCGCCATTCCTGCTTTGTTTGAGTATTTTGTTGTATGAAACGTAATTAGAATCATTAAGCGTCCAACCACAGGTGTGATGATTAATAACCATGCCATTTTATTTTCAATGATTACGCTTAGTGCTGAGAACTTAAGTAACAAAAAACACACCAGTGCAATTGCTCCTCCAGCGCCTACGACAGGGTCTTTCATGATTCTTAATGTACGTTCTCTATCGCCTAGACCACCTAACCAACCATCTGCGCTATCTGCTAAACCATCTAGGTGTAAGCCTCCGGTTATAATTGCCCAGAGTGTGATTATAACTATTGCCAAAAAGTGGGGGGGTGTGTTTGGAAAGAGTAAAATAGGGATATATAGTATTAAGCCTATCAATAAACCAATTACAGGATAAAACAAAGTCGACCGCCCCGTATCTTGATCACTTATATGATCAAAGCTACCTGCTGGAATTCTAGTCAATAATGACAATGCCAGTAAGAAAGCTTTACGATTTTGTTTAAGTGATAGAGCTGACATAGCTAATCTTGTTTTCCTAGAAATTCGAGTGAAAAATGGCCATCAGGATAACAATGCAATCGACTCATTTGGGCATAAGCAATATTGAATTTAATAACTGAAAGGGTGTTGATATTCAATGCTTTAGAGAGAATGGTACGTATCACGCCGCCATGCGTTATCAATAAAATGGACTTATTTTTGTGTTCGATTAATATTTTATCCAAAGCGGTATTAACTCTGGTATAAAATTCCTGCATAGCTTCGCCATTGGGCGCAATGAAGTCATCAGGTGCTTGCCACAGTTGTTGATACATTTCGCTACTTTCTTGCCAAAGTGTCTCGCTTTTAAGGCCTACCCAATCTCCAAAATTCATTTCTTTGAATTGCTCATCGATAAGTAGTTCACATTGTTTTTGCGAAGCTAATTGCTTGGCAAACTCGATACAACGTTGTTGTGGCGAACTGATAATAATATCCCAATTACCCTTTCGAGTGGTTTTGAATAGGTTTTCCATTCCAATATGACTTAATGGCGCTTTGGGTGGCGCACAAAATATTCCGGGTGTTTCTAATTGCCCATGCCTTAATAAATCTAAAGTCGTGTATTTTGCAGTTGTAGTCATAAGGAATAGAGATTAATTAAACGTTTTGGGTTGCAACAGCGGCTTCTTCAAACGTGGCCATCTCATTGTGAAGTTTGCAGGCCATTTGTAATACATTAACAGCTATTGCTGCACCACTGCCTTCGCCAAGGCGTAAACCAAGGTCTAATATTGGCGTTTGTTTCAGTGTTTGAAGTACTTTTTTATGCCCTTGCTCAGCTGAAAGGTGAGAAAAGAACAGGTAATCGTTCACACTAGGGTTAATTTTAAAAGCGCACAATGCAGCAACAGAACTAATAAAGCCATCGACCAAAACAGGAATGCCAGATTGAGCCGCACGAATATAAGCCCCCGAAAGTGCGGCTACTTCAAAACCACCTGCACAGCGTAACCAAGCAAGTGCGTTGTCAGCACTATTGTCGCTATTATCTGTACAAAAATGTTCATGAGTCGCTAGGATTCGTTTTATCACATCAGTTTTATGCGAAATACCTGACTCGTCTAACCCCGTTCCTGCGCCAGTGGTTTCTTCAGGGCTTAAACCTAGCAAAGCACAATAAAGCGCAGATGCAGTGGTGGTATTGGCGATACCCATTTCTCCACCAATAAATAACTCAGCTTTACGGCTTACCGCTTTTTCGATGATTTCTTTGCCTGAATTTAAAGCGTGTTCTAATTGCTCTTCGGTCATCGCCTCTTCAATCGCACTATTGGCTGTTCCGTTTCCAATATGCTTGATGGTTAAGCCTGATTGAACGGGTAATGGAGATACGGTTCCCACATCAATAATATCCAACTGCGCATCAAGGTGTTTCGCAAGCACGCTAATTGCAGCGCCACCTTGCAAAAAGTTAGCCACCATTTGGGTGGTAACTTCTTGTGGGAAAGCAGAAACGCCTTCGGCTGCAACACCATGGTCAGCGGCAAATACCGCAATATTGATATTATTGATTGTTGGTTTTTCGGTTTGCAAGCAATCTGCTAGTCGCACTGCTATATCTTCTAAAGCACCCAGAGAACCTTGCGGTTTAGTGAGTTGGCTTTGACGGGCAAGTGCGTGATCTTTAAATTGATTGTCACGATTAGCACAAGGGGTTGTTATCCATTTCATTGTTATTTTCTTCTTTTAATATGAGACCTCAGCATAACTCTGGCATGAGGTCTCAATAAGTTAAATCTGTTGATTAATCGGAGGCTCTTAAAAAGGCTTTGTACCTTTAACTACCAATGCAAGTCCTGCGACCATTAGCAATACATGATCAACGTGCTGAGCTAATTGTTGATGTAAGCGACCAGACTCGTCTATAAATTTTCGTGAAAGTTCGCCCATCGGAACGATACCCATGCCAACTTCGTTGCTTACAAAAATAACGGTTGCTGACAAATTATCTAGTATTTCGAGCAGTTTTTTTGTTTCGCTAAGGAGTAAATCCTCATTTTCTTGCATCAATAAATTATTGATCCATAGGGTTAAGCAATCGACAAGCATAACTTTATTTGGCGCATCATGTTTAAGTAATGATTCTGCTAAAGCAATGGGTTCTTCAACTGTCAGCCAATGACTGGGGCGATCATTTTGATGTTGTTTTACGCGCTCTACCATTTCATCGTCAAAGGTATTTGCAGTAGCAACATAAACGACATCTTGATTAGATGATATTGCTATTTTTTCTGCGTAACCACTTTTGCCAGAGCGTGCGCCACCTAAAATTAGGTAGGTGTTTTTGCTTAAGTGTTGAGTTGTTTTCATTGCTAATTACAAGTGATTACAAAATGAAGAATGCGCTGATTATAATCACTTAAATTACGAATTAATATAGGCTAGATTTCCGGTCTTTATGCTAAGTTTTATGGTGATTGCTAGTGTATGATCAGCGTTAATATTAAACAAAGTGATAAGAATAAAATGTCGACAGAAAATCAAGAAAGTATAGAAAAAAACCACCGTCATAAGAAACGTATGCAGCGTAAAAAAGAAATTATTGATGCTGCTATTGAGGCATCAGATAAAACTAAGGGGCTTTTGCTAGTGCTTACGGGCAACGGCAAAGGAAAGTCTAGTTCTGCATTCGGAATGGTCGCTCGTTCTCTCGGACATGGAATGAAAGTAGGGGTATGCCAATTTATCAAAGCACGAACAGATACTGGCGAAGAAGCGTTTTTCTCTTCCCATGAAAATTGTGATTGGCACGTGCTTGGTGATGGTTTTACTTGGAATACGCAAGATCGTACGCAAGACATAGCGACTTCGGAAAAAGGTTGGGATGTTGCTAAGTCGATGCTTACTGATCCATCCTATGATTTAGTGGTTCTTGATGAATTAACTTATCTGCTCAGTTATAAATATCTAGATGCTGATGATGTGTTGGATGATATTCAAAATAAAGTTTTAGCCCAGCATGTCGTCGTGACAGGTCGTTCCGCAATTGATGAGCTTGTTGAAATAGCTGACACGGTTTCTGAGATCGCAGACATCAAACACGCCTATCGTGATGGAATTCAAGCGCAAAATGGTATCGATCTTTAAACTGAGAAATAAGTCATTTTAAAGATAGTTCTGTAGAGTTTGTCTTGAACTAATTCGAAATGCTTATATTAAGAGCCGAAATGCCTGTATTGAGCTAAGCCAAAATGACACCCCCCTACTTTTTGAGAGTTTAACAACAAAATATTGATGAAAAGTGGGGGGTTGTCTTATTATAGTTATATTCACTCTAATCTTTCCTTTTATAAACATTCACTGATTATTTTTCTTATCTAAATGACGAAATCATGAAAACCATTTACCTAGCCAGACATGCTAAATCCTCTTGGAGTAGCATAGCGACTTCTGATTTTAATCGCCCTTTGAGTAAGAGAGGGCAGTCGGACTCTGTAAAAATAGGCGAAGAATTAAAACAATTAAATTGGCTGCCTGAAAAGCTGATTGCTTCACCTGCGATTCGTGTAAAACAAACCTGTAAAACCTATTGTGAAATACTCGATTACCCTTTGGATAATGTAGAGTGGAATTCTGAAATTTACGCGGCTCACACCATCACCTTATTGCAAATACTCGCTAGTCTAAATGAAACGATAAACAGCGTGATGCTAATAGGTCACAATCCCGCTATGGAAGATTTGCTGGTGCATTTATGTGGTTACTCGCAAGTGAGCGAGCAACAGCAAAAAGATGGAAAAATATTCACTACGGCTAATGTTGCTAAATTAACCACACAGGCTGATTGGAAAGACTTGGTGATGGATGAAATGCATTTAGATAAATTATTGCGCCCTAAAGAGTTATGATCGTTTCTCTTATTTAAAGAATAAGCGTTCAAGGCATTCCTTGCAGTCTATCAATATGTTAAATTTCACCGCTTAGATTTATACTTAATTTTTAACAAAGTACGTATCAAATAACATACCAAATAACGCAACAAGTTATTCACCAAATAACGTCGCAAAAACACACGGATTACTCATGGCACTGTCACCTGAAGAAGTCAAAAAAATCGCCTTTTTGGCGCGACTTTCAATTAAAGAAGAAAATATCGAACAATATTCTCAAGACTTATCGGTAATACTAGATTTAGTAGAGCAGATGGACGCGGCAAATGTTGATGATATTGAGCCTATGGCGCATCCGCAAGATGCGATGCAACGCTTGCGTGATGATGTTGTGACAGAAACTAATAATCGTGAAAAGTTAATGAGCAATGCACCTTTAAAAGAAGCGGGATTATTCCTCGTTCCTAAAGTGTTGGATTAAGGGGCAGACTGATGACTAATAAATCAATAACAACCTTATCTCTTACTGAAATGAGCGCTGGCTTAAAAGAAGGTGATTTTTCTAGTGTTGAGTTGACTCAACACTTTCTTGATCGTATTGAAAAGTATGACGAGTCTCTTAATAGCTTCATTACTGTTAC
>CALFUP010000043.1 GCA_937929875.1 uncultured Cocleimonas sp. | reverse complement strand
AGAAGCCCACTCTGCTGTTTACGATACTGAAAAAACAGCTGACTTATTCTGTAATGTGATCAATCAGTGGGAATATGAAATAGGTACTAAAAATATCGAATAGTTATACATGAACTATCTTCAGGTTAGAGGTCTAATTTGAAAAGTAATGTTTTACTGCTTTAACTAAATTTCTATTTATTTAAAATTAGCACATCTAAACACTCTTTTTATTCGTAAGAACTAGTTCTTAAATCAAATTATTACTAGATTGTCGAAGGAGATAAAAATGAATAATCGTTTAGCCAAAATAATGATGGTTTTAGCACTATCAGTTCCCGCCATTGCATCTGCCGATGTTATAAAAAAAGCCAGTGCGCATAGTGTTAAAGAGACTATGGATAAATTCGAAACCTTAGTGAAATCTAAAGGTTTAGGTGTATTCGCTCGTGTTGATCATACTAAAAACGCAATGGGTGTTGATATGGAAATGAACGAAGCTGAAGTTCTCATTTTTGGTAACCCAAAAGCAGGCACGGTTTTAATGAAGAAAGACCCAGCAACTGCGTTAGACCTACCTTTAAAAGTAGCGGTATATAAAGATAATGATGGCAAAGTATGGTTGAGCTATCGCAACCCACAAGATTTATCAGCAGACTATAATTTGGCGGGTGTTCCCGTATTAGGTAAAGTAGAAACTGCTTTAGATAAACTGACTTCTGCCGTTACCAAGGCTAACTAATCTACTCAGGAAATTAGACGATGTCACTAATCAAAAAACAAAGTCAGCACAGTGTAAAAGATACTATGGATAAACTTGAAGCCATAGTTAAATCTAAAGATATGACAGTATTTGCAAGAGTTGATCACAAGCAAAACGCAACAAGCGTTGATATGCAAATGAACGATGCTGAAGTTTTGATATTTGGTAACCCCAAAGGCGGTACAGTCATCATGCAAAAAGACAGTGCGGCGGCATTGGATTTGCCATTACGTGTAGCGGTTTACGCTGATGATGCAGGTGATGTGTTTGTTAGTTATCACGATCAACATGGCCTATCAGCACTGTATGACGTTGAAGGAGTTCCAGGGTTAGATGTGATTACTAAAGCTTTAGATAAGTTAAGTAACGCTGTTATAGCGTAATTATAATCATAACCTGAATGTAAATATAAATTTGACTAATAGACCGGACTTGTTCCGGTTTATTTTTGTTTATTGATAAAAAATCACTCAAAAAGTGGGGGGGTGTCTTTTTATTAGGGTAATTCTCTGTTTTAATCCTTTTTTCAGTGACTGATCAATTTTTAATTCAAATACCTCAATAATGAACAGTCCAAAAAAAACACCCATCACACATCGCGCAATATGGGCCTTGGCGGGTCCAATTATCATTTCAAATCTATCTACGCCTTTAGTGGGCGCTGTAGATACTGCCGTGGTTGGCCATTTGCCCGAACCTCAATCGATGGGAGCTGTGGCATTAGGGGCATTAATATTTAGTTTTTTATTCTGGGGTTTTGGTTTCCTCAAAATGGGTACAACCGGATTCATTGCACAAGCCTACGGTGCTAATGATCAAAAAGCACTCTCTGATACGTTATCACGCGTGATATTTCTGGCCCTAGGTTTTGGAGTTCTTACAATCTTAGTGGGCTATCCGCTAATACAATTTGCTCTGTATCTACTCGATAGCACAGAGCAAATAGAAAGCCTAACGGCAAGTTACGCCTATATCCGTATTTGGAGTGCTCCAGCAACCTTATGCTCCTACGTATTTTTAGGTGTATTCATTGGCTTACACGATACGCGCAAAGTATTGATTTTAATGTTGGTACTGAATCTTAGTAATATATTATTAGATGTAATCTTCGTCATGGGACTCAAGATGGGTGTTGAAGGCGTAGCGCTTGCTACCCTCATTGCAGAATACCTGGCAGCAGCCTGTGGGTTTTATTTATTGCGCGACCACATAAAAGTAGCATTGAAACAATTCAGTTGGGCAAATATACTGGAGCGGAAAGCCTTCACTATTTTGATGAAAGCGAATAGTGATATTTTTATTCGAACCCTGTGCTTGGTTTTCTCACTGAGTTATTTTACCGCTCAAAGTGCAAAAATGGGCGAAGTAATTCTCGCCTCCAATGCCATTTTATTACACCTACAAAGCATCATGGCCTATGGTCTTGATGGATTCGCGCATGCCGCAGAAGCTCTTACCGGTAGCGCCTATGGTGCTAAAAACCGAGAAGCCTTCAAACGCGCCGTTAAACTAACGAGTATCTGGGCGTTCATCATCGCGGTAGTCATCAGTGGTATTTATTTACTATTTGGTGAATTCATTCTGGGATTCTTCACCAGTATTGATGAAGTATTAATATCCGCAAAAACGTATCTACCGTGGATGATAATCGCACCCATCGTATCGATATGGAGCTTTCAACTAGACGGTATTTTTATCGGCGCTAGCTACACCAAAGAAATGCGCAACGCGATGATTATTTCAATGTTAATCTACTTGGCCTTACTTCAGGTATTGATTCCTCAATGGGGTAACCATGGGTTGTTCTTAGGTTTGAGTTTATTTATGGTTATTAGGGCTATTACCTTGGGGCTTTATTATCCAAGGATTTTACGAGCTATACGTAATTAATCAGGGAAGCTCTCAAAAAGTGGGGGGGTGTCATTATTAAAGCTTAAACAGCAGCATAATCCTCAGCATGCTTAATCCAGCGTTTTATTAATGGTTCTATGTTGTCGGGATACTGTTGCATAATAATTTCAGCTGCTTGTTGTACTTTTGGTAACAAAAACTGATCCTCCATTAGATTCGCGATTCTAAACTGTAATTCGCCTGTTTGGCGGGTGCCGAATACTTCACCTGGGCCACGAATTTCTAGGTCTATTTTTGCTATTTCAAAGCCATCATTACTGTTGCGTAAGGCTTCAAGACGTTTTTTGCCGTTTTGGGATAATGGGGTTTGGTACATTAAGACACAACTACTGGCTTTACTGCCACGCCCGACTCGTCCGCGTAATTGGTGTAGTTGGGCAAGCCCTAAGCGTTCAGCATTTTCGATGACCATGAGGCTGGCATTGGGTACGTCTACACCGACTTCTATGACGGTGGTGGCGACCAATAAATTGATTTTACCCGCTTTAAACTCAGCCATTATGGCTTCTTTTTCATCTGATTTCATGCGGCCGTGAATTAAGCCAATGGTTAAATCAGGTAAAGATTCTTTTAGTAGTTCCCAGGTTTCTTCGGCATTTTGACATTGCAGTGCTTCTGATTCTTCAATAAGCGTACAAACCCAATACACTTGAGCGCCATCATCACACACGCCATTAATTCGTTGGACTATTTCACTACGTCGGGCATTGCTGATGACAACGGTTTTAACCGGTGTTCTGCCGGGTGGTAATTCGTCGATAACAGAGTAATCCATATCCGCGTAAGTCGTCATCGCTAAGGTACGAGGAATCGGCGTAGCGGTCATCACGAGTTGATGTGGGTAAATATCATTTTGGTCGTTGGTTTGATTATCTGCCTCGCGGCCTTTATCACGAAGCGTCATGCGTTGATGGACACCAAAACGGTGTTGTTCATCGACAATGATGAGTCCTAGTTTTTGGAAATGTACATTGACTTGAAATAGGGCATGGGTGCCAATAATCAGATGGCATTCACCATTTTCAGCATCTGCTAAGGCTTGACGTTTGGCGGCAACTTTGAGTTTGCCAGAAATTAAAGTCACCTTTAAATTCAACGGTGCGAGCCATTCTGTAAAGCTTTTTACATGTTGTTCTGCAAGGATTTCTGTTGGGGCCATAAGTGCTACTTGATAACCTGCTTCTATTGCGCTTAGTGCCGCCGCCGCAGCGACTAATGTCTTACCTGAGCCAACATCGCCTTGGACTAAACGACTCATTGGGTAGCTTTGCGCTAGGTCATGATTGATTTCATTAATCACGCGGCTTTGTGCATTGGTTAAGGCAAATGGCAGGGTTTTTTTCAGGCGTTCAAAGTATTGTGATTGAATCGAAAAAGGGAAACCTAAAGCTTGTTTTTGTTGTTCGCGTAGTTTGCGTAAACTTAAATGGTGCGCGAGTAATTCTTCGAATATCAAGCGACGTTGTGCAGGATGGTTTCTTATTTGTAAATCAAGAACGGCAATATCTGCAGTAGGTTGGTGCAGGATTTTCAATGCACTGTTTAAATCAGAGAGTCCATTTTGCTCGCAAATCGATTGCGGTATCAAATCGGCTAAGCTATCAAGGTGTGATAAAGCTTGGCTGGTTAACCTCAATAAACTGCGCTGTTGTAGGCCTTTGGTCGCAGGATAAATAGGGCTCAATGCATCGCTTAAACTGAGTTGTGCATTAGTAGCGATTATTTTGTATTCAGGATGGACCATTTCGCGGCTTGTATTGCCAATACGTATTTCTCCAAACGCACTGATACGCGTACCGCGCGACAACGCAGTCTGCTGAGCTTTGCTAAAGTGAAAGAAGCGCAATGTTAGAGTACCAGTGCCATCTGAAATGGTACAGAGCATCATGCGACGACCACGAAATACGATTTCAGAATGTTCTACAATGCCTTCAACGAGCACTTCTTGGGCGTGTTCGGTTGCGCCAATGGGATACAATTGAGTGCGGTCTTGATAGCGTAAAGGCAAATGAAACAATAAGTCTCTGACCTTTTCGATATCTAATTTCTGTAGGTTTTCAGCCATTTTTGGGCCAACACCTTTAAGTTCGGTGATTGGCTTATTTAACACTGAGTCTGAATATAAAGACATAATCGATTAAAGATGCTGAATCAATTCGTGCACTGCGATCGCGCAGGAGGTAATCACATTCATTGATGAGTTTTTGCCATACATAGGAATGTGAATATGATGGTCAGATTTTTCCAATAACTCGGTTGAAATACCTAGATTTTCTGAGCCAATAATAAGGCACGTCTTCTCTTTTTTATTTAGCCTGAAATCACGAATATTGTCACTTCGCTGAGTGATCTCCAGAGCAATGATGGTATAGCCATTTTCTTTTAACTTATCCACGACTTCTGTTGCAGATTCGTTATAACGATAAGGAATGTGGTTATCAGCCGAACGCGCTGCTTTTCGAATCTTATATTTTGGAGGCGTTTGGGTAGTACCTGTTAGGTAGAGTTTTTCTACGCCTAGAGCATCTGCAACTCTAAATAAACTGCCTACATTGCCTGCAATTTCAATATTATGAGCGAGAATACACAAAGGAAAAGTGGCAGCTTCTGAACGAGTTTCTGCATGTTCAAGTTGTTTGTTTGATCTAGGATTATTTGGCTTGGATGCAGCATTATTTTGCTGCGATAGATCAGTTTTGTGGATACTCATGACGTGTTAATGACTCAGTCGATATTTCGCTATTCTATCTCTTTCTTTGCTGAAATTTTACTCTCAGTGCCATCAATAATACCCATGATATTGCGGCGATGACGCCAATAGATCAATACCGTAATTAAACTCAGACCTAAAAATAAATCCATCGAACCCGTGACCCAAAAGAAATACAAAGGGGCAAGCAAACAAGCAATTAATGCGGATAATGAAGAGATATTAAACACTAGCGATGAAATAAGCCACGTAAGGCCGATTAAAACCCCTACCAAGGGGTTTAAACCAAAATAAACACCCAAGGCAGTTGCTACACCTTTACCCCCTTTAAAACCGAAAAATATGGGATAAAGATGACCTAGAAAAGCGACAATTCCAAACAGTATTAACCATCCCCAAGATAAATCCAGATAGTGCCCAATGGCAACAGGAATAAGACCTTTCAGTAAATCACCTAATAAAGTAATCGCTGCTGCTTTCTTACCAGCATAACGCATTACATTAGTTGCGCCAGGGTTCTGAGAACCTTGTGTTCTTGGGTCTGGTTTTCCCATTATTTTACAAGTGATAATAGCGGCAGATGCTGAGCCTAATAAATAGGCAAGAATAACTAATATGGAAGGAACAAAATCAGGCATCATAGACTCATTAAAAATTGTGTTTAAGCAGTGTATCAAATTTTGAGTGAATTATTAGTAAAAACATCTGGGCTTGATCTAAGCGAAAATAAATATCCAGCTAGGCCTGAAGAAAACAGTGTGAAAACGCTGATGCTGTTGCATGGATGGGGTATGAATTCACAGGTCTGGGAGCCTATTCGTGAGGTATTAGAATCCCAGTATCATATTTTATGGGTAGATCTTCCTGGGCATGGCTTTAATCGTCATTGTAAAGCTGAAAACTTAGAGCAGATAGTCCGTTTAATTGCAGAAGTGACTCCAGATAATACTCATTTAATGGGTTGGTCATTGGGCGGTATGGTAGCTCAAGCACTTGAGCAAAAAATTCCAGATAAAATACAAAGTATGACTTTGGTTACGAGTACGCCAAGATTCTCGCAAGTTGTTTCTGATAATGTTGACTCTGATAGTGATGACCCAGATAGTAGCAACAGTGATTGGCCACATGCCATGAGTGATGAGGTTTTAAATCGTTTCGCTGATAACCTTAAACAAGACACTGAAAAAACCCTAAAAGGTTTTATTGCTTTGCAGTTTATTGGTGTGAAAAATTCGAAGCAGGCACAAAATATTTTAATTGATCATATTCTGTTTGATGGGAATTCATTGATTGATAAAACTATAGATGTAATTGAAGACATAAATGAAGAAATAAATAGAAGTAAAAAGTGGGGGGGTGTGCTTCGACAGGCTCAGCAACCGATTGGGCAAGCTCAGCATGATTTATTAGACAATCTCAACAAAACTGTCAGTTTAGGCGAGCACTCTGTCCTTTCTAATATAGAAGAAACAAGACCATCTAACATACCAACAACAGAAGCTTTGGATGTTGGTTTAAGTATTTTAAAACAGGCTGACTTACGGAAAGCCATGCCTAGCTGTCCCCAGCATTGGGTGTTTTCTGAATATGATCGATTAATTCCTAAAGAAGTGATAAATGATTTGATATCTTTACGTCCAGATGCTGAAATCACGCTGCTTGAAAAAGCAGGACATGCGCCATTTATAACTCACACAGAAGCTTTCCTTAAACATATAAATCGTTTTATTGATGCTCAGCCATAAAACTCAATATACAAAACAAGTAAACTTAACAACCATGCTAGACAAAAATGTTACAAAGATGCACTTTGAACGTGCCGCCAATAGCTATGACGGCGCTGCTGTTTTGCAACGTGAAATTGCCAAACGCATGGGTGAGCGCCTTGATTACATTAAACAACAACCCAAAAGGGTGTTAGATGTAGGTTGTGGCACAGGTTATATTACCAAAGATTTGCTTAAGCGCTATCCTAAAGCAGATGTCATTGCTTTAGATTTAGCACACGGTATGACAAAGAAAACCAAAGAGCAGGGCAATTGGTTACGTAAACCTAAAGCAGTCTGTGCTGATGCTGAATCATTACCTTTAAAAAAAGAAAGCATCGACTTTGTTATCTCAAGTTTGATGCTGCAATGGAGCAATGATCTCAATAAAGTTTTTACGGGGTTTCATTATGCATTGGCACCCAATGGTTTATTACTGTTTAGTACCTTTGGGCCTGAAACCTTGACTGAGATTCGCCAAAGCTGGAGTGAGGTTGATAATCGACCACATACCAGTGATTTTCCTGATATGCATGAAATTGGGGATGCTTTGCTTCACGCAGGTTTTCAAGACCCTGTCACAGATATGGAAATGATTACCATGACCTATGCCAATGTGCGCCAATTGATGCGTGATATAAAACAGATTGGCGCATCGAATACGGATAGTAATCGTAGTAAAGGACTTATGGGTAAGGCCAAGCTAAAAGCTTTTGAAGCGGCTTACGAGCAATTCAAGACAAGCGAGGGTTTGTATCCTGCGAGTTGGGAGATTATTTACGGTCATGCTTGGGTTGGCGAAGGTTTAAAAGTTGAAGGTTTTGAACACATTATTCCAATCAAAGCATTGTAGAGTGCTGCTCCTATAAAAATGAAGTTTCTTCGCATTACATACAAATTAATCACTTTAATTTTATTATGCATTTCAGCTGTAGGCATAATGTTCGTCTACTCGTTGAGTTCTGATAAGTCTTCCCCTAATGCGAAGCAAATCGCCTATCGTAAAAAATGGCTACAACAAGTAGTTAAGGTGATTGGTTTGGAAGTTGTGGTCAACAGGAATGATTCTAATCAGAATGTAAGTAATGATGAATTAGCAAAGGATAATTTATCAGCCAATACTAACAACATAAACAAGCAGTCAGCCCTGTGGGTATCGAATCATATTTCTTGGATGGATATTGTAGTCATTGGTAGCCAAGGCGTTGGATTCTTATCCAAAAAAGAAGTCAGACAATGGCCTTTAATTGGTTGGTTAGGTGATAAAGGTGGAACTGTATTTATTGATCGTGGTGGTAAGAATGCATCACAAGTTGCTGCTAAAGCCATAGCTAAAAAGATCAATAATGGCGATAGTATCTTAGTCTTTCCTGAGGGAACTACGGGGTCAGGCGAAAACGTTATGCGCTTTCATGCCCGTATTTTTGCACCAGCTTTAGATCATCAATTATTAGTACAGCCTATTTCAATTCGATACCTGGATCAAAACGGACAGCCTCATCCAAGGGCGGTTTGGTTAGATCATAGCTTTATGCATAATTTGTTAGGTGTTCTAGCTTCATCAAATATGCGTGTTGAAGTTAACTTTCTCCCTATAGTTGATGCAAAAGCGTTTTCTGGACGTCGCCAACTAGCTGAATTAGTAGAAAATCAGATTAGAGATGTTTTGCTTTCGTCCTCAGCTTTAAAAAGCATATAGATTTTGATGTCATGAAAGTGCTGTACATATTATTTATTTTGAATAGAGTTAAAGACTCGAGCTGATCTAATTTCTAGAGTTTTAATTATTGCTAGTGATAAGTAAGATATCTCAAACAATGGAAACCCAATGCATCAAGGTGAAAAATTTAATACGGTATCTCATCTGATTGCAGCAATTATCGCGGTGCCTGGATTAATTTATTTACTTATTTTAGCAATCGCCACTTCAGATCCTTGGAAGATAAGCAGTGCAAGTATTTATGGCGTTACTCTTGTGCTTCTATATATCAGTTCTGCTTTATGTCATGGACATAGTGGGCGTTATGAAAAACTCTTTGAAAAGATGGATCATCTGTCAATTTACTTATTAATAGCCGGAACTTACACGCCTTATATGCTGGTTACTTTAAGAGGTGTTTGGGGCTGGTCGATTTTTTCTGCTGTTTGGATTCTAGCTATTATCGGAATGGTACTCGATAGTTGGCCTAAGTTAAAACCTAGGGCAGAAGACCTTAAAAAATCACCTGTGCGCCTTCTGCCATTACTGATTTATTTACTCATGGGGTGGATGATTTTGATTGCGATTCGACCTCTTGCAGAGAAACTAGCCACTGCTGGACTTTTATTGCTAGCCTTAGGAGGCGTCTTGTATACGGTTGGTATAATCTTCTTTGCATTGAGTGAACGAATGAAGCATGCACATGGTATTTGGCACTTGTTCGTGATTGGCGGAAGTGTCAGTCACTATATTTCTATTTCGAAGTACGTAATTTAGTAAGAAAAGTTGTTAAAGTATTATCAAAAAGTAGGGGGGTGTCATTTCGACTATGCTAAATACGGGCATTTCGATTTTGTTCAATAATAAGGTATTTTGACTGGTGCTGAATACAAGTCTTCTGTCAGTATGTGCGAATGCTCTTTATAACTTCTATTTTTAACCATATCGACTGATAACAAACCTTTAAAAGATAAAGGGCTTTAAACAAATAAACCAGTCATTGACTGGTTTATTTGTTTAAAGCAACTTGTACAAGAGTCATTCTATTAATATATTGAACGACTATTACTTAGATGATTGAATGTCTTTTTAATTTCGAACGCAGTGTCGCTCGGTTAATTCCTAAGCATGCAGCTGTGCGTGATTGATTCCCATTGGTATGTTTCATTAGAACGGATAGCAAGGGGCGCTCAACTTCATCCATGATTTGACGGTATAAAAAGGTCGCATCATGATCGCCTAGCATTTCTAAATAGGATTCAACAGTCTGCCTAGTAGTTTCTGATAATGAGCTATTTTCATCATCAATTATCGGTAATGTATTTAGTGGTTGATTCATTGTAACTCTTTCCTTTGGAGTTCTGGCTTTTCGAAAAGAATAAATCGTCTTATCAGCGATGTATTTTAATCATTCATTTGTAATCATTAACTAGTTGATGCGGCCAAAATAGTAATTTTAGAAATCACTAAAACTGTGTTAGAAAACACTAAGAACGTTGTCTAAGGTCTCTAATTGTTCATCTGTGTTATTGATGGGAAATATTTTTCGCGTCAATGGTTTCAGCAATTGAGTATTATGACCAACTAGATGTGATAAATACCAGCCGATATGCTTGCGTGCAATGCGAACTCCTTGATCTGTGCCATAGTAGCGATGAATGGCTACAATATGATCAAATGCTGTATCAGTCTTCTCTTTTGTCGGTATGGGGGTAATTGCTGAATTATTAACCAAAATATCATTTATCTCTTTAAAAATCCACGGGCGACCATGACTAATTCGTCCTAACATCAAACCATCAACATTGGTGTAATCAAAAATAAAAAAGGCATCTTCAATTGTTTTAATGTCGCCATTGGCTAGAACAGGGATGGATAATTGGTGTTTTATTTGGCGTATCGTTTCGTATTCAGCGTAACCTGTATACGCTTGGTTTCTAGTACGACCATGTACCGCTAGAGATACTATTCCTGCGTCTTCTGCGATTTTGGCAATAGTTAATGCATTACGGTGTGTCTTAGCCCAACCTGTTCTTATCTTTAGTGTTACAGGCACATCAACCGCAGACACTATCTGAGTGAGTATCTTTTTTACTAGATCAGGATTTTGCATCAATGCAGACCCTGCCGCTTTGTTACATACTTTTTTTGCCGGGCAACCCATGTTTATATCGATAATATGTGCGCCATGTTCAACATTAAATCTAGCTGCATCAGCCATTACTTTAGGATCAGTGCCGACAATTTGGGCTGAACGAGGGCCAGGTTCATCTCTTTGTGGAAGACGTTGTTGGGATTTTCGAGTGTTTACCAAAGAAAGGTCAGACGAAATCATTTCTGATGACGTTAGACCTGCTCCATATTTGCGGCATACATCCCGATAAGGACGATCAGTGATACCTGCCATTGGAGCTAGCAATAATCTACTTTTAAGTTGATAAGAGCCTATTTGATAAGACATAAAAAGTCAGAGAAAAAAATGGAGGAGTATAATAACAAATATATGACTTTTAAAAAATATTAAAATTCTATTAGCTAAGATGATGCTTAGAGAAAGTTAAATTGAAAACGGGTAGCTTGATTTCCTGGGTCTTTAATTTTTAATCTAATGCTAGTTGCACGGTCTTTTATAAGTAAGGTGCTAATGGAGTAATTATCTAAATATTCATCGGGAGAAAACCGTCTGAGAGCAACGAGCTCTGCTTTGGAATTTGTTAAACGTACTTCTAACGTTGGAAAAGCTTGGTCAAAATCAGCAGTATTTTTGATGGATGCAGATATTAACAACACATTTTTTTCGATGGGATGAGCAAATACATTGTGATTTAACATGTGTATTTTATCTGGCTCGTATTTCAAAGTATCTAAAAATAGATGACGATAATTAAACGCTATTTGAGTAATTAGTAAACACGCTAATATTGATGCAACGATAAATGAGGTTTTACTAAAAAGTGATTTAATCTTCTTAACTAGTTTAGTCGTAGATGTTTCTTCAATACCTTTAGTAGTTAGTTGTGTCGCTTTTCGTTTTGGGGCTTCAGTAGGGCTTAATCTGAGATCAATTTCATCATGACCTAAGTTTGTAGTTGAGTTATTTTGCCAGTCATCTCGTGTTGAAATAGTCTGTGAATTTCTTTCTGAGAATGCATCCAGCTTGGCCTTATCTTTAATGTTAACCTTGACAAACGGATCTTGCATAGTGGTAGATAGGTTCTGAGATGAATCGAATACTTCTTCACATTCACCACATCTTAATAGGCCTTCAGACACAGTGATTTCTCGCATATTTACGCTAAAAATAGCTTGGCAATTTGTGCATTGTGTAAACATATTCTATGAATTTATTACTGTTTCCGAGTAGCTTCAATCAAATCTGAGGTGCTCAATAAGGAGATTAGCTCGCTTTAACAGCGCTTATTCTCACCCAGTCACCCAGTTGTTTAACTTCAAAATTTATAAAGTCAGCACTATACGTGTCTATTATTTGTTGCTGTTGCTCACTGAGTAGCCCTGATAGGACTAATTTTCCACCTTTGCGGGTGAGTGAGGAAAAAAGAGGAAATAGTTCATTCAATGGACCGCATAAAATGTTCGCCATTAAAACGTCAACAGCGGTAGTAGGGCAATCTTCGGGCAAATAACACTGGATTTTTTCATCCGCAATGCTATTTCTTAACATGTTGTCTTTGGTCGCGACTAAAGCCTGAGGGTCAATATCAGTGGCAGTAATTTGTCCAGCGCCTAGTTTTTCGGCCGCTAAAGCTAAGATGCCACTGCCGCAACCATAATCGATCACAGTTTCATTAATAGGAGGATTATTATCTAGCCATTCAAGGCATAGTGCAGTAGTCGGGTGTGTACCCGTACCAAAAGCAAGACCAGGATCAAGCAATATCTTGACACTATCATCTTCAGGAATTTCATAATTACTTGGGTAGATCCAAAGGTTTTCACCAAACTTCATGGGATGAAAGTCCTTCATCCAAACACGTTCCCAGTCTTGATCTTCAACTGTCTCGATGTTGAATTTATCGATATTCCAGATTTCGGTATTATTGCTTAGTAACTCACTGAGTGCGCTTAAATCTGTATCGTAATCAAAAAGCGCAGTGATGATTAGGTCCTTCCACAAGCGAAGTTCACCCGGTAAGGGCTCAAGAACAGGCGTATCGAATTTGTCTTGTAGTGTTATTGAGAGTGCATTGGATTCTTCCATGGCACTCTCAATGGCTTCAGCACTATTTTCTTGGGTATAACAAACCAGTTGTAACCAGCGTTGATTAGACATGTTAAATACTCTATCGCTTATCTAGTTTGAGAGTGTAAAGTTTAGGAATAGCCATGAATTATTAAGATATCTAAACTGCAGATATCTTAATAAGAAACTTAAAGCCCAAGTTTTTTCTCTAGGTAATCAATACCAGCGCCACCAGCAACAAAAGCGGTATCTTCCATTATACGACGTTGCAGGGGTATATTGGTTTTAATTCCTTCGATAACCATTTCAGATAAGGCACCTCGCATACGTTTTATGGCAGTTTCTCTATCTTCAGCATGTACGATTAATTTTCCAATCATTGAATCGTAGTAGGGCGGTACGGTATAACCACCATAGATATGTGAATCAACGCGTACACCCAAACCACCAGGTACATGAAAGCGTTCTACTTTTCCTGGCGAAGGTACAAATGTTTCAGCATCTTCAGCATTGATTCGACATTCAATAGAATGCCCACGTGGAATCAAACCCTGCTTTATTTTAAGTACTTCACCCGAGGCAATGAGTAGTTGTTGTTTAATTAAATCCACACCCGTTATCATCTCTGTTACGGGATGTTCAACTTGAATACGGGTATTCATTTCGATGAAGTAAAACTCGCCATTTTCATATAAAAACTCGAACGTTCCAGCACCACGGTAACCGATATCGATACAAGCTTTTGAAACCGCTTCGCCCATCTGCGCACGTTGTTCAGCAGAAATTCCAGGTGCTGGTGCTTCTTCAACTACTTTTTGGTTGCGACGCTGCATTGAGCAATCTCGTTCACATAAATGAATGGCATTTCCATGATTATCAGCTAACACTTGAAACTCAATGTGACGGGGTTTTTCTAGGAATTTTTCCATGAAAACCACATCATTGTTAAACGCTGCTCCCGCTTCTGATTTGGTTAAAACGATAGACTCAATTAAGTCAGATTCGTCATAAACGACTCGCATGCCGCGACCACCACCACCACCGGTAGCTTTAATCATTACAGGGTAGCCAATGTCATTAGCCATGCGTTTACAAATTTTTGGATCATCTGGTATAGCGCCACCAGAACCAGGTACACAAGGTACGCCAGCTTTAATCATGGCTTCTTTTGCCGCAATCTTGTCTCCCATAACACGAATAGTTTCGGCTTTGGGGCCAACAAAAGTAAAGCCACTTGTCTCTACGCGTTCCGCAAAGTCAGCATTTTCAGATAAGAAACCATAGCCAGGATGAATCGCATCTGAGTCTGTAAGCTCAGCAGCGCTGATGATTGCAGGTATATTAAGATAACTATGCATCGAGGATGGAGGGCCAATACAGACTGACTCATCAGCAAGACGCACATGTTTAAGGTCACGATCTGCAGTTGAGTGCACAGCAACTGTCTTAATACCCATTTCATGGCAAGCGCGTAATATTCTTAATGCAATTTCGCCACGATTTGCAATTAGTAATTTTTTAATCATTTGAGACTCTCAATATTATTTGTCTACTTTATCTCTCGTCTATTTTGTCTTTATTGCTTTTAAAAGATCAATACAGAATGTTTAAAAGGCTTCGTGAGCCTTGTTATGTCTTTCTATTTTTATTCGATGACGAATAGTGGCTGACCAAATTCAACAGGTGTCTCATTTTCTACAAGAATCGCTTTAACTACACCTGATTTTTCAGATTCGATCTGATTTAACATTTTCATTGCTTCAATAATACAAAGTGTATCGCCTACCTTTACAGAATCGCCAACTTTGACAAAGTCATCTGATGTTGGTGAGGCAGCACCATAAAAAGTACCAACCATAGGTGAATTCATAGTCTCGCCAGTAGGTAAATTAGACTCTTCTTTTCCAGGATCTTGAAAATTTAATCCATTACCTGTCGGTGCAGCAGCAGGTGCGGCTGGAGCAGCTGCCATAGGAGGCGGAGCAGCAGCGTATATTGGCTGTGTATGATTTCGCGATATTTTTACTGACTCTTCACCTTCAACAATTTCAAGTTCAGCAATATCACTGCTTTCAATCAATTCAATTAGTTTTTTTATCTTTCTAACGTCCATAGTGTTTCTCTCTCTATGTAAATAGTGTGTATTTTGGATGCTTAAGTTTGGGGAGATTCTAAATGTCGAAGAGCCGCTAATAAAGCCAGCTCATAGCCTTGTGCCCCTAAGCCAACGATGGTACCAACTGCAATATCTGAAAAGAACGAGTGCTGACGAAACTCTTCACGTTGATGTACATTGGATAAGTGTATTTCTATAAATGGAATTTGAGTACCCAACAAAGCGTCGCGTAAAGCAATACTCGTATGCGTAAAAGCAGCGGGGTTTATAAGAATAAATTCTATATTTTCTTTTGCTGCTGTATGAATTCTGTCGATGAGTTTGGATTCAGAGTTACTCTGAAAATGTTCTAAATTATGATTACTTTCGGCAGCTTGTCTTTCTAAACGAGTTGCTACGTCATCAAGAGTGTCCGAGCCATATATCTCAGGTTCACGTGAGCCCAATAGGTTTAGATTGGGTCCATTCAGTAAGAGTAATTTAGCCATAGTTGCCTAATAGTGTGTTTTTAGCAGTATATTGATCTTTCTAAGAAGATAAGAACAAAACGCATCAATTGATATTATTTTAACTGTGTTTAGTGACAAATGCTATGCAATTTTCAGCTATTAAAGTGATGGATGTTTAAAAAGCTATTAATAAGGGTCGACACGTCTTGAAAGAAATAACCCCTAAAAAGTAGGGGGGTGTCACTTTAATTGTTTATACAGCGACCTTGCCCATTATGTGAGGGTGAGCCTCATAATTCTGCAATTCAAAATCTTCGAAAGTAAAATCAAATATAGAATCTACCTTGGGATTGATGAACATTGTTGGTAACGGTAAAGTATCACGACTTAACTGAAGTTCAGTTTGCTCCATATGATTTGAATACAAATGTGCATCACCCAAGGTGTGAACAAAATCACCTGCTTCAAGATTACACACTTGAGCAATCATCATGGTTAATAAGGCATAGGATGCAATATTAAACGGAACACCTAAAAAAATGTCGGCACTGCGCTGATATAACTGACAAGATAGTTTACCATCAGCTACGTAAAACTGGAAAAAAGCATGACAGGGTGGAAGAGCCATATTTTCGATATCAGCGACATTCCAAGCGCTGACAATTAAACGACGTGAATCAGGCGTGTTTTTTATTTGATCAATAATTTTTGTGATTTGATCAATATGTTGTCCATCAGGTGTAGGCCAAGATCGCCATTGTGATCCATAGACAGGACCTAAATTACCCTCTTCATCAGCCCATTCATCCCAAATACGAACGCCGTTATCTTTTAGGTATTTGATGTTGGTGTCACCTTGTAAAAACCAAAGTAGCTCATGAATAATGGAGCTTAAATGACACTTTTTGGTAGTCACTAAAGGAAAGCCATCAGCAAGGTTATAACGAGACTGATAACCAAAAACAGATTTGGTCCCTGTACCTGTTCGATCTTCTTTAACATGACCATTTTCGTAAACATGTCGCATTAGGTCTAGATATTGTTTCATGCTGAAGCCCCTTTACTATTTATGTTACCGCCACTATTACTGCGATAAGCCCAGACTAATAAAGCGATTCCAATGACAATCATGGGTAAGGAAAGTAATTGTCCTTGTGTTAACCATTCGATACCTAAGAAGTCACTTTTATCGGGGACTCTAAAGAATTCTACAGTTGATCTGGCGATGCCATAACCGAGCAAGAATAGCCCTGAGATAGCTCCCAAAGGTCGGGATTTATTAGAGTAAAACCATAGTACTAAGAACAGTAAAATACCTTCGCCAATAAATTCATAAAGTTGTGAGGCATGGCGCGCTTGATTATCGACATGCGGGAATACCATCCCCCAAGCAACATCAGTGGGTCTGCCCCAAAGTTCGCCATTAATGAAATTACCCATGCGTCCTGCGCCCAAGCCAATAGGTACCATAGGAGCAATAAAGTCTCCTAATTGTAAGGGATGTAATTGCCATTTTCTTGCGAGCAGAAACATGGCAACAGTCACGCCGATTAAACCACCGTGGAAACTCATACCAGGCTCCCATAGTTTAAATAACAGTAGTGGATCAGCGAGTAATTTATCAAACTGATAAAAAATCATTTCGCCAATACGACCACCCGCAATAACTCCAATAGCACCGTAAAACATAATGTCATCAACTTGTTCAGGTTTTACTGGGCTATTAGGACGGCGAGCGCGAATTTTACCTAAAAACAAAAATGACAGAAAACCAATTACATACATCAAGCCATACCAGCGTACACCAGTAGTTTCAGTAAAATGAATCAGGATTGGATCTATTTCAGGATAGGTAAACATTGATTTAGTAGGACCCGTTAGTTATGGATTGATGCTTTAGCTAAGTGTTAAGTTTTTGAAATTAGTTTGGAAACTTCCGGAATTGATTTGGAATAATAAAGCTAAACAAATAACTTCTGTAATTCTGCACCCGGCTCATCAGCACGCATAAATGCTTCACCAACCAAAAATGCATTAACATTATTTTCACGCATGAGTTTCACATCATCGATGGAATGTATACCACTCTCAGTAACGACAATACGGTCTTCAGGAATCTGTTCCAAAAGGTCAATAGTCGTATTTAATGAAGTATCAAAATTACGTAAATTGCGATTGTTTATGCCTACCAAAGTTGCACCTAATGGTAGGGCTCTATGTAGCTCAGCCTCATCATGAACTTCTATTAATACATCCATTTTAAGATCTACTGCGAGGTGATAAAGTTCTGTCATTTTTGCATCACTGAGTACTGCAACAATCAATAGAATACAATCGGCACCCATGGCGCGTGCTTCGTATACTTGATAAGTATCAATGATGAAATCTTTACGAATAACGGGTAATTTACAGGCTGCTCTTGCTTGTTGTAGGTATTCATCAGACCCTTGAAAGAAGTCAATATCTGTTAATACCGAAAGACAACTTGCTCCACCCGCTTCGTAACTTTTGGCAATTTCAGCAGGATTAAAGTTTTCACGAATGACGCCCTTGCTGGGTGATGCTTTTTTAACTTCGGCAATTACCGCAGATTGATTGGCGTTAAGACGTTGTTGCATAGATTTAACAAAGCCACGAACTGGAGATGTCATTAAAGCCTCTAACGCTTGCTCCATCAATGTGCCTTGTGAGACATGCTGTTTGCGTTCAATGATTTCTTGCTCTTTACGAAGAATAATTTTCTTCAGGATATCTGGTGTATCTTGTGCCATAAGTTTGCCATCGATGTTGCGTTGCAATTTGATCGTTATACTTAACGAGTAAAGTGGTAATTTAGATTTTTATATTTGATCTATGGATGCTGATCAACATTTCCAATGTATTAAAATGAGTTTGAAATATTAATTAACTCAAGTAATTTATTTTTTGCTGCTCCTGATGCAAGCACTTCTTCAGCTCGTTCAATGCCTGCTTGGTGTGATGCAGTCAAACCAGCGACATAAATTGCTGCACCTGCATTTAACATAACGATATCACGTGCAGGACTGTCATCATTATTTAGAACCGAGGTGACCATGTCTAAAGATTCAGTTGCATCGCTAACCTTAATCGTGGAGATTGTATGTTGTTGTAAGCCGAAATCTTCAGGTTGTATTGTGTATTCGCTGATTTCACCATCTTTCAATTCTGCCACAAAGGTTGAATCTGAAATACTAATTTCATCCATACCGTCATTGCCATGGACAACCATTACATGATTAGCACCTAGCTTATTTAATACTTCTGCTAAGGGGCGTACTAAATCTTTGCTATACACGCCCAATACTTGATTAGGTGTTCCTGCAGGGTTAGTTAATGGACCCAAAACATTAAAGATAGTTCGAACACCCATTTCTTTTCGTGGGCCAATCGCATGTTTCATTGCGCTGTGATGTTTAGGTGCAAACATAAAACCGACGCCAATATTTTCGACACAGTTTTTAACTTGTTCAGCATTAATATCTAAATTCACACCTGCTGCTTCCAATAAATCAGCTGCACCTGAGCTACTAGAGACTGAACGATTCCCATGTTTTGCGACTTTACCACCGGCGGCTGCAACAACAATACAACTTGCGGTTGATATGTTAAATGTACTACTGCCATCGCCACCAGTGCCGACAATTTCAACTAAATTAGTTTTGTCTAAATCAACAGGTGTAGCCAGTGAGCGCATCACTGTAGCGGCTGCGGTTATCTCATCAACCGTTTCACCTTTCATACGCATGCCAATTAAGAAACCACCAATTTGTGAGTCAGTCGCTTGCCCCGTCATGATTTGATGCATTACATCAGCCATTTCTTGATTACTAAGGTCTTCGTTGTTGGTGATTTTTTCGATTGCAGCTTGGATATTCATGATTGTAGTTCTAACTTTATTTACTAATAAACGGAGGTGAAGATTAAGCAGATATTAACATGCTAAATTTAGATTTTCTTTACCTTTATGACGAGTTTAGAAGTACGTATTAATAAGATATAAAGATACCCAAAATTTAAATGAATATTTATTCAAAAAAGTAGGGGGGTGTCATTTAAATGACAAAAAGGCTTTAGTTAACCATATGCACATCCCGAGAAAACTGCGTTAAACATTCTGCTCCTACATCAGTGATTACCACAGTTTCGCTCAGTTCCATGCCCCAGTTATTCTGCCACATGCCAAGCATGATGTGCAGCGTCATATTTTCTTCTATGACTGTACCTTCATTGGCTCG
Source organism: uncultured Cocleimonas sp. (assembly GCA_937929875.1). Taxonomy (GTDB): domain Bacteria; phylum Pseudomonadota; class Gammaproteobacteria; order Thiotrichales; family Thiotrichaceae; genus Cocleimonas. The sequence continues at coordinate 3,306 of CALFUP010000043.1, read as the reverse complement.
AATACTTACTGTGTGTTCGCCCCAATCCGGGGAGTAGGCAGCTCCAATGCTATAGCCGATACGGCTGTTTTTTACCAAGCCGTATTTGTCGAGTACATCTTGCCAAGCGCGGTGCACAATTCCAGCGGGTACATTCGGTCTTAAAATATCGAGTACTGCATCTAGGCCTTCTTCTACAGCTTTGGCAGTATCGAATACCGCTTGTGGACCTTCACCTAACTGTACGGTGCGGGCGAGTCCAGCGTTATAACGTTTACAGCTTCCTCCCAGTTCCAGAGCAACGGTTTGACCATCGACAAACTTCTCATCTGTCCACATTGGGTGCGCGGTACTAGCGGCTTCGCCAGCAAGAATGAGAGGTGATAGTGCCGTTAAGTCTCCTGCAAAATTTGGATTTCCGCCTACTTGAGCGGCCACTATTTTCGCCATCAAATCACACTGTCGAACGCCAGGCGCAATGTTGTCATAGGCAGTTTGCATAGCTCCTTCAACTAAACGTGCAGAATTGCGCATCATGGCAATTTCAGCATCACTTTTTATAACCCGTGCCCAATTCACCATCAGGTCAGCATCAACCCATTTTGCTTCAGGTACGCCAACTTTAAGGCAATCAAAAGCCTTGGGTGAAAAGTAATAGGTATCACTTTCATAACCAATACGTTTGCCGTTTAAGCCTAGGTCATGCAAAAAACCAGCAACGATATCCATTGGGTGAATGCCATTACATTGCACAAATTCCTCAGCATAAGGCATCACAGATTCTGGCTTTAGATGCGTTGTGAGTGCAATTGCACCTGCATCCATTTTGCGTCCCATCCAAATCGGTTCTGCATCGTGCTGTACTAGCATGACCTGTGGCACATAAAATGACCATGCATCAAAACCTGTCAGCCAATTCATATTTGATGGATCGCCGATGATCAAAGCATCGAGTTGATATTCAGCCATGCTAGCGCGAACTTTTTCTAATCGTGTTTGGTATTCTTTTGCGCTAAATGGTGCTGGCATTTGGGACTCCTCGTAAGATTATTGTTAACGTTTATTTTTTAAAGGTTTTATAGGCTTTATACATACTGAAAAATTCAATAGAAGTGACAATTATTAATGTAATAGCCATGGTCGTTTCACTGATTGCTTTTAAGTACCATGCAATGGCAATAAGTCCGATAAAAATACCTAAGCGCATACAACTGTAGCCAATAGCACGTCCAAATGCTTTAGGATCAGAGTATTTTGTTTCATCCCAGCCAGAAATCAAATTTCTCATTTCCTTAACAGCGACTAGATAACCACAAATAATTAAAGGCAAGGCACAACCCAATATCATGATTACTAAAGTTAAAATATCTTCATTCATTTCAATATTTCTTTTATTAAATTAAGTATTCGATACGATTAGATTAGGTTAGATTCTATTAGTTAATAATCATCAACAGGAACAGCAACGACACCCAAAAAGTCACCCATATTGATATGACCGGGGAAATGTCTGCCCGCTAATACACCATCAATTTTAGCGTAGTATTCCGTAGGAGCGATTCCTGTTCTTTCGATGTTGTGAACGCGTCCTAACAAATCGCCTGCTTGTACCTCACTACCAATATCTACACAAATCTCATATAAGCCACTGGATTCACTAAAAACATAGCAATCACCATCCGGCATATCAAGACTTAGACTTTCAGACACTTCTAATTTACCTTGGATGATACCTGCGTGAATTAATAGGTTCCGAACCCCTTTTTTGGCTATCGCTATGGTTCTAGCAGACATGGTCCCGCCGCCACCGAGTTCAGTACTTATAAAAACTTTGCCCATGTTTTCGGCGGCAGTGTCATACATATTGGTTGCTTCGATTTCTAACAACATCACTGAATTAGGAGCGTTATACGCCCTCATTGCAGCCACACATTTGGCTTGTTGTTCCTTATCTTCGAGGATGTGTGCCGCACAAAAAGGCACAAAATCCATAGTCTTACCGCCTGAGTGCATATCCAATACATAATCGGCTAAGGGCAGTAGATGTCGATAAAAATAATCAGCTATTTTTTCAGTAATATTACCCCTTGGATTACCAGGGAAAACACGATTCATGTTTCCACCATCAATTGGTGAAGTGCGTTTGCTCGCTTTAAAGGCGGGATAATTCATGCCTGGCACGATAATCACGCGACCTTTTATGTCATCTGCATTTATAGTCTGTGCGAGATCCCATAGCGCTATAGGTCCTTCGAACTCATCACCATGATTGCCTCCGGTTAATAATGCAGTAGGACCATCACCATTTTTAGCCATGGTGATGGGAATCATTAATGAGCCCCAGCCAGAATCATCATGAGAATGTGGAAGCGAGAGGAAGCCATGTTGAATGCCATCCTTTTCATAATCTATGGTGCTACTGACGGGTGATGCGGTCATTATCGAAGTCCTCTTAGTGTTAACTAAGATTAGTGTGTTTTTAGATAAAAACAGTTAAAAAAGGTGGGGGTGTCTTCTTTATTCTTAATCAAAAACATATCAATCTAACGATGCTTATTGAGCTTCATTTTCTCGCAATCGCTCTAAACGCCTTTGTTCTTCTTCATAGGCTTCCTTGATTTGTCTTTGTACGTCCCCGACATCAGCTATGCTGGTATCTTCTTCAAACTCACCTGTTAGTACTGTATCGGGTTTGAGTTTACCTTCTTCAAATAAATGCCAGATTTCTTGACCAAATTTTGTTTCGTGCAAATAGGGATCAAATTGCCCAAAATAATTAACCATATTTTCAACATCGCGCATTAACATGGATTTAGCATTATTGTTTGCAGCAGCGTTTACGGCTTGAGGTAGGTCGATTATTACTGGCCCGTAATCGTCGAGTAAGACATTAAACTCTGATAAATCACCGTGAACGGTTCCAACGCAGAGCATGCGAACCACATCTTGCATGACAATGGCGAAGTTGCCGATGGCTTCTTCTTCGGTCATGGTAATGTCGCCTAAACGGGGTGCGACTTCTCCGTCTTTGGTGATTAACTCCATCAATAATACGCCATCTAACATACCGTAGGGTTCAGGCACACGTACATCAGCGCCTGCGAGTAAATACAAGGCGTCTACTTCTGCATTCTGCCAAATTTTCTCTTGTTCTTGACGACCGAATTTTGAGCCTTTTTCCATGGCGCGTTGGCGTCGTGTGTTTTTGACTTTTCGCCCTTCGGTGTATTGCACGGCTTTTTTGAAATTGCGTTTAGCGGCTTCTTTATAGACTTTGGCGCAACGAATTTCCTCGCCACATCGCACTACAAAAACATCCGCTTCTTT
>CALFUP010000042.1 GCA_937929875.1 uncultured Cocleimonas sp. | reverse complement strand
ACTTTCTCGCCTTTAGTTGCAGTTTTCGCGAAATCATCCCAAGGGTTAGATTTACACTGCTTCATACCAAGAGATATACGACGACGTTCTGCGTCGATCTCAAGAATCATCACATCAACTTCTTGACCTAATGTCACAACTTTAGCTGGGTTAACATTTTTGTTAGTCCAATCCATTTCAGATACGTGTACAAGTCCTTCAACACCATCTTCAATTTCAACGAAACAACCGTAATCAGTAAGGTTACTAACTTTACCTGTAAGCACTGTATTAACAGGGTAGCGACGAACAAGATCTTGCCATGGATCATCACCCATTTGCTTAAGACCTAGTGATACACGACTCTTTTCCTTGTCAAACTTAAGAACAAGAACGTCGATTTCTGAGCCAATTTCAAGAACTTCTGAAGGATGCTTAACACGCTTCCAAGCCATATCTGTGATATGTAATAAACCGTCGATACCACCCAAGTCGATGAATGCGCCGTAATCAGTAAGGTTCTTAACAACACCTTTGATTTGCTTGCCTTCTTCGATACTTTCAAGCAATGCTTCACGCTCAACACTATACTCGTCTTCAACTACTGCACGACGCGATACAACAACGTTGTTGCGCTTTTGGTCTAGCTTGATTAATTTGAATTCTAATTCTTTACCTTCAAGGTAAGCTGTATCGCGTACTGGACGTACATCAACCAATGAACCCGGTAGGAAGGCACGAATATCGCCAAGTTCAACGGTGAAACCACCTTTAACCTTGCCTGTGATAATACCTGTAATGATCTCGTCATTCTTAAGTGCTTCATCAAGAATTTCCCAAGCACGTAAGCGGCGAGCTTTCTCGCGAGATAGTTTGGTTTCACCAAATCCATCTTCAACACTTTCTAAAGCAACTTCAATAATATCGCCAACAACAGCGATTAACTCGCCTGCTTCGTTTTTGAATTGCTCTGCTGGAATAACGCCTTCTGATTTAAGGCCTGCACTTACTGTTACAAAATCTGGAGTTACATCAACGATTGTCGCACTTATCAATGAACCTGGATTCATCTCAATATACGTTAAACTTTCTTCAAACAACTCCGCGAAACTTTCACTCATGGTATAAAAACCTATAAAATTACGATAGCAAACCCATGCTATTCGGTTAAATTAAATCCCAACTATGATTTTATATTTTCATGAATACACCCAACATAAAAGTATAAAGTGAATTCGATATAAGCTAGCTAAGATGTTCATTAAATAAAGATTGATAAAGGCAAGTAAAACCATTTATGCCGGGCTTTTAAAAATCATTATTATTAAAAATACTACTATTTTGAAAGACAATTAAGAGATTTCAAATTAACCTTATTCCACATATTAAAATATAATATCAGGCGGTTAATCTAAAGTGCATTTGGAAGCACTCTTTTAACGACAGTAAGAACGCTTTTAACAACGTCTTCAATACCCATTTCATCAGTATTTATGATCATTGCATCTGTCGCAGGAATCAGTGGTGCATCTTTGCGATTGGTATCGCGAGCATCACGTTTTTCTATATCATTTATCAAGCCGCGCAGGGTAGCACTAATCCCCTGTTGTTTCAACTGATTCAGACGGCGTTGCGCACGAATTTCAGCGCTTGCGGTTAGGAATATTTTAACTGGAGCATCAGGGAAAACAATCGTTCCCATATCGCGCCCATCAGCCACTAAACCGGGCTGTGATCTAAATCGTCTTTGACGATCGAGTAAAGCATCTCTAACCGAGGATTTAGCTGCCACTTGAGAGGCTGCTGATCCGACTTCTTCAGTCCGTATATCTAAGGTGACATCACTACTTTCAAGAAGTATTTTCACAGCACCTTCGCTGTTGGTTTTAAATATAACATCAAGGTTATTAGCGACTGCCGCGAGTGCAGTTTCATCATCTAAATGTATTTTTTTAAGTTGCGCCGCATGACCTACCAAACGATATAACGCACCACTGTCTAGGATATGCCAGCCAAGTTGATCCGCAACTCGTTGAGAAATAGTACCTTTGCCGGATCCAGCTGGACCATCGATTGTAATTACTGGAGCATGCTTAGATTGTTGATTCATGATAATACTCTACATCAGCTCTATAAATTTAAAGGGTGTTAAAAAAATGACACCCCCCTACTTTTTGGAGTTTTTTTATTTAGTTGGTGCTTAATTTAAGGTCAATACGAGTGTTAAACGTTCTATGATTGGCCTTTTAAAAACACTCTTCTCTTTAAACCTTACTGATAACGCTGTTGTAAATATTCGAAGACAGCCAATAATCCCATTGCTTCGCCCCCTTTAGGACGACCAGGTCTATTACGCGTATTCCAAGCATTCACGTCAAAATGCGCCCATTCAACTTTTTCGTCAACAAAATCGTTTAAGTATAAAGCCGCTGTTATTGCACCACCATAGCCTTCAGAGGAACTATTGACTATATCAGCTACGTCGCTATCCATTTGATAACGATAGCCATGATGCAAAGGTAATGGCCAAATTAATTCACCTGAGCTTTTAGAAGCAGCTTGTAAGCCTGCAAGTAATTCATCTGAGTTACTAAATAATGCGGGTATTTCAGTGCCGACAGCAACTCGAGCTGCACCAGTCAATGTAGCAAAATCGATAATTAAATCGGGCTCATGTTCACATGCCAAGGTTAAGGCATCACATAAAACAACTCGACCTTCAGCATCAGTGTTATCAATTTCAACCGTTTTATGAGCTCGTGTTTCAATAATATCACCTGGGCGATAAGCATCACCTGATATTGCATTATCAACTGACGGAATTAACACCTGTAGGTTAATGGGGAGATCCAGACTCATAATTAAATGTGCTAGACCTAAAACATGTGCAGCACCACCCATATCTTTTTTCATATTTCTCATGAACTTAGAAGGCTTAAGATCTAATCCACCTGTATCAAAACAGACTCCTTTACCAACCAAACTGAGCAATGGGTTTTTATCATCACCCCAAGTCATTTTTAACAACCTTGGAGCATGGTCACTAGCGCGTCCTACAGCATGAATTGCAGGGAAGTTTTGTTCTATCAAGTCATCACCGACAACTTCTGAGAATTCAGCGCCATGTTGCTGTGCCAATTCACTGGCAAGATCAGACATATCCTCAGGCATCATGTGATTTGGCGGTGTATTCACCATATCTCGAACAAGAGTAAACGCATCCACGTAAGCATTTATTACCTCAAATTGCTCCTCATCGACCTTCAAAACAGCTTGTGGCTTTATCTCCATAAACCCTTCTTTGAAGAAATCAAAACTATAATCACCCAAGCCCCAGCCAATGGCTGCATTTAATTTATCTGACTCGGACCAATTACACTGTAATTGATAGTCTCCAACGGGTAAATTTTTAGCCAAAGTTGATATTGACCACATGGATTGCCCTGGTTTTTCAGTAATATTTTCTGCAACACCGACCAATACCATTAACAATGAACCATCAGGATTTGGAACCATGCAGGATTGGCTCTCATTGGCTTCAAATTCAATACTTTTTACCCAATTCGATACAGATTCAGGCTGTACTTTTATGAATCCTTCTAATCCATTTTTACTTATTGGAATCAAAGGGATAGTGTTATTACTTTCAGTGGTATAGGTCATCTCATTCTCATTTAAAAAGGTTTAGAATTAATTAAAGACTAGATCCAAACTCTTCAATTATTGTAACTTTGCTGACGCATAAAGCTGTTGTTTAATTTGGTCATAGTCTGGATGACTCTTATCAATCATTCCTTGTCGCAGTAACAAATCAATATTGACTAAATTACAGTTGTTTTTAAATTCATCAGTTGTGTCTGTTAGGGCTGCCATTTCCTCTAGAGGCATCAACATAAACTCATCAACTTCTCCATCAGTATTCTTTGGCACAAAGTCCTCTGGCAACCAGAGATCATAGTTAAATAATGTGTCACTATTCATACCTAACATATTATTTACAGAATCATCAGGACTCTTCTTTAGTTTATTTTTTCCTAAATAGTGTATTTCACTCACTAACTTAGCATGCTTAGAAACCTCTTTAGATATATTAGCTTCTTCAGCAGACTCCTTAATAAGGTTTTCAATCAGACTCATTCCAGCAGGCTGACCACCTGCCACAATCTGATCAAGTTTCCCAGGCCAAAATGGTTTGTCTTTAGTACGCCTGGCGATCCAAATATAAATTCCATCTTCTTTTTGCACAAGACCGTTCATGTGGACTCCATATGAACGGACTCCAAAATACGCTACTGCTGCTCTCTCCATGTGGAAAAATGGCGCATCTCCAAAAACATTAGTAATGGCATATATTTCATCAACCCAAGATTGAATGATTCCCTTTTTGTATAAGGATTCTATAACAGGCGTAATTGCTTGGGTTCGTGATTCTGCAGTAGTCAAAATAGGATTAAAATTAATTTGATTTGGTGAAATATGAAATACAGAGCTAAACGATTTTAACGCTTCAACAAAGTCATTTTTGGCCCAACCTATCAACTCCCCTTCAACCAGAAAAGGCAAATGACCTTCAGTAGAGAAGTCATTACAACTTTTTATATGGTCTAAATAGCTCATATTAATCAGATCCTTATACAGATTAGAAAAGAGTAAATTTTTTCAAAGGGATTCATATAACTTGATATTTAAATAACGGAATCAACAAAAATCAAAAAGATAATAGAGTCTTGCTCGAATGGATGCAATTAAATCATTTTTTCCCTAATAAACTTTTAATCCTTACCATATATCTTAGGAAAACAACCATTAACTTATATTTATTTCTCACATTCACTGAGATAACAGAATTATCTATAAACTCACGCACAGTAAATTTCAACCCTACAAATTCGACTCATTCATGACATAAGCATAGTAGTCAAAAAAAATAGAAAGGATTCTATATGTTAAGCAATTCAACAAGATTGGTTTTTCTCATATCAATATCATTATTTTTAACGGCATGCGGAGGCGGTGATTCCACAGCAACTAATGCGAATGAAACAGAGACTCCAATATCTAGTATTCAACCAACTGCAGTTAGCGCAAACAACTGGAGCAGTGCTAGATTAATTCAAACTACAAACTCTTCTCAAAGCAATGTTGAAATAGTAGGTTCAGAACTAATTATCAATATTCAATCAGTAGATATCAGCCAAGGTGCCCATTTACAAATTTATATAAACACGGATAACAAACCTGAAACTGGTTACCAATTCGACAACGAAGCTTGGGAAGAAAGTGGTGTTGATTATCTTATTGAAGATGGAGATTTATTTAAATCAACAGAAAACAATTCTGGATGGAACTGGAACGTCAATATAGGGGCTATTGATTACACTTTGAATAATGATATGGCAAATGCAAAAATTGACTTATCTTTATTAGGAGATATTTGTAGTACATTAAAATTAGGAATTATGACACGTGATGAGTTTTGGGATATCTCAACATTCAGTCCTGCATCATCTCAAATGCAAACGTTCGAAGTCTCATACTGTAACAGTGAAACACTTGATACGGTAAATCCTGAACTGACCTTGCTAGGAGCAAATCCACTAAACCTTAATATTAATGACACATTTATTGACCCTGGTGTCACAGCAACTGACAATATTGATGGCGATATCACTAACAGAGTCCACCTAAAATCAACGGTAGATACAGCAATCGCAGGCACATATGAGGTGACTTATGTAGTTACAGATATTGCAGGGAACTCAGCACATATTTCTCGTACTGTTATCGTCAATGATGTCTCACTTCCAGACGGAATTGCGGTAGATGGAAACAGTAATGACTGGATTAACATTCCAAGCTTTAGCAGTTCTGCTGATGCCATTATGAAGGTATCCGACGATGAAGAAAAACTATATATCTTAGTGACTTCAAGCAACCTTGGAGAGAATATCCAAATATTAATGGATACTGACAATAATGCCTCGACAGGTCTAAATCTATCTTCGCAAGTAACTGCATGGATCGCAGGTGCTGACTATATGATTGAGAACAACTCTTTAGATAAGTCTAAAAGCAATTCATTATGGTCTTGGGAATATGGAACAGCTCCTATCGAATACATTAAAACGGGTGACACTTTAGAAATTGCCATTAAGAAAACTGATTTCAACTTTGTAGCTAATAAAGTGCCTATGGGTTTTGTAAGTAGAACCGAAGATTGGAACGTGAATTACATTTTACCTGCGCAAGAATTACCTATTTACGACATGCAGTTTACTAACGAAGTTAATCCTGTTGTGGCTAATAATGATTCTGTTACTACCGCAAATAACAAAACCAAAATAATCGATGTAATCGCTAATGATATTTCTCTAACAAACAGTGCTTTAAAAGTATTTGAAATTTTAACTCAACCGAGTTCTGGTAGTGCCAAGATTGAACAAAATAAAATACGTTATTCACCAAACACTACATTTACAGGTACAGTTACTTTTTCTTACGATGTAAGAGATTCTCTTGGCAATGGAGATGTTGCTAATATTAAAGTGATCGTTACTGAACCAGTTGTTGTTAATACTGCTCCAGTCGCCAAAAACGATGCTTCTACAACAGAGTTTAATACTACAGTTTCAATTCAAGTTTTAAACAATGATAGTGATGCTGATGGTGATACTCTGGCTATTACTTCAATATCTGTGCCTGCTAACGGGAAGGCGATTAAAGTTGGAAACAAAATAAATTATACGCCAAATACGGGATTCTTTGGAACTGATGCCTTTAACTATTCTATTAGTGATGGTAATGGTGGTAGCGCAAACGCCAAAGTTACTATTACGGTGAATGATCGTGACTATCCTGCTCCTGTTGCTAAGAACGATATTAGTAGCACTTTACAAAATCAATCAATAACTATTGATGCCCTTGCAAATGATAATGGAGCGGAAATTTCCATCATTAAAACGTCTAATCCAGTAAATGGTAGCGCTGAAATAATTAACAACAAAGTTAAATACACTCCCGTAAACCAATTTATTGGCACTGAAGTTTTTACTTATACCATTGGCAATGCGCAAGGTGGTGTTGATACAGCAAATATTACTGTTAATGTTACAGCACTTCCAAATATTGCTCCCGTTGCCAACAATGATTCCGCAACGACAAACGGAATCAAGACTAAACAAGTTTCTGTACTTACTAATGATACAGATGCGGATGGTGACAGTTTACAAATCATTGGTTTCACCCAACCTGCAAATGGAACGATTTCCTTAACAACTGCAACCGCGACGTTTAACTACACTCCAAATGCAACTTTTTCTGGTGTAGATACTTTCACTTATAAAATTAGTGATGGTAATGAGGGAACCGACGAAGCAACAGTTACAATGACAGTTCCGACAAATAATTTTCCTGATGCTGTAGAAGATGTTGCTGATGTTTTCTTCAATGCAACTAAAACTATTAATGTTTTGAGCAATGATACTGATCCTGATGGTGACATTTTAAGTATAGAGTCTATTGTGCAACCTCCAGTTGGTTTTGCCAGATTAAATGACAATGGTACGATCTTTTTCGACCCTCAAAACAACGTTGGTAGTATTAGTATTATCTACACTGTTTCAGATAGTCGAGGTGGAACTGATATTGCTGTATTAACGGTATCAAGTACAGATCCTAACGATGGTAATGATGCTTTCCCTGATATTTCAAACGAGCAAGTAAGTACCCCTAAGAATATAGCTGTTTTCATAGATGTATTAGCGAATGACAGCGATGCAGATGGTGATGTATTAGTACTTGATCAAGTCGACCAAGGTCAAAATGGAACTACCGAAAAAGTGACACGAAATGGTGTTTTAGGCGTACTTTACACCCCTAATCCTGGCTTTACTGGAACTGATCTTTTCTACTACGGCGTTCATGATGGATTTGGACATAACGGTGCAGGATTTGTTGAGATGACTGTTACTCAGTAATAATCTGAGTCACAATCGTTAAAAAAGCCAAAGCCAGTCTTTGGCTTTTTTATGCTTCCATGTTTTACTTAGCGAATGTCTATCATCTATCAAAATCCATCCATCCGTATCGAAATCGAAGCATCTGAAATTCCTTGGTTAAAGATTTTTGCACAAAATAAATATAAAGAAATGACCAATTGTGATGCAGAAACAAAACAACAGATTTGGCGTCTTTTAGATTTGATAGAAACGGAAATGCTGGAGTATTTCAAACCTGAAAAAGTTAATATAGCCTCATTTGCGAATTATGTGCCACAAGTCCACTGGCACATAATGGCACGATTTAAAAATGACAGTTTCTATCCAGAATGTATGTGGGGTAAAAAGCAGCGTGAAGGCAGTGCTAAATTTGCTTCTATGGAGGGATTTATTTCACAATTATTAAATAAGCTTGATTAAAATAACAGTTCTGTTGAGTCCATGATAACAAGGGAAGCTCGAATACACCCCCCTACTTTTTTGTAATCATCCGTTTGCTGTAATTTGTTAAACATGCTTTTGAACAGCAGTAAGTTTCGCGACAGAAAGAAAAACAGATTACAAACAGCCAAATTAGACTTGCTCTAAATACTTCAAATAACCTTCCATAAAGACAAAATTTTCAGCTGCTATTGTAATATCAATAGACTCATCATCCAATTTATCTAATAAGAGTTTTCCTTGCTGGAGTAAAAACGATATTTGTTCACGATCAAATAATTGAGTAGCTAAAGCCAGATCATCTTTCTCGGCACAAAGTAAGGTTGGTAATAAGTCTTCATTCTCGATGGGCGAATCAGGATCTAAAATATCTGCCACCAGGGTAGATTCTAAAAATGCGAAATTTGCTTCTCGTGCTGCATCTTCTTGAGCTAACTCTTGCAAAGCTTTGGGATCTTGAGCCGCCCCTTTACGTACAGATTGCATCACCACATTGATTAATTTCTTAATGGCTTCTTTGACCTTACTTTGATCATCAGCGATACTGATGGAACTTGCGTAAAGCTTATCCAGCTTGTCTTTTACTTCTAGGATCACTTCACTCTCTTCATTGGGCTTTAACTCAACAGCCTTACTGACTATTTGTCGAAAATCAGACATGAATTGCTGCAAAATATCATGATCACGTTTTTGCATTTGTTGCAATGAATCGCTCGTAACTTCAGTCGCACGCTCGCCAAACATTACATTTTTATGGCGTCTAATTAAATGTCGTTCATGTGCTCCAGGATTTTCACTTGGGTAAAAAGTAGCATCAATATAGTCTTTTGGTTTCATCGTATGTTCTACATTACTCATTGTTGCGATTCTCTGGCATATTTTTACGGTTCATTTTAAATGATAATATTTTTTATACTTCTATTAGAATTAGATTAGATGTTTAAGTATGATTTATCGTAGCTTGAGTTAAATATTGCCTCTTAATCTCAATGTGACTAGTTTAATTATCAAAAGCACACCCCCCTACTTTTCGATATCTTTATTTGATGAATTGTTAGACCAATAACATTTCTTAGTCATTTAGATTGTTCTTTGCCTAATCCATTGCATTATTTTTTACCTAGAGCATAGAAGTGTTTAATAAGTCTTGAGCCTAATTTTTATTCAACAACAACTCTTTTGCTGCAACCATTGCCCCAAAAGTAATCAACAAACAAGCTACAAGCACAATCATTGTCAATTGTGCATATCCCGCTAGAATCAAAATTAATGTTGAAAGCAACGGCGCTATATAGGATGCAGCCCCCAATACTTGAATGTCTCCATGTTTGACTCCGTAATCCCAGGTATAAAATGCTAATCCCACAGGGCCCAAGCCTAAACCTACAATGGCTAACCATTGAAGAACGTTTTCAGGCCATACAGTCTGTTCTAAAATCAAATGTGCAATTAAAGATAATAATGCAGTTACTAGACAAAAACCCGTGACCACATCTGTAGATATATGGGAAAAACGTCTTGATAAAACCGAATACCCCGACCAAATCAGCGCACAGGCAAAAGCTACACTATAACCAAAAATATACTCGGATTGAAAGTTCATAAAAGAACCTTTAGTAACTATCAGTACTGCCCCAGAAAGGCCTAATAATGTTCCAATAATATGATGTATTTTAAGCTTCTCACCCGGAAGTAACGCCGAAAAAAGTACTATAAATAGAGGCCAAAGATAAGCAATAAGACTCGCATCAACTGCGGGCGCATTACGCAATGCTGTAAAATAAGCAAAGTGATAACCAAATAAGCCAATAACACCCAAGGCCCAGACTTTAATGGGTTGTTTAAGAGTGGAAATTAGGGATGGGTTAATTAGCCAGCGACTAACACCTATCGAAGCACCTATAGCAAAGGTAAATGCGGATAACTGAAAAGGCGGTACATCACCACTAGATGCGGTAAATAATGCAAGTAGCGACCAAAGTAAAATTGCAATAAAACCAATTAATGTTGCAGTACTTCGAGAGAGTTTAGCCAAAGTTCAACCCTTTTATTTATAAAATTGACAAGGCAGAAGATAATGATGAATAGACGACACCCCCCTACTTTTTGTTCATATATTTCTCAAACTAGATTTTAAAATTACGCATATGGTAAATGCGTAAATCAACCGATCATTCAGATTCAGGTTTCTTCTTCCATTCATAAGCCGCCGGCGGTGGAGATGGTGGTGTTACTTTAGCAATGGGATCCACATCTTTTCTATATTTGTTCTGCATCCCTTGTAAAAAATTACGTAATACTTGATCTTTACACACCCGAAAGTGCTTATGTCCCGGCTTACGGAAAAATGCACTAAGCTCATGTTTTCCCAATTTAAAACCTGCCAATTCAAGAATTTCAATCACTTCTTCAGCTTTAAGATTTAAGGCTATTTTAAGCTTCATAAAAACAGCATTATTAGTCAGTCGCTTTTCTGGCTCAGGAGCGGGTCCATCACGTTTACCGCGTTTCTCTTCAATAAAGTGATTTAAGAATATAGACAGTTCAACGTCGACCATTTCTTTATGACCTATATCATCATCACGCTTTAACCAATCACTTATCTCAGCTCGCGACACTTTATTTTCTTTAGTGCTGCATAGTTTCATCATCTTTGAATCATCTAGATTAAAGACAAAACGGATGCGCCGTAAAATATCGTTATTTTTCACTCAGTAAACCTATACATTATTTGATATTGAACTCTAACAGATTGGCCCTATAAGCCCATCAACTTTTTGATGACTAAATGCTATAAAGGTGATTACCCAGGGTATTTTTAAGATAAAGCGGCTGTCGTTGAAAGTAGTATTGAGTAAAATAGAGGAATACCCCTATACTAATAAATAGCGCTTAAGGATTGATTGGTAGCCGTAAATTGTAACTATAATGCTACTAGTTGATGCATATTGAATGGAAAATATGACATGAAAACCTCATCCAAATCTTCAGATAAAATTACAAATACCAACACTAGTTTCGATTGGGCTGATGATGCTTACGAAAAATTTGGTAAAGAGTTCCAGAACTTGACTCACAACTATCACCAATCACCTTTGTTTAGTGATTCAGCGCTAATTACTCTGTTGGATAACTATCCACGCAAGTGGCTACAATGCTACACAATGGGAGTTGATCCGCTAAAACACAAAGAGTGGACACCCGTTCATATTGATAAGTTATCGGGTGAAGAGATTATTGCGGCAATTAAAAAAGGTCGCATGTGGGTAAACGTCATAAACATTAATGAATATCAGCAAGAATACGTTGATCTTATAGATTCAATGTACGTAAAAATTAATGCCAACTGCAATAATATAAGCAATGCCAAAGGCTCGTTCAGTGCCCTATTAATTTCATCGCCAGGCGTACAGGTCTATTACCATCTTGATGCTGACCCAAATATGCTATGGCATTTAAAAGGCACAAAAAAAGTTTGGATTTATCCTAATAAAGATGAACGTTTCGCATCTCAACAGTATATTGAAGAAATTATCGGACAAGAAAGGCATGAAAACGTCCCGTATGAATTATGGTTTGATGAACATGCGCAATCAGTTGAATTAAAACCAGGACAAGTATTAAGTTGGCCGCAACATTCACCTCATCGAATAGAAAATGTAGATCTAAATGTATCATTAGCAACAAGTTTTCAATCGCGAGAAAGCATTCGTCTTAATTCAGTACATGCAGCCAACCACTACTTTTTAAAACCAATGGGTCTAAAAAATCGTTCTACTGAAACGGAAGGTTTGATACCTGCGATTAAAGAAATCAGCTATCGTGGCATGAACAAACTTAAATTATTGAAAGCACAATCACGTAGTGCGAGTTATGTTAGCAATTTAATAGCCGACCCCAAAAGTGACTCTGGAATGTCAAAGATAGATAATGAGATCAGAACAGCCTTTTCATACGTTGATTAAGATACGTTGATTAAAGATTATTATTTATTTAAATCTATATCCACCAATCAATAAATGACACCCCCCCACTTTTTAGGAGTATGGTTAAGCTAAAGACTTTCCGAATAACTGACAAACGAGAATACCTCATGGCAGATTTTATCTTTATATATCACGGTGGAGACCAACCAAGTTCTGAAAGTGAAGGCACGGAAATGATGCAAAAATGGGATCAATGGTTAGAAGATAATAAAGACGTGACTGTTGATCAAGGTAGGCCTATGGGTGTTTCTAAAACTGTACTATCGAACGGTACTGTAGAAGATAACGGTGGCAGTAACCCAGCAAGTGGTTTTAGTATCTTTGAAGCTACGAATTTGGATGAGGCTCTAGCCATAGCAAAAACCTGCCCATTCCTAGATATGAATGGCACGATTGAAGTGGCTGAAAGTTTTGATATGTAAACGACTAAAAGAATATTTTAGCTTTGCTATGACCGAATCTTGAATCTTTTGTATTACTATTCAGTTCAATATAAAATACTTAGCAAATTACAATTAATTCAAAGACTAAGGATAACAAGTGAATAAACTAGACCAATTACGTGAAATGACCGTTGTTGTAGCTGATACTGGGGATTTAGCTGCAATTAAAGAATATCAACCACAGGATGCAACAACCAATCCTTCCTTGTTATTAAAAGTAGCGCAAGATACTGATTATTCTCATTTTATGGATGAATCTCTTACGTCTGCGGCTGACAAATCAGATGTCGATGATGTGATAGATATCTTTGGTGTAAAGATTGGTTGCGAGATATTAAAAATTATTCCAGGACGTGTTTCAACCGAGGTAGATGCTCGTTTATCGTTTGATAAAGAAGCAACTATCGCTAAAGCGCGTAAATTAATCGATTTATATGCACAGCATGGCATTGATAAAGATCGTGTTTTAATCAAAATCGCTTCAACTTGGGAAGGTATCCAATCCGCACGCCAATTACAAACGGAAGGGATTAACTGTAATCTCACTTTACTCTTTGGCTTTGCTCAAGCCGTTGCCTGTGCTGAAGCTAAAGTATTCTTAATATCTCCTTTTGTGGGTCGAATACTTGATTGGTATAAAGCAAATGGCGAACAACAAGTCTTTGAACCCAAAGAAGATCCTGGCGTAGTTTCTGTCAGTAAAATTTATAACTATTACAAACAGCATGGTTACAACACTATTGTTATGGGTGCCAGTTTCCGTAACAGTGGTGAAATTGAAGCACTAGCAGGCTGTGATTATTTAACGATTGGGCCCAATTTTCTTGAAGAATTACGTGATGATGATGCAGACCTCAGCCGCCAACTAAGCAATGAAAATACAGGTGAAGAACAAACCAAGCTTGAACTTGATGAAAAAAGCTTCCGCTGGATGATGAATACCGACGTGATGGCAACCGAAAAATTGGCACAAGGCATTCGTGGTTTTGCTGCAGATCAAGATAAGTTATTAAGTTTGTTTCGAGCACGTAGTTAATGCGTAATGCAAATCTAGCATTCTGCCAGATCATCATAAAGCTAACGATAACAAACTAAATTTTTATATATCAGAGGCTTGATTGACGCATGAACGAGAAAAAGCAAAACCCATTTGCTAAGCCTGTAAAAACCAATACTCATAAAACAACAAAGTTTGAGCCTGCTGATATTATGCAGCAGGCTCAAACTTTTTTATCATGGAAAATTTTTAATTTAGGCAACAGAATTGGGCGTTTGCGTTATCTTAGTTTTACCCTAGCAGCCATATTTATTGGCGCTGCTTTGGGGCTGTTAGTATTCTTAATTCCCGTCATCGGTTACATGCTTTCTGCATTACTGTTAATAGCAACTTATATCTCTGTTGCTATTTTAACCATCAAACGTTGCCACGATTTTAACATGCACACTATTTTAGCGTTAGCCCTGCTCTTCTTTTTCCCCATCAGTGTGATTATTTATTGTTTTATTCCAGGAAATACCAATGAGAATAAATACGGGACACCTCCGCCTGAAAATACTACAGCTGTGGTGGTTTTTGCCTGTTTATTTCCTATTCTTTACGGTTTAGCTTTATTTGCACTAATTTCATTAACCTTCTCTGTACCGCTCTGCATTTTCTGCTCATGATCCATTTTTCCCATATTGAGACCTTTGCATCAGAGTATGGCGAGAGTGAAATTGCTTTATATCTCTCGTAAAAGGGTCTCATATAGTTTTATATCTAACAATTAAGTATATTTTGCACAAATACTTGCTCAGACATTAACCCTATAGTCAGCTAATAAATGCTATGTTAAGGCTTATATTAAAAATAAGACTTACCGATGTTGATTAGATTATTCATCCTGTTTTGTATTGGATGTATTCCTTTGACGGCAAATGCCTACAAAATCACTAGTTATCTTGAAATGGTGAAGGTAAATAGTGTGGGCAATTCATGGACAACGCTGTCATTGCAAAACAGCTATTCAACTCCCGTAGTTGCTTGTACTTATAATTTAACATCCAATGCTAATGTTGAAGGTTCAGTACGTGTTCAAGTGATTGGTTCATTGATTCAAGTCAAAGTCCAACGCCCCTTGAATGCGGCTGTAACCCCATCAGACGTTTATTGCACCATATCAGAAGAAGGTTCTTACACTACTCCTATAAAATATGAAGCACACACTGTTACCTCTACCAGAACCAACAGGAATGGCGCTTGGGACATTGCGAGAACGGTCAATGTTACAGCTTCAAAAGTACAGACTTATAGTAATCCAGTTATAACTGGTCAAGTCATGACTTATAACGATGCTAATTTTGTCACTTTTTGGTCAAGTGCTTGTAATCGAACTAACCCTGCAACTAACACTGCGATCTGTATAGGTAAACACACAGGTGAAAGTGATATCACCACTGAATTCACCGAAACTTTAGGCTACTTCATTGCCGAACAAGCAGAATACACTTTAGTCAACGCACATGTAAAAATTGCTTTAGGAGCTGATAGTATAAGAGGCGCAGTGACTCCCTCACCTGCGCCTCCCTATAACTACACTTTACCTCGCAGTTATACCTATGCAACAGCAACTTTATCAGCAATGGATGGTGGCGATGGTGGCTGGGCGGTTTTATACGGAGCGAGTCCGATAACTTCAGTGATTAGCCTGGCGATTGATGAAGACACAGTGCGCAACACTGAAAGAAATCACACCACAGAACAAGTGGCCTATTGGGTAATGGAACCTATAGCAAGCCCAGATCTCAGCCTACAAAAAACAGTAGCGACAATTTTTGATCCATTCAATGGGGCCAGCAATCCTAAATCAATACCTGGTGCCGTTCTCGAATATACTTTAACAGGAAAAAATTCGGGTGCTGGCCCTGCTGATAACAACAGCATAGTTTTAAACGATTTAGTCCCCAATAACACCAAGCTCTGTGTTGCCAATACTCTGAATTGTTTAATACCCTACTTTAGCAATGGCTCACCGAGTAGCGGTTTAAGCTTATCCTCATTGACCTATTCAAATGATGGCACCAGTTACTACTCCTCACCAACAGCGGATACTGAGGGTGCAAACGATGCTATTAGTCACCTAAGAGCTTCAACGAATGGTAGTTTTCTTCCTCAAACGGGTGCAACTGCTCCATCTTTTACCTTAAAATTTCGAGTCATTGTTGATTAGAAAAGCAATTGTATTTTTAGCTTAAAAAGCTTCTAAATGACACCCCCCTACTTTTTAAAGAGTCTAAACAAATACTTTTGAATTCCATAAATAGGAAACTTTTCAATACAATTGAAGAAATTGCTTGTACTGAAACACCCAAGGTCTAAAATTCATTCTTTTGAATTAAACCGACATCGTTATGAAAGTTTCTAACTTCCCTATTTCTACCCTTCGTGAAACCCCTGCAGAAGCAGAGCTTATTAGTCATCAACTCATGCTCAAAGCGGGTTTAATCAAACGTTTGTCATCAGGCTTGTATACTTGGGGCCCAATAGGTTTAAAGGTTATGCGTAAGGTTGAAACCATCGTACGTGAAGAAATGACTAAAATCAGTTCAGTCGAATTGTTGATGCCAAATGTGCAACCTGCTGAATTATGGGAAGAGTCGGGGCGTTGGAGTCAATTTGGACCCGAACTACTGCGTATGAAAGACCGTAAAGGTGCCGAGTTTTGTTATGGACCAACCCATGAAGAAGTCATCACCGACTATGTTCGTCGTGAAGTAAATAGCTATAAAGACTTACCGGTTAGCTATTATCAAATTCAAACTAAATTTCGTGATGAAGTTCGTCCGCGTTTTGGCGTGATGCGTTCGCGTGAATTTATCATGAAAGATGCTTACTCATTTCATACCACGCAAGAATCGCTTCAAGCGACTTATGATGATATGCACACTGCATACAATAATATTTTCTCACGGATGGAATTAAACTTCCGCCCTGTTCAGGCTGATTCTGGCTCGATTGGTGGCAGTGCTTCGCAAGAATTCCATGTACTTGCAGATTCTGGCGAAGACGCGATTGCCTTTTCTGATGAAAGTGACTACGCCGCGAATGTTGAAATGGCAGTGGCACTACCGCCAAAAGGTGAACGTCCTGCTCCGACGACTGTGATGGGTATCATTGACACGCCTAACGCGCACACGATTGATGATGTGTCGGCACAATTAAATAAAGACCCTAAAACGTCAATCAAAAGTTTATTGGTTAAAGGCGAAGAAGAAGGCACCGTTATTACCTTATTAATGCAAGGCAATGACCAATTAAACGAATTAAAAGCTGAAAAACTAGAGGGCGTTTTATCACCATTAACCTATGCAGATGAAGATGAGCTGATGTCTGCTGCAGGTTGTAATGCGGGTTCGATTGGACCTGTCGGTTTAAAAACTAAAGTCTATGCGGACCATGCCACTAAAATCATGTCTGATTTCGTCTGTGGCGCAAATCAAGACGGTAAACATTATATTGGCGTAAACTGGGATCGCGATTTACCAGAAGCAGAATATGTTGATCTGCGCAATGTCGTTGAAGGCGACCCAAGCCCAGATGGCAAAGGCACTTTAAGTATTTTACGTGGTATCGAAGTGGGTCATATCTTCCAATTAGGCACCAAATATTCAGAAGCGATGAAAGCAACCGTACTCGGTGAAAACGGCAAACCTGTCACGATGACTATGGGTTGTTACGGTGTGGGTATTACTCGCGTTGTTGCAGCTTGTATCGAACAAAAGCATGATGACAATGGCATCATCTGGCCTACCGAATTAGCGCCTTTCCAATTAAGTATTGTGCCTATCAATTATCACAAGTCTGAAGAAGTAAAGGCGCAAGCGGACAAACTTCATGAAGACTTAGTAGCGGCTGGTTACGATGTGCTGTTGGATGATAGAAATATGCGCCCAGGTGCCATGTTTGCAGATCATGAATTAATTGGTATTCCGCATCGTGTCGTCATTTCTGACCGCGGTTTAAAAGAAGGCGAATTAGAGTTTAAATCTAGAACGGCTGATGATGCTGAGAATGTTGCACCTACTGAGATTATGGAGTTTATTAGTAACAAATTAAGTGCTTAAGGCAAAAATCTTCTGATCAAGTCTACTTTGTTCTACTAACGGATGAGCCAGTTAAAAGAATTAAAAAAATGCAGCTAATGAGCTGCATTTTTTTTGGTTATCAATTTAATCAACTTTGAATAATATAGCTCATCAATAAAATAACAGTTCTGCTGGATTCAGCTAAGCTGAAATGACACCCCCCCACTTTTTTACGTATTTTTAGCCAAATTTATCCTTCAAATAATTGAAGCCTTCTTCTGGATTGTTTCAATGTCATTGTTCTTAAACAGTTTTGACAACGTCACACTGATTAAATCTCAAAAAACAACTAAGTTAAAACAGCTATGCGTTTATCTTTCGGGGTGATTAACAACCAAGCCAAACTTAAAGCAATAACCAATACAAACAGCAAAGCGCCATAGTTCACTGATTGCCAACCAAAGGTGTTTTGAAAATACCCCGAAGACATGGAAGCTAAGGTCACCATAGAAAACACCATAAAGTCATTAAAAGCCTGAGCTTTTGCTGTTTCTTGCTTTTGGTAGGTTTCGGTTAATAAGGTGGATGCACCAATAAACAGAAAATTCCAGCTCAGGCCAAGTGCAACCAAGGCAAACCAAAAATGCGTAACGGTATAACCATTTAGGTTTATCAGCATGCAAGTCAAAGCTAATACCGTACCCGCTATCAAAACATTCATAGCGCCCACTCGTTTAATAATCGAGCCCGTAAAAAAAGAAGGCCCAAACATCGCTAGCACATGCCATTGAATCACAAATGCGGTGTCGCTAAACTCGTGTTGATGATGATTCATTGCTAACGGTGTCGCCGTCATAACATAAGTCATCACTCCGTAGCCCAACATGCCACAGATGAGAGCTACAATAAACGTAGGCTGTTTAATGATCTCTAATAGCGGTCTGCCAGAACCTTCGCTTTTCTTAATAGTCGGTGGCGGAAACTTGATGAGTGATAAAACAAAGAACACACAGACATACAAAATCGTAGCGTAAATAAAAGCCCCTGCAAACTCTTCAGAGGGAATCATTCCTCGTCCAAAATTTGCTAAGTTTGGACCCACAAAAGCGGCAATCACACCGCCCACTAAGACATAGGAAATCGCTTTAGCCTTGTTTACCTCACTCACTAATTCAACTGCTGCAAAGCGGTAAAAACTTGAGAACCCATTAAAAATACCAACCAAAAAAGAGCCTAATGCAAACAGATAAAAGCTGTGGTTGAACACGGCGTAAACAAGCATTAAGCCACCTGCAATGGCGAATATACTACCCAAAATAAAGCCAAACTTTCGACCGTATTTACCCATCAGTAATGATGCAGGAGCAGTTGAAAGCATCATTGCTAAAAACTGTAATGATAATGGTATGGTGACTAAGGCTTTATTCTCAACTAAAGTCAAACATACCAAGGCTGAAGCCGTAATCAACAACGTTGAGACACTCATCATTAATGCCTGACATACCGCTAGTAAATAAACCGAAAACGGGATTTTATTGTTAGTTTTAGTGCTTGTTTCCATATTAGATACTTTTTTGATTTTAATTAGAAATATTCATAAATTAAATTCTAGCGATTGTGTATAGACAATAATTACTATGCGATACTACGTCCACCTTTTATTTGAATAAGCCCCCTAATTCGTTCATCTCATCAATTGTGATTTCAAGGAAATTTAATGTCTACAAATACCCCTGTTCAACGCGCTCTATTGAGTGTTTCTGATAAAACTGGCGTTCTCGATTTTGCTAAAAGATTACATGCTAGAGGCATCGAATTATTATCTACAGGTGGCACAGCTAAGCTTTTAGCTGATAACGATGTACCTGTAATAGAAGTCTCTGATTACACAGGGTTTCCTGAAATGATGGATGGTCGTGTAAAAACCTTACACCCTAAAATTCATGGTGGAATTTTAGGTCGCCGCGGCACTGATGATGCGGTGATGGAACAACATAATATTCCACCCATTGATCTTATTATTGTTAACTTATACCCATTTGCTGAAACTATTGCGAAACCAGATTGTAGCCTTGAAGATGCGATTGAAAATATCGACATTGGGGGTCCAACAATGGTTCGTGCCAGCGCCAAAAACCACGCACATGTTACGATTGTTACTAATCCCGCTGATTACGATTTGGTTGAAGCGGAACTAACAGCAAACAATGGCTGCATTTCAGCTCAAACTCGTTTTAAACTAGCCACTAAAGCATTCGAGCATACTGCTGGCTATGACGGCATGATCGCTAACTATCTCGGTAAAATCGTTGAAAGCGAAGGCAAAGATGCACCTGCAAGCTTCCCAACAACGTTCAACACCCAATTTAAATTAGCGCAAACGACTCGCTACGGTGAGAACTCTCATCAAAAAGGGGCTTTTTACGTAGAAGAGAATCAGCAAGGCGCTAACATCTCAACGGCTAAGCAATTACAAGGCAAAGAACTCTCTTACAACAATATTGCAGATACTGATGCCGCTTTAGAGTGCGTTAAACAATTTACAGATGAACCTGCGTGCGTCATTGTAAAGCATGCTAATCCTTGTGGTGTCGCAACAGGTGCAACTTTATTAGAAGCTTATCAGCGAGCTTTTAGTACTGACCCTGAATCAGCATTTGGTGGCATCATCGCATTTAACCAGGAGCTAGATGAGGCAACGGCTAAGCTCATAGTAGAAAAACAATTTGTCGAAGTTATTATTGCTCCTACTGTTAGCGCAGGCGCAAATACAGCGGTTAGCGCGAAAGAAAATGTAAGGTTACTTGAGTGTGGTGAATTCGTTGCAGAAACAGCACGACTAGATTACAAACGCGTCAATGGTGGTTTATTAGTGCAAGATGCGGACTTACAACTGCATGAAAAACTAGAGGTGGTAACGAAACGTCAACCGACCGAGGACGAAATGCGTGATCTCTTATTTGCATGGAAAATCGCTAAATTCGTAAAATCAAACGCCATTATTTATGCAAAAAATGCGATGACTATTGGTATTGGTGCTGGGCAGATGAGTCGAATTAACTCTGCTCGAATTGCTGGAATTAAAGCAGAACATGCGGAACTTGAAGTACCAGGTTCTGTTATGGCATCTGACGCTTTCTTCCCATTTCGTGATGGTTTAGATGCCGCTGCTGAAGCTGGAATTGTGGCCGTTATTCAACCCGGCGGATCAATGCGTGATGATGAAGTGATAGCCGCAGCAGATGATGCTGGCATGGCTATGGTTTTTACTGGAATACGTCACTTTAGACACTAAATGAAAAGTATCGAGATGAATAGTATTGAGATGAATAGTATTGAGATGAATAATATCGAAGTGAAGAGTATCGAAATGAGT
>CALFUP010000041.1 GCA_937929875.1 uncultured Cocleimonas sp. | reverse complement strand
GCGGATACCGCGTGGCATTTCAATCGCTGAGCCAATTACGAACCCGTCAATTGCGCCGTTTGCGGTGGCTGCACCAGCTCCCATTCGAATCGGATCTCGATTTAAAACGCCCGTGGTTAAAGTGAATGAGCCGCCGTCATTCATATAATCTAAACCTTCTAACACAAGGTTGATTTGCCCCATAACTTTATCTTGAAGTCCGAGCATGAATTGATCTTCAGTAAATTCTGTTAGCGGCCCAAAATGTACGTTGCCAGCGGTGCAAACCACAGCATCAACTTTGCCGGCTTTTTGGTACATATCAACGATGGATTGTCGATTGGATATATCTGCTTGAATACCAGTACCACTGCGACTGACTTCGATGATTTCATGTCTTTGTGATAGTTCGGCATAAGCAGCTTTGCCTATGTCTCCTTTAGAGCCAATCATGAGTATCTTCATTTTATATCCTCTTCAAAACCGTTAAAAAGTAGGGGGGTGTCATTAGCAGCTTAAAACTAACCATCATTTCCCATAATGATAACGACAAGCAATTATCGTTATTTGGTTTTCATCGATGGTATGTATATACAAGTCTATGTGCATCATCAATTCGTCTAGACCAAAAACCAGATAGGTTTTCTTTCAAGGGTTCGGGTTTTCCAATTCCTTCAAACGGTGATCTTTGTGAGCCTATGATCAACTTATTGATAATATTAAGGTTTTTCTATCTTGAGTTTGCCAATAAACATAATCAGACCAGGCTTCTTTGGTCCAAGATAAAATCCCAATCATCGCTTAACGGGTATTGTTTTGTTTTACCTTGGCGATATTGTTCTATCGATTTAGATAAATGCGCTGCGTTAGCAGGACTTTTAAGTAGATGGACTGTTTCCATCAAGCCATTGTAGTAATCCAGCGACATCACAACGGCATCGTCCGCGTCTTGGCGCGATATTATGGTGCAATCAGTGTCATTTACGACTTGATCAAGAACACTTTTTAGTTGATTTCTTGCTTCAGAAAAATTTATTACGTTCATTGATAACCCTATAAATTGTTCAACATACAGTACAAGTATCTGCTTTGATTCTATCAATGTAAACACATTCAAAAAGGTGGGGGGTGTCATTTATATTATTCTATTTCATTTATTCTCGCGCTTTGTCCATTAGTGTGATTCGAGACTTTCAGGATACGGCGTATAAAGATGTATGTAGAACATGAGAATAACAGCGGGTAAGGCGTAGAAGAATCCAGCGCCTAGCGTTAATACAATACATGAAAAGCCTATGGTCGCTCCTAGTAAGCGTAGCTTTCTGCCGATTACGCCATATCTGATCCAATGGTAATTTATTAGTAGATAGAAAAACCACGCAATCATTATCAAGGTATAAAAAATGACTTTAAGTGCCAGTTTAGTCGTAACAACAGAATTTTGATGGTTATCTAGAAAGAGCAGTTTATAGAGTTCGTTAACTCCATCCCATGCTTGATTCAATGCGGGAAATGAGAGTGCTGTGCAGAGTATGAAAAATGCTAGTTTTGTGTTCAAAGTATCTCGCTCTGTATTACTCGCTTGTTTATTTTCATCAAGAAGGTGTTTTTATAATGATAAATATCATCAACAATATACCTGCTAAAACCAATAATATTAACGATGGATTTGCGAGTAGAGGGATTAGTGAAAAACAGCCGAAGATAGACCCAAAGATTTTCAGCGGTTTTGAAACTACCTTATGTTTTATCCAGTGGTAGCCTATTAAAAAATAGAATATCCAAGCGCCTGTAAAAATAAACATTATAAAAATTTTACCCAAACTAATGTTTACGCCATTAAAAGTGTTAATCAGTAATGAGATGGGCGTGAATATCCCAAGTATTGAGAGCAGAGTTGCTATTACAAATATGAGTAATCTGGTTTTCATGTAAATTGCTCAGGGTTGCTCAGGTTTTTTTAAAAGATTCTTATCTTTAAAATTACTCAAAAAGTGGGGGGGTGTCATTTTAAATACTAATATTTAACATTTAGCCCAATATCTGTGGATTCAATTGCCAAGTCGAATAACAAAGGAACGAGGCAAAACTCACCCATAATAAATAAGGCACCAGCATTGCAGCTGCAAGGCGGTTGATTTTCCAGAAGCTAACGATTGTCGCTGCAATGAGTATCCAGAGCAATAGGATATCAGCAAACGCTAATGCGCCACGATTCCAAGCGAAAAATAGCCAACTCCACAGGACATTAGGAATGAGTTGGATGATAAATAGTGTAAGTGCACCACGATGTTTGGCGAAGCCACCGTCACGCCAAACTAACCAAGCGGAGATTGCCATCATGGCAAATAGAATGCTCCAAACAGGGCCGAATAACCAACCAGGAGGTGCCCATTCGGGTTGTGTAAGTTTGCCGTAGAATGATCTTGCTTGTATTGATGCAATCGCGCCAGCGGCTGATGCGCCAAAGCATAAGATTACCCAACCGATAAAACCTATGATTTGGTTTGTTCTTGGTGATTCCATTAGACATATTCTCAAATACATTAATAATGATGGTAATGAGAACACAGAAAGCTACTGCTTAAAAATTGTTTTTATTTTGATTTTTAACGTTACACAAACTAGGCAAAGTTGAAACGCCTTCATGCCTAAATACAAGCCAATCTAAAATAAGCAAAAAATAGAAGTTAAGTTCACTCAAGAGTCGTGTGGGTATTTCTGTTTCGTTCAACCGCATTGTCTTTTATGTCTTTTTAGATATATTCAAAGTCATATAAGACAGGGGTTCATTCAATGGAATAGCATAATAAATCACAGATTCATCAGAATCAGGAATGTATTCGTCTCCATAAATTTCTATGTCTGCACCATAGCTATGCCGATAATTATGTTGTTTCCCAGATTGCATTAACCAGCTGGAATAAATGTAGTTAACAGTGTTGTTTACTTCCAGAGGTTTGCCTTTGTGACGAAATTTCGCATAGCTTGCTTTTGCTGTACTTAGGCTAGTCATACCTTTTGGGATTGATTCTAGCGAGCTAACTTCGACTACAGCGTAGTATTCAAGGTAGATTTCCTGATCATCGCTCGTGTTATTTTTATCTGATTCTTGCGGTAGACCTTTTGCTATTGGTTGCTGAATAATGCCGTAGCCAGCACCATCGATAAGGTGTCGGATTTCTTGCATTCTAGGTAAAAATTCATTCCAAAGTGAGGGAAGTTTTTCTCCCATATTATTCTTTTCAGAATCTGCGCTGTAGAAATCAGTTTTCATTCCGACATAATGTTTTTCTTCGAAAGTCACTATTTCTGGCGTTAAAGAGAGGTTTTGATTGATGTGTTTTAGATAGTCACTATCAAATACTATCTTTTTCAGGAAACGATTCTTGTCACCAATTTTTCTAGCTTCGTTGGGTGTCATTTGAAAGGCCTGCTTAAATGCTCTCGTAAAACTTTCTTGCGATTCAAACCCTGCTGTTATCGCGATATCAATAATTCTACAGTCGCTATGGAGTAGTTTCTCTAAGGCTTTTGCTAGCCTTCGCGTACGAATATAGGTTTTTAAGGTTTCATTGGTAAGCGCTTTGAAAATTCTTTGGAAGTGCCATTGACTAATGCAGGCAGCACCGGCTACATCCTTCAGTGATAACTCAAATTCTAAGTTAGTTTCAATGAAGTCAATGCCCTGCTGAACCTGCGTTAAATAATTCATCGCTGTTTCTCTTGTTGCTTTTTAAGTTTATGGGGATTCGAAAAAGCCTGTTTCTGCAATCAATTTACCTTCGTCATTATACTCACCGTAACTGATGCCTTCCCCTAATACTAATCCTTCGCTATTTTTCATTTCCCAGCGTGCGATGCTTTTATTGTGGTGGGCTTGGAAATAGGTAGTGACAAAATGACCACCGGGTACTTGTTGATGAAAATCTAACATATAGGCGATAAAATCATCGTGGTTTGTAACGCTGATCATTGGATCAGTATAATGACTAGTGGGAGCTAAACATTTTTCAAATAATGCTCTCTTCTCATCCGCAGTTTCTGCTTTCCATGCTGAGGTATATATTTCCCAAGTTCCTTCGTAATTATGTTCCATTTTTTTCGCCTGCTCTATTGATTGAGAGACGAGTGTAGCTTTAGATAAAAAAGGACTTTTGATATTTTGTGCGAATTAAATCGTTTTATGATGGATAGCACCCATGAAGGAAAAAAACTCACTCAATGATGCGTTTGTTGTAAAACACAAAAAAAGTTGGGGGTTGTGAAGAGGTGTGTTCGATATACTTTGATCACGCTCATTACGGGTGCTCTAAATGATGGTCATTTTTAAACTGTATTATTCCATATTTTACATACTAAAATTAGATAGCATTCTGTCTGGTTTCAAGTGAGTTTTAGTCAGAATAAAACTATAATAGCCGTGCAGTAATAAAGGGAATCTATGAGAGTTTTTTCTCTTTAAAATAATAAAAACAATGGTCGTCGTTAATGTCTTCGAAAAAGGTAAATCCTGAGCCTACATCGATTAAAAATTCTGAAGAGCACCTTTCTGATGTGCTTACAGACTCTATTGCTGAAAAAAATCAATCAATTGAAGAGAGCGACTTAATCAGCTCGGATGATGATCTTGATTCTTTATTGCAATCTCTATTGGCTGAAACTGATCTGGAAGAGTCGGGAGCTGTGCCTGAAGAATTAGAAACAATTGAAATATCCCCTGAAGCACTCTCCCTAACAGAGCTAAATTCTTTTGATTCTAAATCGATTGAAGAAAGCTCACCAACAGCAAAATTATCGGTTAAATCGACTCCGAGTGTTTTCCAAAAACTCAAGAGTACCTTGGGTTATAAAGAAGCTTCGGATGAGGAAAATTATAATAATTTTGAGGAATTGAAACAGGAAGCTAAGAAGAACGAGATTGAAAAAGAAAAAATTCAACAGGAGAAATTAAAGCTTGCTGAAGAAAAGATAAGGCTAGAAAGGGAAATAAGAGAGAAAGCAGAAGCAAAGAGAATCAAAGCTGAGAAGCTAGAAGCTGAAAGAATTGAAGCCGAACGCATCAAAGCTAAGAAGTTAGAAGCTGAAAGAATAGAATCCGAACGTATCAAAGCTGAGAAGCTAGAAGCCGAAAGGGTTGAAGCAGAGCATATCAAAGCGGAAAAGCTAGAAGCCGAAAGAATTGAAGCAGAACGTATCAAAGCTGAGAAGCTAGAAGCTGAAAGAATTGAAGCCGAACGGATCAAAGCGGAAAAGCTAGAAGCTGAAAGGGTTGAAGCCGAACGCATCAAAGCGGAAAAGCTAGAAGCCGAAAGAATTGAAGCAGAACGCATCAAAGCCGAAAAACTAGAAGCGGAAAGAATTGAAGCAGAGCGTATCAAAGCTGAGAAGTTAGAAGCGGAAAGAATTGAAGCAGAGCGTATCAAAGCGGAAAAGTTAGAAGCGGAAAGAATTGAAGCAGAGCGTATCAAAGCGGAAAAGTTAGAAGCTGAAAGAATAGAATCCGAACGTATCAAAG
>CALFUP010000040.1 GCA_937929875.1 uncultured Cocleimonas sp. | reverse complement strand
AAAAGCACAAATAAAAATAAGGGTGCGACAAGTAACAAAGCGTTACGTTTTTTTCGTCTTAGTGAGCGTTGTAGGCTTAATTTTAAAGAAACGCCATCCGCTGTTTGTAATGCTTCTGTATTGCTCGCCATGCTTTATCCTAGCGTTTAGAAAGTAGAAAATTAGTCATTAGTATCTACTCAAGTTTTTTACTTAAGTGTTACTAAGAAGTATTGGAATAATTATAAGCTAGGCCGAAGAGAGAATCTTCGACCTAGTTTTATCATAATAAATAACTTAGATATTGATAGTTAAATATTATTTAGCTAACCATGCTTCAAATTGTTGAGCTAGATCTGTTGTGTTATCTGCCCAGAAATCAATGTTTTTCAGCACTGTGTTCTTAGCATTTTCAGGGTTTGTAGGCATGTGAGGCTTCATATCAATACCTAATGTAGCATGCTTACCTACTAACGACGCTGATGATTTACGTGCTGGACCATAAGAAATGTACTTAGACTGGTCAGCTAAACGTTGTGTATCAGATGCAAACTTAACATACTTAAGTGCTTCTTCTTTGTTAGGAGCATCTGCAGGAATAGCAAATCCGTCTAATTCAAAGTATTGCGCATCCCACATCATTCCTATTGGCTGCTTGTTTTCTTCGATAGCAGCAAATAAACGACCATTGTAAGCAGATGACATAACCACTTCACCGTCAGCTAATAATTGACCTGGCTGAGCGCCCTTTGTCCACCAAACAACACTGTCTTTAATGGTATCTAGCTTTTTGAATGCACGAGCTACACCTTCTTTTGTTTCAAGAACTTTATAAAGATCTTCTTTAGGTACGCCGTCAGCTAATAATGCCCACTCAAAGTTGCCATACGGTTGTTTTTGTAAACCACGTTTACCAGGGAATTTTTTAAGGTCAAAGATATCATTGATTGATGTTGGTTTAACATCTCCTACCTTATCAGTGCGGTAACCAAAAGTTGTTGAGTAAACAATTAAAGGTACGAAACACGGCGAAACAAGTGCATCACCAAAGTCTTCTGACGGTAAAGTTCCGTCCGGTGCTTTTGCTAGCATCTTATCAAAATCGAATTCCATTAGTAGGCCTTCATCACATAATGAAACCGCAGTATCAGGAACTAAATCAAGAACATCCCAAGTTACTTTTCCTGCTTTAGCTTGAGCACGTAATTTTGCTCCACCTTCTGCAGCAGAATCATCATTAACGATTTTGATGCCTGGGTTTTCTTTCATGTAAGGTTTGCTATAAGCTTCGTTTTGACTTTTGGTATAAGCACCACCCCATGAAACAACAACCATTTCGGTTTCTGCTTGAGCGGTAGTCACACTAGCAGCCAAAATAGCTGTAGCAATTGTACATTTAATAAATGTTTTCATCTTTCTCTCCTGTGTATAAATTTTAATTTTATAATTGTGAATATCTTCAATATCCAAAAAGGTCATAAATTGGCCAAAATTGTGAATCTAAATATTCGTAAATAACATCAGCTACAATTATTGATTGTAGTAGATTTTTTTAAATTATCTCGTTAAAGATAGGGTTTGTGTAAGCACCAATTAGATGTGGTTACAATTTATAGGACAAGATTTACTCTATTTAGTGCAGATCTGTCTTCAAATAGTGCTTGATATCAAGGCCTTAATTATCTAACGCTCTACAATCGTATTCATTCCAACCAATAGTAACTTCATCACCTTGGTTTAAATCAGCATGATGGGTAGAGTTAGGAATCTTTACATAAAATTGGTCGTTTCCACAAACTTCCATGCGAGTGCGTATGTGATCACCGAGATAAATCAATTCCAATGCTTTAGCTTTAAAGATATTCGGTACTTGTCCAGGATCTGGGTTAACAATGACTCTTTCTGGACGGATAGATAATGTGCTTTTTTGACCCTTTCCAGCAATGTTGATTTTATTTGCTTTAATATTCGAACCGTCTGGGGTTTGAACAACGCAGCTATTTTCAGATTCTTCTGTAACAGTGCCGACTAAGCAATTGTTATCACCAATAAAGTCAGCGACAAAAGCGTTTGTTGGTTGTTCGTATAAAACGTCAGGTGGAGCAAGTTGCTGAATTATTCCAGCATCAAAAACGGCAACACGATTAGACATTGTTAATGCCTCACTCTGGTCGTGAGTCACATACAAAACCGTTACACCAAGGCGTTCGTGAATATGCTTAATTTCATATTGCATTTGTTCACGTAGATTTTTATCTAGTGCGCCTAAAGGCTCATCCATTAAAACAACATCAGGATCAAAAACTAATGATCTTGCTACTGCGACACGCTGTTGTTGTCCACCTGATAATTGAGCCGGTCGCCGATCTGCAAAAGCGCCCAGTTGAACCATATCCAAGGCTCTTTTTACTTTCTCATCACGCTCAGATTTGCCCATCTTACGAACTTCTAATGGGAACGCTAGATTCTCACCAATCGTCATGTGTGGAAATAGTGCGTAACTTTGGAAGACCATACCAATGCCACGTTTGTGTGGCGGCACTCGGTTTATGGGAACATCGTCTAAATAAATTTCGCCGTGGGTTGCAGGCTCAAAGCCAGCTAACATCATTAGGCAAGTGGTTTTTCCAGAGCCTGATGGGCCCAACATGGTGAGAAATTCACCTTTAGCTATGTTTAGATTTAAATCTTTGACAACAAGGATTTCCCCGTCGTAACTTTTTTGAACATTTTCGAATCGTACGAGGGCATCACTATTATTATCAGGCATATAAAAAATCTAGTTATTTAATGAAGATGACTAAAGGTAGGTTAGGTTGGTTTTTTTGTCAAACAAAAACCGTAAATAATTAATGTAATTATCTTAAAACGAAATTAATTGTCGTTTAGAGACACATGCAGTATCTAATCTCTTTAGTTATTCGTAAAAACAAATAAGATTTTTTGAGTGGTTTATACGTTTCTTAGGTCATTGAAATTGGTATCTTTGACTTCTTCACTAACGATGTAGGTGTGGGTTAACGATACTTTAGGAAGGTTAACTAGACCTTCACCTAAGAACTCACGGTACTCGTGTATATCTTCAAATCTTAATTTTAGTAAATAGTCAAAACCGCCTGCGATCATATGGCATTCGAGTATTTCCGAATATCTTTCGACAACTTTTGCAAAGCTTTTGAAGACTTCGTTATTTGTACGCTCTAAGGTTACTTCGATAAAGACTAACAAAGAGGTTTTAGTTTTTATAGGGCAAATAGCGGCATGATAACCCAATATAAAACCAGATTTTTCTAAACGTTTAACTCTTTCTAAGCATGGGGTTGGACTTAAATTAACCCTTTTAGAAAGTTCTACATTCGAAATACGTGCATTGTTTTGAAGCTCTTTAAGAATGCATTTGTCTATCTTGTCTAAGCGAACTGTTAGTTT
>CALFUP010000039.1 GCA_937929875.1 uncultured Cocleimonas sp. | reverse complement strand
AAACAGAAGAAGTAGTTAATTATGTCAATATCAGAGATCAACCTTTAGCTTTATATCCTTTCACCAACAATAAAGATCTAGCACAGCTGTATATTAATCGAATTATGTCAGGAGGGGTTTCAGTCAATGATGCTCTTTTCCATGTTGGTCAACATGATTTACCTTTTGGCGGAATAGGTCCTAGTGGCATGGGGCATTATCATGGCTATGAAGGATTTACTAGTTTCTCGAAATTAAGACCTGTTTTTTATCAAGCAAACATATCTTTTATTAAATATTTTTCACCACCTTATAAAGGACTTTCAGAAAAATTAATTAATTTACTCTTAAAAATAAAAAATTAAGCATTTTTGTTTTTCCAGAAAAGATAATTTTTATTATTATTTCCTATACTTGATAAATCACAGATACAAATATTAGGTGAATTTCTGAATCTTAGTTCCAAATAAAAATTTTTTAAGTATTTCCATTTATTATTTTTATTGAATAGATCTATCTAATTTTATTGTTACCCTTCCATCCGAAAGTAACCTCACTTATCGTTTTTAGAATGATCGTTCTCTTTGCTTATGAGATATTACTCCCACAGACAGGAAGCATTAGTTAACTGTTTTGGCTGACAACAACTAAAAGCCCCCCCAATATTTTTTATGTTGTTAGCCCGAGTCATTTGACTCTCCGCCTTATCAAAATACCCCCTTTATTTTGATAAGGTTACTCAGCCAGACTTCGGTCTGGCTTTTTTATGCCTGTAATTTACAGCATTTCAAATAAACCACTGATTATCTAGTTACTAACTTTAAAAATGACACCCCCCCACTTTTTGAAATACTTGTATCTTTATTTTAAATAAATTCAAATAGAAATTGGACTTTATTCTTAATTTCATGACATTCTATTTAACATTTCTACAGGAGATTTAAACGATGCCGCAAAGTATAGTTATTACAGGTGCAAGTAGTGGTATTGGCGCTGCCACCGCTAATAAATTTATCGATGCTGGTTGGAATGTTGCTTTATTGGCAAGACGTTTAGATAAATTAGATGCGATAAGCGCTACAAATAAAAACGCCATAAGCATAGTCTGCGATGTCACCGATGAAGCGTCTGTAACAAAGGCTTTTGCAAAAGCGAACAATGAGTTTGGATATGTTGACGTTTTATTTAACAATGCTGGAATTTTTCCACCCGGTTCTCGTTTTGATGAAATATCTTTAGACGCATGGAAATCATCAGTCGATGTGAATTTAACAGGCATGTTTATTTCTGCACGAGAAGCTTTTAGGCTTATGAAACCTAAAGGAGGTCGTATCATAAACAATGGATCAATATCTGCAATTACCCCAAGAGCTCATTCAGCGGCTTATACATCTACCAAACATGCAGTCACAGGGCTTACTAAATGTATTGCTTTAGATGGCCGAGATTTGAATATCTGCTGTGGGCAAATTGATATTGGTAATGCTAATACAGAGTTAGTTGCAAACTTGATAAAGCATGGAGGTCCTATGGATACTATGGATGTTCAAGATGCTGCAGATGCAGTGTTTAATATGGCAAATTTACCATTAAGCACTAATGTTTTATCAATGACCATTATGGCGAATAAGATGCCATTTGTTGGGCGTGGATAACAGGATAATGAACAATTATTTAGGGGCTACTTCCTCGGCTAACTAAGAATAAACCTGCACCAATCATAATCGCACCTGCGGTTCTATTCATCCTCTGAATAGCTTTATTCGATTTTAAATATTGCCTTACGGAAGATGCCCCAAAAGACACCGACATCAAGCCAATCATCAACCCAAAGAAAGTTAATACACAAAGAAGGAAAATATCTGTCTGACTCATTGATGTAAGATCAATAAATGTGGGTAAGAAAGCAATATAGAATAAAATGACTTTAGGGTTCGAAGCAGAAATTAAAAAACCTTGGATAAATCCACTTAACCAAGAAATGGGTTTTTCTTTATTGTTTTTAAAATCAGTTGTTACTTCAGCGGTCCACATTTTACAGCCAAGATAGATTAGATAAGCAGCTCCTGTGAACCGTATAACTAAGAACAGTCCAGAATAGTTTTCAGCTATCGCCGCTAATCCAAACGTTGCGAGAAGTAAGTAAATAATATCGCTAATCGTCATACCTAAAGACATGGGGAAGCAGTCTTTTACTCCCGTACTTAATGCCTTACCTAATAAAGCAAAAGTACCCGGACCTGGAGTGATACCAAAGATAAGGATGGCAATAAAAAATGAGACTGATGCTTCAACTGACATGTATTTTCCTATACTCCGATCTATAGATCGCTGTTATTTTATTAGTTACCTTACAATTTACAGATTGTTTTTGAAGACAAATTTAGAAATGACAATGACACTTCAGTTGAGCAATCTTACTGAGCGTTGTCAAAGGACAGTATTGAACTAGAGTCTAAATGACACCCCCCTACTTTTTGATGATAATTTACAAGTCCAAGCTCATAAATAATCTAATCGTGAATTGATATTACAGTTTAGAGTTTGTATTCATCTATTTACCAATACAAAAACTACTAAATATCTCACCCAATAAATCATCAGATGTAAACTTACCTGTAATTTGTCCTAATTCATCCTGAGCCATTCTTAACTCTTCTGCCATTAATTCTCCCGCATTATATTCGATTAACTGAATTTCAGCGTTACTCACTAATTGTCGAGTTTGTTCCAATGCATTCAAATGTCTTCGTCGAGCAATAAAAACGTCTTCTCCGTTGTTTTGATAACCCATACGTTCTTTCAATTCTTCTTTTAAAACGTCGATTCCTACGTTTTGTTTGGCAGAGATAAAAATCTTATTATTTCGTTTTCCTGCTGCTTCATTTGTTAAATCTATTTTATTTTGCACTGTAATTAAAGGTAGCGAACTAGGTAGTCTTTTAATAATTTCGTCACTATTAGTAACAGTATGGGATTCGCCTAATAACAAAAGCGCTATGTCGGCCTTTTTAATAGCCTGCCAAGCACGTTCAATTCCTATTTTTTCTACAACGTCATCACTCTCTCTAAGTCCTGCCGTATCAACTAAGTGAAGGGGCATTCCATCTAGATTGATAGATTCATGCAAAACATCGCGAGTCGTTCCTGCTACATCTGTGACGATAGCTGATTCGTTTCCAGAGAGGACGTTGAGTAAGCTTGATTTACCTGCATTGGGTTCACCAATAATAACTAAGTTTAAGCCATTCCTTAATAAACTACCTTGAGTGGCTTTCGCAGTAATATCAAGCAAATGATCTTTAATGGCATTCAAGCGAATTGTAACGCTTTCATCTGCAAGAAAATCAATCTCTTCTTCAGGAAAATCTAATGCGGCTTCAACATATACACGCATCTCAATCATTTTTAGTAATAAAGATTCTATCTCTTTGGAGAAATCGCCCTGCAATGAACGAAGAGCAGACCTTGCAGCTTGTTCAGAACCGGAATCTATCAAATCAGCGATTGCTTCTGCTTGAGTTAGATCTAGTTTATCGTTGAGAAAAGCCCTTTCAGAAAATTCACCAGGCCTTGCAACTCTTGCACCTAATTCAAGGCAACGCTGCATAAGCATATCTAAAACTATTTGCCCACCATGACCTTGTAGCTCTAAGACATCTTCACCAGTAAATGAATTTGGCCCAGGAAAGTACACAGCAACACCATCGTCTAAGGTTTGATTTTCCTTATCTTTAAAAAGTCGATGACTTGCTTTATGAGGAGTTGGTAGTGATCCTAGAATCTGCTGCGCAACATTGACAACTTTCGGTCCAGATACACGGATTATGCCTACACCACCGCGACCGGGTGGTGTTGCTATCGCTACAATGGTGTCTATTACTTCTGATGGTTTTGTCATTTGACTAAACTACCCTAAATCCAGAACGGGTCAAACTTTTATGTATCTAATACTATTAACTAAAGCTTGTCAGTAAAACTGGTAGTTAAAATCTACGCAGTTTTGGGTTTTACATCACCAATAATTTTCTTATTTATAAACCACTGCTGGAAGATAGATAAAATGTTATTTACTACCCAGTAAAGTACTAATCCAGCGGGGAAGAATAAGAACATAACCGTAAACACAACAGGTAAATAAGTGAATATTTTCTGCTGCATTGGATCAGCGACTGCAGGGGGATTTAGCTTTTGCTGAATGAACATACTGGCGCCCATAATCAAGGGTAAAATGAAGAATGGATCTTTTAATGACAGATCTTTATACCAAAGAATCCATGGTGCTTGACGTAATTCTACACTTTCTTGAAGTACCCAATACAGTCCCATAAATACTGGCATTTGTATCAACATAGGTAAACAACCACCAAGAGGATTTATCTTCTCTTTGCGGTAAAACGCCATCGTTTCTTTTTGTTTAGCCTGAGGGTCATTTTTATATTTTTCAGCGATCTCTTTGATCTTTGGCCCTAATTTTTTCATTTTAGCCATCGATTTGTAACTCATTGCCGATGGGTAGAAAAAGATCAATTTGATGAACATCGTTAACAATATAATCGTCCAACCCCAATTGCTAGCAATGTGTTTATTGATAAAACTCATCACAGCAAAAATGGGTTTAGATACAAAAGCAAATATTCCGTAATCAACTGCCAAATCTAGACCTTTTGAAATCTCTGCAAGCTTATCTTGATCCGTTGGGCCAATATAAAATTGACTGTTAAATACACCTGATTGACCCGTTGCAATAACTTTTAATGGCGATTTCACACCAATGATATGACGTGTTTTAGACTTATCGAAAATAGTGTAATAATTGTTTTCAACCTCTTTTTCAGGAATCCAAGCACCGACAAAATAATGCTGAATAATTGCAGCCCAACCACCTATCGTAGAATCACTTAGATTTTCATCACTAATATCATCAAAACTAACTTTTATATATTTTTCATTATAGTAAGCAGCGCCTGTATAGGCGACATCGCCTGCTAAAAGACTACCATCTCGTGTATGTTCTGCATGAGTCAGTTGTAAATACTCACTAGCTGACCAATCGTTACCAGAATTATTATCCACTTTCTGGCTTTTCTTAATTAAATAATTACCGCGTTCAAAAATAAACGTTTTCGTTACTGTTATACCATTTTGAGTCCATGTTAAAGGTACTTCGATTGTTTCTTGATCATCACCCAATACATATTCTTGTTTTAGGGCACTAAAGTTTGCATAATGATTTGGAGCTAGATCACTACTTTTCTTACCTTCAATATTTGAATGAACTAAACCCGATTGAGCAGCATAGTCTTTCTCTTTATTAATAATTCTAACGGCAATGTCTTTTTCTTCTAAGCTTATTGGATATGCAGGAAGATCAGCTTGAATAATGGTGCCACCAACAGTATTAATGTAAATATCTAAAACGTCAGTTTTAACATGTATAAGTTTTTCTTCTGTTGAAGCAGCAGAATCTACTTGCGGTACAACAGTTCCATCAGTTGTACTTGTCGCTGTGGGAACTGATGTTGGAATTGAAACCGAATTATTTGACGTGGTTTCACTTGTAGGAGTCTGAGCTATAGGAGGCGCATTTTTCTGTTCCCATGTAGACCAAATAAGAAAACAAAGAAAAAATAAGCTTAAATATAAAAAAGGGCGTTGTTGATCCATGCTGTACGGACTCTAATCAGTAGTAGTTGAAGTTAAGAATTTTTTTCGCATAAAATGCCACTGCGTTTTAATCTGCTTGTGAATTTCATGTCTTTCTAACGAAAGCACATTCGTTTTACACATAGCAATAATATCAACGCTTGGGAGTTCATGTTGGTTTACACGGAAACTATCACGAATAATTCTTTTGATTCTATTTCTATCAACGGCTTTATTTACCGCTTTTTTGGAAATAGCTAAACCAAGGCGTGGATGACCAAGGCCGTTGTGTCTGGCCAGAAGTGTAAATGATTTGTTACCAAATCGCTGCGACTTACTGAAAACAAATTTGTATTGATCAGCATTTAGTAACTTCTGGCTTCGACTAAAGTGAAAATTAATAATATCTTCACTTAAAGTCGTAGCAATTTCTAAAAAGTCATCTTCAGCAGTATTGTTTTTCACATTAATACTGATTCAAAACTTTTTAAATTGCCGTTATTGTGTTCTTTAAGTTGTTAAAAAATTAACAACAAAGAACTGCACGACCTTTTGCACGTCGTGATTTTAATACTTTACGGCCACCAACAGTACTCATACGAGCACGGAATCCGTGAGTGCGCTTACGTTTTAGATTACTTGGTTGAAATGTTCTTTTCATGATTAAACCTGTTAAATATCTTATGTAAGATTATGCTAATTTATATACAACGTCTAAATGAGTTAGGAAAAGTAAATATCTACTGTTAAAAAGTCACTAGAACGCAAAGGGCGGAAAAAATACGCTAAAACGTGTCAAATGTCAAAGTATTTATTATATTTTTACTCAAAATACTGCTTGTGGATAACTTACAAAAAGCAGTAATATTTACTTGTATATTTTACTCATCATAACGTCTTTCACATAGCGTTATTTTTCCGTACTTTATATCATATTATATTGATTCATACTGCTTAGATTCCTACCCCCCAGTAGCTATACTAAAAACTCAATGAATCACCTTACTACTACAAAATTAAAATTTTAAGGTTATTTCCTTACTGTGTTAATTTAACGACAGGAGTCTTAAGTAATGCTCTGGCAACAATGCCTCAATAAATTAGAATCAGAGCTTACGGATCAAGAAATTAATACTTGGTTACGAACTTTACATGGTACCCAGCATGATAATATTTTAGTATTACTTGCACCTAATACTTTTGTATACCAACACGTTAAAGATCATCATTTAGATAATATCAAAGAAAAAATTAAACTCATCTCGGATGGTGGCAATGTCCAAGTCTTATTACAGATAGGAGCAGGAGACACACTACCTTATGAGACGGCGCCTACATCAAACATAGAATCTAAAAAACCTGTCAATAGAACTGAAGCCGTATCCAAGCCCGATCCAGTGATAAACCAAAAAAGTTTTACTAATAATCTAAATACAACAATGACCTTTGATAACTTTGTCGAAGGTAAATCCAATCAATTAGCCGTCGCATCTGCTATGCAAGTTGGTGAAAACCCTGGTAAATCATATAACCCTTTGTTTATCTATGGTGGTGTTGGTCTTGGTAAAACCCATCTGATGCATGCCATTGGCAATAAAATCCGTGAAAATAATCCATCTGCAAAAGTGGTTTATCTTCATTCTGAACGCTTTGTAAACGATATGATTACTGCGTTGAGAACCAATAGTATCGATCAGTTTAAAGTGTATTATCGAACAGTCGATGCTTTACTCATTGACGATATTCAATTCTTTGCAGGAAAAAATAGATCAGTCGAAGAATTTTTTCACACTTTCAATGCTTTGTTAGAAGGCCAAAAGCAAATAATATTGACCAGTGATCGATATCCTAGAGATGTTGAAGGCATAGATGATCGTTTACGGTCACGTCTTAATTGGGGCCTTACCGTTGAAATTGAACCACCTGAACTAGAAACACGTGTAGCTATTTTAACCTCTAAGGTGGAGCAATATCATTTAACATTGCCTAAAGATGCTGCTTTTTTCATTGCGAAACGTTTTCGTTCGAATGTGCGCGATTTAGAAGGTGCTTTACAGCGTGTATTAGCAAGCCTACGTTTACATCAACGTACTGATATTACACTAGATTTTGTTCATGATGCACTTCGTGATCAACTGGCAAGTCAAGATAAAATGGTCACTGTCGATAATATAAAAAAGACAGTAGCTCAACATTATGATATTAAAACATCTGATCTGGACTCTAAAAGACGCACACGTTCAATAGCAAGACCAAGACAAGTAGCAATGAGTCTATCTAAAGAATTAACAAACCACAGTCTTCCAGAAATAGGGACTTATTTTGGAAATAGAGATCATACAACTGTTATTCATGCCTGTAAGAAAATAAAAGAATTACGAACAGAAGATACCACTTTAGATGAAAGTTACAGGATTTTAGAACGAACATTGACCAGATAAAAACCTCTTTTTTTGAGGTAAATCATCTTTAATAAGCAGTGATTAAAGTTGGTATAAAATTTATTAAAAGCTGTGGATAACTTTTTAGCAGTTTTACAACTAAGACTTATCCACAATTGATACACATAAACATAGAAGAGTTTTACATTGATTATATACAGCGATTTATTCTATTAAGTATTTGATAAATAACTATATTTAATAGTTACTCAGTTTTTTTATTGACCCTTATTATTACTATTATCTTTTAATATATATATAATATAAACAACATAACATTGAACAAAAATTATGAAACTTACTATTTCTAAAGAAACGTTACTTGAGCAATTAACCCATGTGGTTGGAGCAGTTGAAAAAAAACACACGAGTAAAATTTTAGAGAACATCTTAATTCACGCAACCGAAGACAGTCTTAAACTGGTTGGTACAGATTTAGAAATTGAATTATCATCTGAATTTCCAAACCAAGCTGAAGAACCAGGCCAGGTTACAGCACCTGCAAGAAAGTTATTTGAAATATGTAAAGCATTGCCAGCTGACTGTTTTGTTATTTTTGAAACTGACAGTGACCGACTCAACATAAAAGGTCAAAGAAGTCGTTTTGAATTAGCCACTTTACCTGCAGATGAATATCCTCTGCTAGATGACATTCCTATTCAAAATGAAATCACGATTCCTGAAAATAAATTCAAATTATTATTAGAAAAAGTGTCTTTTTCAATGGCAAATCAAGATGTGAGATATTACCTCAATGGTTTATTGCTTGAATTAAATAACGATAAACTGTCATCTGTTTCAACTGATGGACATCGTTTGGCTGTTTCTGAACTAACATTAAATGATCGAAGTGAAAAAGATATTAAAATTATTGTTCCCAGAAAAGGTATTCTCGAGCTATCACGTTTATTAGATGTTAGTAGTGAATTACCTGTAACCTTACAAATTAGTGAAAACCATATTCGAGTTAACAAAGATAATATTCGATTTACATCTAAATTAATTGATGGAAAATATCCTGACTATCAAGCTGCGATTCCAAGTAATTGTTCTCATACTATCGAGTTGGATAGAGATCAATTTAAAAATACACTTGCTAGAGTTTCCATCTTGTCAAATGAAAAATTCCGTGGTATTCGTCTACGTTTACAAAATGGTACGATGACTCTTCACAGTAATAACCCCGAAAACGAAAGTGCGGAAGAAGAAATCGATATAAATTATTCTGGTGATACATTCGAAATAGGGTTCAATGTGACTTATCTTCTAGAGGCAGTTAATCACTTAGAAGGCGATACTGTAAAACTAGAATTATCATCTCCTGATACAAGTGCACTTTTACATTCACCAGATGATACTCAAACAAGATATGTCGTCATGCCAATAAGACTTTAATTAATCTATTTATAATTTAGTTATTATTTAATTATGAAATCATTCCCCCTAAAAGTATCAAAAAGTGGGGGGGTGTACTTTTTGTTCTTATGTGGATAAAAAATATTACCTTACAGAGTTGTCGATCAATACAATCTGCATCTCTTAATTTAACACCTGATTTTAATATTATTGTTGGTCCTAATGCTTCTGGTAAAACCAGTTTACTTGAAGCTCTTAATATTTTATCAAAAGGCCGTTCATTTAGAACATCTCATATCGATGAAGTTATTTCTGAAGGTAGTTCTACAATACTCGTAAGTGCATCTACCGTATTTGGAAAAGATTCTAATACAACCTCACAAATTGGAATTGAAAAAAACAGACACAAAACAAAAATAAGAATTAATAAACAAGATGTCTATACACAAGCAGAATTAAGCTCATACTTGCCTATCACTGTAATACATCCAAATTCTATTGATTTAATTACTGGATCCCCAGCGGTCCGTAGATCTTTTTTAGATTGGATTGCTTTTTATATTTTTCCTGACTTCCTTTCTAAATGGAAAAAATATCAGCATATTTTACGTCAACGAAATATATGTTTAAAATCTCCAAAACATGCTTATTCTTTAGAAAAATGGACCATTGAATTAGTGCAGTTACAACCTGAACTAATACAATACAGACAGCAAGTGCTGCAGTTATTACAACCGATAGTAGATGAGATTTCTAAATCTCTGTTAAAAAATATAAAAATTGATTTAGAATTAAAAACCGGATTTCCTAAGGATCTAGAGTTAGATACAGAATCTTTACTTTCGTATTACAAAGATAAACAAAATTATGAGATGAAAGTTAAAAGAACTACTGCTGGTTCACATCGTGCTGATTTTAATATCCTTATGAATTCATCACCTGCAGTAGAAAGCGCATCCCGTGGCCAACTTAAATTATTAGCTATTTGCCTATTACTATCTCAAAGTAACAGTATTTCCAAAACAGATACGGGGGAAGGAATTCTCCTCATTGATGATCTAGCAGCTGAACTTGATTCTGAGAATAGGGAAATTCTACTCAATTACTTATCTATGATTAATAAACAAATTATAATAACTAGTACAAATAATATAAATATTAGTGGTATTACTTCCAAAGTGTTTCACGTGAAACATGGTGTTTTCACGACAGAATAAAATGAAAAGGGTCAAATCAATCTACGTACATTTTTTTACAAGTAGTGTATAATTCTGTGCTGAATTTAGTGACGA
Source organism: uncultured Cocleimonas sp. (assembly GCA_937929875.1). Classification (GTDB taxonomy): domain Bacteria; phylum Pseudomonadota; class Gammaproteobacteria; order Thiotrichales; family Thiotrichaceae; genus Cocleimonas. Next base: position 33,576 of record CALFUP010000039.1, on the reverse strand, counting down.
AAAATAACTGTTTTTCTATATGTTTAAATAAATAATATATAAAAATATAAGTCCACTTATTGAATTATCATGGAAATTTACAATGGCTGAAGAACAAAAAGATTACGATTCCTCCAGTATTACAGTCTTAAAAGGATTAGAGGCGGTAAGAAAGCGTCCTGGAATGTATATCGGTGATACTGATGATGGTACAGGCCTTCATCATATGGTCTTTGAGGTGGTCGATAACTCAATTGACGAAGCCTTAGCTGGTCATTGTTCTGAAATCACCGTAAAACTCAATACAGACGGTTCTGTGACTGTTACAGATGATGGTCGCGGCATACCTGTAGATGAGCATGAAGATGGTGGTTCAGCTGCACAGATAATCATGACCGTATTACATGCTGGTGGAAAGTTTGATGATAATTCCTATAAAGTATCTGGCGGTTTACATGGTGTAGGTGTTTCTGTTGTAAATGCATTATCTGAAAAACTCACACTGACTATTCAAAGAGATGGAAAAGTACATCGTCAAGAATATTCAATGGGTGACCCAGTTACTGAAATGGAAGTGGTAGGTGAGGCCTCTTCTACAGGAACAAAAGTGAGATTCTTACCCAGCAAAGAAATATTTGCTATTCATGAATACAGCTTTGATATTTTAGCAAAGAGACTACGTGAATTATCTTTTTTGAATTCAGGTGTTCGCATTCATTTAATAGATGAACGTGGTGATGGCGAAGATATTGTATTTGAATACGATGGTGGTATCAGTGCATTTGTTAGTCATTTAAATGCTAAGAAAACTCCAATCCATGAAAAAGTAATTAGTTTTGATACCAATAAAGATGACGTTGGTGTTGAAGTGTCATTACAGTGGAATGACTCTTATCAGGAAAATATTTATTGTTTTACTAATAATATTCCTCAGCGTGATGGTGGTACACACATGTCTGGGTTTAGAACCGCGTTAACACGGACGCTAAATCAATATATAGAGAAAGAAGGAATCCTTTCGAATAATAAAAAAGACAAGGTTGCCTTAACAGGGGATGATGCTCGTGAAGGTTTAACAGCGGTATTATCAGTTAAGGTTCCTGATCCAAAATTCTCATCTCAAACAAAAGATAAATTAGTTTCTTCCGAAGTGAAAGGAATTGTAGAGTCCGCGATGGGTGAAAGTTTATCTAACTTTTTAATTGAAAACCCAAAAGAAGCAAAGATCATTTGTACGAAGATGGTTGAAGCAGGTAGAGCTCGAGAAGCAGCTAAACGCGCTCGTGAAATGACACGTCGTAAAGGTGCATTAGATATTGCTGGTTTACCTGGTAAATTAGCAGATTGTCAGGAAAAAGATCCTTCGCTTTGTGAAATATACCTTGTGGAGGGTGACTCTGCTGGTGGTTCTGCTAAGCAGGGAAGAGATAGACGTACACAAGCTATTTTACCTTTGAAAGGTAAGATTCTAAATGTAGAAAAAGCACGATTTGATAAAATGCTTGCTTCGGTAGAAGTGGGGACTTTAATTACAGCATTAGGTTGTGGTATTGGTAAAGAAGAATTTGATCCTGAAAAACTTCGTTATCACAGAATCATAATCATGACCGATGCTGACGTCGATGGGTCTCATATTCGCACTCTGTTATTAACATTCTTCTATCGCCAGATGAAGGAGTTAGTTGAAAGAGGACATATATATATTGCTCAACCGCCACTGTATAAAGTGAAAAAAGGTAAGCAAGAGCAATATGTGAAGGATGATGACGAACTTAATGAACGCTTATTGCAACTAGCATTAGAAGATGCTGGTGTATTTGTAGAAGAAGGTGCTCCTGCTATTCAAGGCGAATCCTTAGAAAAGTTGGCTAAAGAATATCTAGTAATTTCTAATATAATCAAACGCTTATCAAGAAGATATGATGAAGAAGTACTAGAAGCTATGTTGTTTAATAGCGTAGGTGGCAGTGAAATAACAAGTAAAATAGCAGGGGCTTGGTTGAACACAGCAGCTGAAGCGGCTAATGATAAATTTAATGGCACTAGAAGCTATAAGGCAGAAATAAAAGATCTAGAAGGCGATGATTGGGCTATTCAAATCACTCGAAGAATGCACGGTGTAGATACAGAGTATTTCTTTAATAAGGATTTCTTTGACAGCCCTGAAAGTCAGCATATCTTTGGATTAAATCAAAAGCTTGATGGTTTACTCAACGAGAAAAGTTACATTCAACGTGGTGAGCGTCGAGAGTATGTTTCTCGTTTTGATAATGTTATGGCTTGGTTGATGAAAGAAGGTCAACGTGGATTAAATATTCAACGTTATAAGGGTCTGGGTGAAATGAATCCTGAACAACTCTGGGATACGACTATGGATCCAGAATCACGAAGAATGTTACAAGTGAAGATCGAAGATGCTTACCAAGCTGACGAGATATTTACTACTTTGATGGGTGATCTAGTAGAGCCACGAAGAGAATTCATTGAGAGTAATGCTCTGAATGTTGCGAACCTTGATGTCTAGTAAGATTTAAATTCATATAAAAATACCAATATCTAATTGATTTAAAAGAATAAATGAAAATAATTACTGCAAATACAAACGGCATTAGAGCTGCTGCAAAGAAAGGATTCTTTGATTGGCTTGAAACACAAAATGCTGATGTCGTTTGTATTCAAGAAACGAAAGCTCAGGTTCATCAATTAGAAGATCCTATGTATCATCCTAATCATGCTTATTATCATGATGCAATTAAGAAAGGCTATAGTGGGACCGCGTTATATTGTAAAACGGAACCTGATGAGTTAATAATTGGGATGGGGCACGAAGAATTTGATTCAGAAGGTCGCTATCTAGAGGCTCGTTTTGGTAACCTCAGTGTAATATCTCTTTATCTTCCTTCAGGTTCTGCAAAAGAAGAACGCCAGGTATTTAAATATCGCATGATGGATTTTTTCATGGAAAAAATGGAAGCGATGAAAGCATCAGGTAGAGATTGCATTATTTGTGGTGATTGGAACATAGCTCACAAAAATGAAGATATCCGTAATTGGAAAGGCAATAAGAAAAATTCAGGTTTCTTGCCAGAAGAAAGAGCTTGGTTAGATACCTTATTTGATGAAGTTGGCTTTGTAGATGCTTTTAGAGAAGTTGAACAAGAAGAGCATGCTTATACTTGGTGGTCAAATCGTGGACAAGCTTATGCTAATAACACAGGATGGCGTATTGATTACCATATATTAACTCCGAGTTTAAAAGGTACTGTGCTTAAAACAGAAGTGTATAAAGATGAACGATTTTCTGATCATGCACCTTTGATTATTGATTACGATTATCAGTTGCAAAAAACATAAGCAGGTATGTACAAACAAACTCTCTAAATAATAATTAACTTAAAAACCGTTAAAAAGTGGGGGGGTGTCCTTTTTAATATTGTTATTTAGTAAAAGACACCAAATGCTAATCAATAGATAATTAAGTTTATGACTGAATCAGCAAGCCTACAGAACCGTAGCTGGTTAGAAACTATAAAGGCATTCAAACATCCACGTGTTATTACTATGTTATTCCTTGGCTTTTCGGCTGGGGTTCCTATTTTACTTATATTTTCTTCATTGGGTCTATGGCTTCGAGAAGCGGGTGTCAGCAAATCTTCGGTCACATTTTTTAGTTGGGCAGCTTTAGGCTATTCTTTTAAATTCGTTTGGGCGCCGTTAGTTGATAAATTGCCAATTCCCTATATAACAAAGCTCCTAGGACGTAGACGAAGCTGGATGCTACTGTCACAAATAGCAATTATTATAGCTATCCTCTGGATGGCTCAAACGGACCCAACAAATCCTAGAAGTTTAACCTTGATGGCAATGGCAGCTGTGTTATTGGGTTTTTCATCGGCGACTCAAGACGTTGTTATTGATGCTTATCGTATTGAATCAGCGAATACAAATTTACAGACATTGATGTCATCAACGTATATTGCAGGTTATCGAATTGGTATGTTGGTAGCTGGAGCGGGTGCTTTATATCTTGCAAGTTATTTTGGTTCAGACAAAGGTAGTTATAACTATCAAGCTTGGCAGTACAGCTACTCATTAATGGCTGTAGTTATGTTGGTTGGTGTGGTAACGACATTATTAATCCAGGAACCCGTTGCAAGTAAAGCAGAAGCTCATTATTCAGGTAATGACTATCTTCGATTTTTACTATTATTTGCAATAAGCATTAGTGGATTTATAGCTGTTTTCTATTTTAGCAGCGATATTGCTAAAGGTTTAAAAGAGATATTAACTGATGTATTTGCAAATAAGCAGTTAGCAGGTTTTATCATTGAGACACTAAGACTTGTCTCAGCAATTATGGTTGCAGTAGGACTTGGTGTATTACAAATAAAAACGGGTATCGTGAAAAGAGAAATGGCAATAGATACTTATGTCACGCCGATTCTCGATTTCTTTAATCGATATGGACTCAAGTTAGCCATATTGATTTTAGCTCTAATAGGTTTTTATCGTGTATCAGACATTGTTATGGGAATAGTCGCTAATCTTTTCTATCAAGATCTTGGTTATTCAAAGAACGAAATAGCCAGCGTAGTAAAAACGTTTGGTTTATTGATGACTATAGCGGGTGGATTTTTAGGTGGCTTGTTATCAGTGCGATTTGGTGTGCTGAAGATATTATTTCTAGGTGCACTTTTATCCGCGCTAACAAATTTATTGTTTATGCTTTTGGCCCAAATTGGCTATAACTTACCAATGTTATACCTAGTGATATCAGCCGATAATTTATCTGCTGGGCTTGCTAGTGCTGCTTTCGTAGCCTTTTTATCAAGTCTAACCAATATCAAATTTACCGCAATGCAATATGCCTTATTTAGTTCACTGATGGTGTTTATTCCAAAAATGCTTGGAGGATATTCTGGCATGATGGTGGAGGGCATTGGATATTCTAAGTTTTTCCTAATTACCGCCCTCATAGGCTTACCAGTATTACTCTTAATCGTAATAGCTGGAAAGAAACTAGAACTAAGAGAATGAACTATAGTCAATAGTTTACCACTTAGAGTAACTTAAAAATTTAGTCTCGCGAAATAGGTTAAAAAGTGGGGGGGGTGTGCTTTTAAAGTTGTTTTTAAGCTTATAAAGCCATTTATCTGAATTCAAGACTACTTAACCACTATGGCTGTTTGCGAAAATAGTTATTTACAGTTAAGCTCAAAAAAATGCTAAAAATATCATGGTTTTAAGCATAGGATTGCTAAAAAACAAAGAGTTTTCAAGGAGTAAGAAGAATGTTATCTCGTTTAATTAAATCCCTAGTGCTTATCACTATCGTGATTTCTACAATTCAAACAAGTAGTGCTAGATATAGTGAAAACCCTAAATTAGGTATCAATGTAGGTGGTTTGGGTAAATTAACAACTTCAATTCCATTTACTGATATTTTTAAAAGTGCGAAGGGTTGGTTTACATCATGTGAATATGACTGGCGTGCTCAACAAGCAATTGATCCTGGTTGTACAAAGAAGACATCTCTGAATTCTCAAGAACAAGATCAACTTCAATTAGATGGAAACGGATGGGTAAGATCACTTCCTAGTCCTCAAGATTCTCCTATTTTTACCAGTGTAACTGCTACGTGGAAGTTATCTAAATTTTTCCCTAAAGGCCGTTATGTGGTTTTGTATGATGGTGAAGGAATCATGAAGATAAGTGGTGATTTAAGAATGGGTTACCAAAGACCAGGTCATATAGAATTTGATTTGTTGTCACCAAAAAGAAATTTAAAATTACAAATTACCCGAACTGACCCCAGAAGAACTGGCAATTATATTAGGAATATTCGCATTGTTCCAAAAGCTATGGAACAAACCTATCAAAGACAAGTATTTAATAAAGATTACCTTGCACGCGTAAGAGACATGCATGCGATGCGTTTTATGCCTTGGTCTAATATTAGAGCTAATACGGCTGTTGAGTGGAATGAGCGAGCAACTATAGGTACTGCTTTTTACACTGGCGATATGGGAGTGCCTGCAGAACGCATGGTAGATTTAGCAAATGCAATCAACGCTACGCCATGGTTAAGTATTCCTTATAAAGCGAGTGATGATCATATGCAAAAGTATGCGCGTATGGTTAAAAATCGTTTACGTAAAAATCAGAAAGTCTATGTAGAACTCTCTAATGAAGTATGGAATTCGATATTTCCTAATGCAACTTACGCAGCACGTGAAGCCGATAGAATATGGAAGTTTCCTTATCCAAAAGTACCACAAGGTAAGCGAAGGGTGTTGTTATCAGCAAATTGGTATGCAATGCGTAGTGTACAAATGTGTCAAATCTTCAAAAAAGAGTTTGGAGGCCAACGTAATCGCGTTAAATGTGCAGTGGGAACGTTAAATTCAGTACCCTGGGTAGGTAAAGAAATTTTAGATTGTCCATTATGGAAACCAGCAAATGGCTGTGGAAGACATATAGACGCTTTTGGCATCGGTCCCTATTTTGGAGATTACATCGCTAAAAAAGAGTTTCGATCAACTGTAAAAGGTTGGACAAGAGATTCAGATGGCGGAAAATCTCGTTTGTTTCAAGAGATATTAAACGGCGGTATGCTACCTAATGGCCCACAAGGTGGGGCAATGCCTTTATTAAAATCACAGTTAGCTGCAAATAAAGCATTAGCAGATAAATATGGGCTAGAAATGGTGGCTTATGAATCGGGGCAGCATTTAATCCGATACGATCCTCCACATGATGTTAAAGATCCAGAAGTACTCAATTTATTTATGAGTGCTCAAAAAGATCCACGGATGTATCAAGCTTACCAATTGTTTCTAAATACATGGCAGCAATCTGGTGGTGGCTTAATGTTACATTATTATGGTATCGGTGAACCTGAACCAAGAAACTTCTTCAGTATGTTAGACCACTTACAACAACCATCGACTCCAAAATATGCGGCATTAATGGAATACCTTGGTACTCCATCGACATATGTTGCTCCACGTAAAGCCTATGTGCCGCCGGTTACAAATAATGCAAATGCTCAAGCGCAACAACAAGCTAGACAGAGACAATTGCAACAGCAGCGTCAACAACAACAACAAGCGCAAAGGCAGCAACAACTCGCTCAACAACAGAGGGCTCAACAGCAAGCCCAAGCTCAGTTGCGTGCACAGCAACAAAATGCGCCAGTTGTACAAGCAGCTCCACAAACCACATGGGACAGCTATCTAGAACCGCAACAACAGCAAGTCAGACAAAGAGCAGGTTTAAGTGGTGCTGGTATCAGAGGATGGGCACAACAGACAGCTACATCTGCTATTTCTCCTCCTATTACTTTACAGAAAGGAATGCGTAACAAACTATCTCTACTTTGGAATTACACTAATTCACCAAGACGAGGAAATGAATATTTCCGTTTATATGCACTTGATAATCGTGGTGGCCGGAAAATATTATTAGAGCAACCTGCACCAGATATTGGAGAAATTGGAAACTTTGATCAATTATTTGAAGAGGATGTAAATCGTTACGTTGGACCACCGATTAGACTCATGATTGAAGTAAGCCCTGGCTTAAACGCAAATATTCAACAACTGACCTTCTAGTCTTCATAACTGTCAGTCAGAAATTGGCATTAATAATTTAAGATTATGCCAATCCTAAACTTTCAAGTTATAATGTTTCGTTTCGTGTGATTTAAGGAATAACCATGACGAAGGCAGTGGTTGGCGTTGTAATGGGAAGTAATAGCGATTGGCCTATTATGGCTAAAGCAGTCGAGCAACTGGAAGCATTTGGCATCCCACATGAGTACAAAGTTGTATCAGCTCATCGTACACCTGATTTATTGTTTGAATACGCAAGTACTGCAAAAGAGCGAGGCTTAAAAGCCATCATCGCTGGTGCGGGTGGTGCAGCGCATTTGCCTGGTATGTTAGCGTCTAAAACAATTATTCCTATACTTGGTGTACCAGTACCTTCCCGCTATTTACAAGGCACTGATTCATTACACTCAATAGTTCAGATGCCTGCAGGAATTCCCGTAGCCACATTTGCTATTGGCGAAGCTGGCGCTGCTAATGCCGCTTTATTCGCGGTATCGTTATTGGCGAATAATGATGAATCGCTATTAGAAAAACTTGAAGAATTCCGTACAACGCAATCTCAAAAAGCGTTACAAATGACACTTCCTCCAGAGTAATCAATTATGTCTTTACCTACATTACTCCCTGGCGCCACACTTGGTATGTTAGGCGGTGGCCAACTGGGTCGAATGTTCACAATTGCTGCACGTAACATGGGTTATAAAGTAATTGTGTTAGAGCCAGATACTGGCAGTCCCGCAGGTCAACTGGCAGATAAACATATTATCGCGGCTTATAACGACGAACACGCATTAATTGAAATGTCAGAACAATGCGATGTTATAACCACTGAATTTGAAAATATCCCTGCAGATGTGTTAAATAAATTAGCTGAAAGCGTACCAGTCCATCCGTCAGCTAATGCCGTTGAAAAAGCACAAGATCGCATTGTCGAAAAAGAGTTTATTTTGTCATGTGGCTTGTTACCTGTTCCTTACGGAGTCATCAATACCAATTCTGATATTGCAGCTGCTGTAAAAGATTTAAGCTTTCCTGCCATATTAAAAACAGCACGTTTTGGTTACGACGGTAAAGGTCAGCAAACAATCAACAGCGCTGATGACGTTGAAGCGGCATATAAAGAAACAGGTCAAGTTGCCTGTGTGCTAGAACAGCGTATCGATCTTGATTGTGAGATTTCTGTAGTCCTTGGTAGAAACCAACTTGGAGAATCACATTGTTTTCCAGTATCGGAGAATATTCATAAAGACGGTATTCTTTACCAGAGTGTATGTCCTGCAAAAGTAGATACAACTATAATTATTGCAGCTCAAGCAGCAGCTAAACGAATTGCAGATAAATTAGATTACATTGGTGTGTTAGCGGTTGAGTTCTTTGTTACCAAACAAGGTGAATTACTGGTTAATGAAATGGCGCCACGCACCCATAATAGTGGTCATTTCACTATTGATGCGTGCCTAACTTCGCAATTTGAACAGCAAGTGAGAATGGTTTGTGGCTTACCTTTTGGCGACAGCAAATTGCTATCACCCGTAGTGATGACAAATATGTTAGGGGACCTTTGGATTAATAAAAATGAAGAAATGTCTCAACCAAAATGGCAGAACTTACTAGAAAATAAAATAACCAAATTACATTTATACGGTAAAGCAGAAGCACGCAAAGGTCGTAAAATGGGACATTTCTGTACTTTGGCAGAAACCACAGAAGATGCACAACAACAAGCTGAAGCTATATTTAACAATTTAGCAGCTGATTAAAAAGTATAACTTAAAGGAAAATCATGGACCCGTTCGTATTAGCAAAAGCACATTCTGGCATAGCCATTCTTGTTGCCCTTTTTTACATCATCCGTGGTGGCCTTATGTTAGCCAGCTCAGCTAGATTGAGTTCAGTTGTGCTTACAGCGATAAACCATACATTAGTATTAGTTTTGGTTTTATTAGGCTTGTATACCGCTCATTTAAAAGATATTCCGTTCAGTAATAGTTTCATCATCACTAAAATTATATGCTTATTAGCATTTGTAATTTTGGGTGGTGTTGCTCTTAAGCAAGGTTTATCTAAGGCAGTCGCTTCAGTTTTATGGTTATTAGGGCTTGCTGCATTGGCATATGCCTATATGCTAGGAAAACATCTAGTCCCTGCTTTCTTCTAAAGTTTTTAAACACGTCCGTCTTCATCCTAGCCCTATTTACGCGTAGATAGGGGCTAAAACTAACCCAGCTTCCAGTACCTATAAAATGTTAGATCAAAAACAACTCGACGAATATCGTAAAGATATTAAGTTTTCAGACACACTCTGTGAGCAAACACTTAACTACCAAACGACTTGGGGTATTTTTTCTCCGCGTGAAATTGATTCTGGTACAAAGTTATTAATGAAGTATATGGAAATCAATCCTACGGATGATTGTTTTGATTTGGGTTGTGGTTATGGTCCAATTGGTTTAACCATGGCAAAGCTTGCGCCACAAGGCAATACGATACTCGTCGATAAAGACTTTATGGCCGTTGAATACAGTAACAAAAACGCAAAGAATAATAATATAAGCAATGCTCAAGCAATGTTAAGTAACGGTTTTCAACACATAGAGTCAAAGCAACGTTTTGATGTGGTTGCATCAAATGTACCCGCTAAAGTAGGAAAAGAAATGATGTCGTTAATGCTACACGATGCGCATAAACACTTAAACAAAGACGGTAAGTTATACCTTGTAACTGTAAATGGCCTGCGCCAATACATGAAGCGTAATTTAAAAGAAGTGTTTGGTAATTATAAGAAGTTAAAGCAAGGTGCAGCTTACACCATTCATCTAGCGGTCAAGTAAGTCCTCTTTTTATTTACTGATTCGTATTCGAAAAATGACACCCCCCTACTTTTTGAGTGTTTCTAACTAATTTGAATGCAATTTAGCCAGTTTATTAGATGGTTTTGAATCGTCTTTTATTATGGTCTTTTTTAATTCGTTCTTCCAAAAAGGCTTTGCTGCCTCTTCTTCTGCTTCTGCTCTAGTTAAGCCAATATCTTTCAACATATCATCATCTAATCTAGCCAATGCGTTTCTGCTATTAATGAGAAGCTTATAGTTGTGTAACTGATTTAGGCACTTGGCAATGACTGTAAATGGGCTGAATTCATTTATGAGTGTTTTCATGGTTATTCCTTTTTGAATCGTTGGAATAACAATAGAGCTCGGTGTAAATACATTACAGACTCAAGAAATACTTTATTTTTACAATACAGTTGTCATATTCATGATCTGTATCGCTCATAATAATGAGATCTGTACTGTGTTTAAATTATCAATTGATAATCTGTCATGCTCTGTGTTTTACTCACTAATATAGAAAAGTATGTGACTAAAATGAAGTTATACGAGCAATTTTCAACAGAGTTAAAAGACAGTATTGAGCATGGCTATTACCAGCCAGGTCAAAAGTTGCCCTCAATGCGTGATATGAGCGCGATTCGCGGTGTCAGTATTTCTACGGTGCAAGAGGCGTATAGATTATTGGAAGATACAGGTGTCGTTATTAGTAAACCGAAGTCTGGTTATTACGTACAACAGATACAAAATACTGATTTATTGCCCGATATCAGTCGGCCTGAGCAGAAACCCGTGGAGGTTGTTTATTGGGATGAGGTGCTGAATCTTACTACCACAGAAAATACGCATAATTTTATAGCGCTAGGTAGTGGCGCACCAAATACAAGTTTTAAAACGCTAAAGCCATTTCATCGGATCTTCGCTGATATTGCACGACATCAACCTCAACGTATGTATGAGAATGCTAAAGGAAAGGGCTTACTTCAACTTCGTGAGCAAATTGCACGATTAATGCAAACGTCGGGCTGTTACTCACATCCTGACGACATTGTAATCACCAGTGGTTGCCAAGAGGCTTTATCGCTAAGCCTAAAGGCGGTGACTAAACCTGGTGATATCGTTGCGATTGATTCACCTAGTTTTTATGGTTCGATGCAAGCGATACAATCAAACGATCTAAAAGTCATTGAAATTCCAACGCATCCAGAGACTGGCATCAGCTTATCTGCATTTGAATTAGCTTTAGAGCAGTGGCCAATTAAAGCCATTCAATTAGTACCAAACGCCAATAATCCATTGGGTTATTTAATGCCTGAAGATAAAAAGAAGAAACTATTAGCGTTAGCTTCACGTTATGACTTTGTCATCATTGAAGATGATATCTGGGCAGATTTGGCTTTTCAGAAACCAAGGCCTTCAACGATTAAGTCGTTTGACACAGAAGGTCGCGTATTAATGTGCTCATCTTTCTCAAAAACAGTGGCACCCGGTTTACGTGTTGGTTGGGTAGCGGCGGGCGGTTACGTGAAGTTATTAACTCATCTTAAATTCATAACAACATTGGGCTCTGCTACTTTGCCACAAATGGCGATGGCTGAATTTGTCAAACAGGGTCTGTACGAAAAACATACACGTTATGCCAAACAGCATTATCAACGTGGCCGCGACATCATGATTAATTGGGTACACCGATACTTTCCTGAAGAGACAAAGATAAGTTACCCACAAGGAGGGATTTGTTTGTGGGTAGAAATGCCCAAAGAGATTGATAGTTTTAAATTAAATAAAAATCTGCATACTTTCAATATTGGCATTGCACCTGGCCCATTGTTTTCTGCAAATGGAAAATATAAAAACTGCCTGCGTTTAAACTATTCAGCAGTACCTAATGAAAAAATTGAAACAGCAATTAAGACTATTGGTGATCAAGCAAAGTTACTTTTAGAAGCTTCTACTGTAAAGGCAGTTTGATGTTAACGAGAAAGAACTAGCTGTATATTAATTGTTAACAGTCACTTACATAGAATAAAACCATCAAAAAGTGGGGGGGTGTGCTTTAAGACTAGCTTGTAGCTTTGTTCTACTTTAAAAACGTATCCAGTATAGTTATGATAAATCGATCAAATAGTTTGATTTTGCTGTTTATAACTAACTTTGGTGTTAATAACTAATATAGGCGCGTTTTAAAAATGAATGAGAAGCAATACCCGATAGGGTCAATTGACCAAGCATGGAATGATAATGACAAAGCGGAATGGTTATCACAGCAAGTTCTGAAGCGCCCATATCAAGATGAAGTACTTGATAAATTAGAACCGCTTAAAAAAGAGTTTGAAATAGAAAAGTACGGTGCCCTCTCTTATGCACCTGAAAAGTATCCCCTGTTTCTGGTAAAAACACGCGATTGGCAACCACACAAACCTAATGTATTAATCACCGGCGGTGTACATGGTTATGAGACTAGCGGAGTACAAGGTGCAATCAGGTTTTTAGAAACCGCAGCGCTTAAATACAGCGAACACTTTAATATCTTGGTAGCGCCCTGTGTCAGTCCTTGGGGTTATGAAACCATAAATCGTTGGAATCCCTATACAGTTGATCCAAATCGATCATTTACAGAAGATGGCGAAGCTGAAGAAGCACTATTATTGATGAGTTATTTGAAGACTCACGCTATCGATTTTTTGGTGCATATTGATCTGCATGAAACTACAGATACTGATAATAGCGAGTTTAGACCTGCACTAGCTGCGCGGGATAATATCCATCAACCTCATTGGGATATTCCTGACGGCTTATATCTTGTTGGTGATAGTGAAAAACCTGCAGACGATTTTCAAACAGCAATTATACAAGGTGTGAGTAAAGTAACGCATATAGCCCCCGCTGATGAAAATGGAAAAATTATTGGGGTTCAAACAACTCAAAATGGTGTCATTAATTACGATATTTCAAAGCTAGGACTAGCCACAGGTGTGACAGATTGTATTTACAGTACAACGACTGAAGTTTATCCTGATAGCCCCAAAATCGATGATGAGATATGTATTCAAGCACAAGTAGCTGCGGTATGTAGTGGATTAGATTATGTGTTGAAAGTAGATTCAGCGTAACAACGATAGATTGATTAGTAAGGAGAAAATGAAATTTATAAAAAATGATAGCTCTCTTGAGTACTTGTAGTTAGCAAAATAGAAATGACTCGTATTGAGCTAAGTCGAAATGACCCGTACTGAGCTTGCCGAAGTACACCCCCCTACTTTTTGATCATATTCGTTGATTTCTAGCTAATAGTTTACGCTTTGCAGTGTGAAACTAAGCAACATTCTGGATGTCTTATCTGCACATAATCTCCAAACTATAACAATAAAACATCCGCATGAGAGTTTGTACAAACTGATATAGTTATTAAAAATTAGTTCTGATTATGTTTCTAAACAAGAGAGATTCAGTAGAGCTTTTTTAATATATTCATCTTAGGGGATAAATCAGTGTCATCAAAGTACTCAACAAATAAGATAATCAGTGTATTTTTAGCCTGTATATTTTTAGTTGCTTGTGGAGGAGGCACAACGGAGAATAAATCTGAAAAAGCCCAAGAAACGGCTGCTGAGGCGGTCGCTGATAGAGTTTCTTCTGATTTGAACGCTGCAACTAATGAAGACCAGTCATCGCAGGATCAAACCATTCCAATAAATGGTGAATTGCAAAACGATGCAGAAGGGGTTTCTGAAGACGTAGTTGTAATTACAGAACAAAACAGCACAGAACAAAAAAATACTAATCAAGACCCTTTTAATTGGAACAAATTAAGTGGCACTCATACACAGGGTATCGTTTCTAAGAATAGCCCTATTCAAATCAGTTTCAACCGAGATGTGGTGGATGAATCTTTAGTTAATAAAGACGCAAGCAAGGTAATGTTTATCTCTCCTGCAATTGATGGCAAACCAATCTTTAAATCCAAATCTAAAATTGTATGGCAACCAAAAGAGCCATTATTACCAGGCACTAATTACAAAGTTAGCATCAAGCCAAAAGGCTTAAAAGATGTACCTGCAAAAGTAGCTCCTTTTCAATTTAGCTTTAACGTGATTCCTTTGGAATACCAAATCAACACGTTTGGCTTAACATCTATCAGTGATAGCGCTGATGAAATGATGTTGAAGGGGCAACTTTTAGTGTCGGACAGTATTAACGAGAAAGCAGTACCTCCTATATTAACGGCAAAACTTCAAGACCAAGTGTTACCCATTGAATGGCTTCACGATAGTAATGGTAAAGAGCATAATTTTGTAATTCGAGATATAAAGAGAGACAGTTTTGAAAGTACGCTAAAACTCATTTGGAATACCAAAAGCATTAATATTAAAGGCTCTGGCCAAAAGGATATTTCAATACCCAGTGTAGATACGTTTGAAATTACAAATATCAATGTTATTCATGGTTCTACTCAAAGTATTCCTTATGTTGAAGTGCGCTTTTCTGATGAATTAGATAGAAGTCAAAATTTAAAGGGCTTGGTTGAACTGGCTAAGAATAAATACAGTACGCGCATTACTGGCAATGTGATTAATATTTATCCCAAACGCAATATAACGGGTAACTATACGGTTCGACTACATAAAGGAATTAAAGCAAAAAATAGTAACAAGGTATTAAGCGAAAAGGTTGAACAGAGTGTTAGTTTTAATGACACAAAACCTCAAATAAAGTTTGCGGGTAAAGGCTCAATACTGCCACCTAACTCAGTGTTAGATATTCCTTTTGATGCGGTTGGTGTAAACTCAGTAGACGTTACAGCTTTCAAAATTTATCCAGAAAATATTGCTCAGTTTTTACAGTTAAATGGTCTATCTGGTTCGGCTGAAATACAACGCGGTGGTCGTTACCTATGGCGCAAAACGATTCCATTAAAGCCTGCAGATCCAAACCAATGGAATCGGTTTTCATTTAATGTCACGGATTTAATGAAAGAACACCCAGGCGGCCTGCTGCGTTTATCAATTTCTATTAAACGCCGTCATTCAACATACTCTTGTCCAAGCACAACGACAGCAGCTGATCAGAAAATACCCCCCATTCAAAACTGGGAAGATTACGGTGTTAGCGAAGCAAGTGGTTGGGACGGTATTAGCGATTATTACGAAGGGAGTAACCCGAATAATTATAACTGGGGGGATCGTAATGATCCCTGTAAAGATTCCTATTACCGTTATGGTACTAATAAAACCGAATCAAGTCAGAACTTCATTGCGAGTAATATTGGTTTAATTACTAAGCAAGATGCGCAAGGCAATCTACAAGTTATATCAACCGATATACGAACGGCAAAACCACTTACAGGTACAGAGTTTGAAGTTCGTAATTTTCAAGGGCAAGTCATAGCAGAGGGTACTTCAGACGGTTCAGGTTTTGCCAATATAGAATTAAGTGATACACCTTTCTTATTAGTGGCAAAAAAGTTTGAAGATACAACTTATCTAAAATTAAATGCTAAGACCGCGTTGGCTGTGAGTCATTTTGATGTCGGTGGCGATAAAATCAAAAAAGGTCTAAAAGGTTACATCTATGGTGAACGTGGGGTATGGCGACCTGGTGATAATATTTTCTTAACGTTTGTACTGCAAAATAAATCAACGAGTGATCTTAAGAAAGTTAAGTTGCCAGAAAAATATCCTGTAACCATGCAGTTAATCGATCCACAAGGTCGAATCGTTAAAACTAAAACCAGTACAAATTCAGTCGGTGGCTTTTATGCCTTCAACTTTAAAACGGCTGAAAAAGCACAAACAGGTAATTGGCTAGTTAAAGCTTTTGTTGGTGGCAGCACTTTTAGTAAATCATTGATGATTGAGACAGTGCGCCCGAATCGTCTTAAAGTAGAATTAAGTTTTAAAAATAAAGCTGATGACGGTGCTGATGCAGGGACTTCTAAAGACAATAAAGACGCAGAAGTTCTATACAGCTCAGACGGTGAAGTAAGCGGTACCCTATATTCTCAATGGTTACATGGCGCAACAGCCAACAAATTAAAAGCCGATATCTCAGTAAAATTTGATAAAAAGAAAACAAAATTTGGTAAGTACACAGATTATGTTTTCGATGACCCAGCACGTAGCTTACGCAGTAAGGACCAAGCATTACTCAAAGGGCGTTTAGACGAAGAAGGATATTTACGCTTTAACAAAGCGCTCAAAGTGGATGGCAAACCGGCGGGCATGTTGAAAGCTAAATTTACCACGCGCGTATTTGAAGAAGGTGGCGCATTTAGTATCAGCCGCAGTAGTGTTGATTATCATCCTTATGAAAACTACGTCGGCTTAAAATTGCCAAAAGGTGATGCTACTCGAGGCATGTTACTAACCGATATTATGCACACGGTTAATTTGGCTAGCTTAAATGCTAAAGGCGAAGATGTATCACTGGATAAAGTTCAGGTGAGTTTGTACAAAGTACACTGGAAATGGTGGTGGGATAAGTCTGCTGATTCACTCGCGCAATACGCTGATAAAAGACAAAGACAACTACTCCAACAAGACATTGTGAACACCACCGATGGATCTGGCGAGTGGAAATTCCAAATTAAATATCCACAATGGGGACGCTATTTGATTCGTGCCTGTGACTTGGAGGGAAATCACTGTACCGGTAAAACTGTCTATATCGACTGGCCAGGTTGGGCAGGACGCGCTCAAGAAGAAGGCAGCGGTGCAGCGAGTCGTTTGAATCTGTTCTCAGATAAATCCGCTTATAGCGTCGGACAAACAGCGACTATTCAATTGCCAGCCGCCGCACAAGGTCGTGCTTTGTTAACGGTTGAAACAGGCAGCCAAATATTAGAACAGCGTTGGGTTGATTTTGAGCAAGCGGCAAAAAAAGAAGGTCAAGAAAACCGCGTGCAATTCAAAATAAATATTACGGAGAAAATGGCACCGAATATCTACGTCCACATGACGCTTTTACAACCGCATGAAGGTAAAAGTAACGACAGGCCAATCCGCTTGTACGGCATTATTCCTATTGAAGTCAGTAATCCAAAAAGTTACCTTCTACCAAAAATTGAAGCGAGTAATGAATGGCGACCAGAATCTAAACAAAAAGTAAAAGTCAGTGAAAGCAACGGTTTTGCAATGAACTATACCTTAGCAGTTGTGGATGAGGGTTTGCTTGGGCTTACATCGTTTAAAACACCCAACCTACATCGTTATTTTTATCGCAAAGAAGCGCTAGGTATTAAAACCTGGGACTTGTTCGACGATGTTGTCGGCGCTTATGGTGGCAAATTAGAACGTATGTTAGCCATCGGTGGTGGTGACGAAGAAGAGAATGAAGACGATGACAGTAAAAAACGCCGTTTTCCACCTGTGGTTAAATACTTTGGTCCGTTTAACCTAAAAGCAGGTGAAACAGCAGAACACGAAGTTGAGCTACCACCCTATTTAGGAGCAGTAAGAGTCATGTTGGTCGCAGGTAATGCGTCGGATGACACTGCAGCTTATGGTAAAACACAGCAGTCTATCTTTGTGCGTCAGCCATTAATGCTTCAAACCAGTTTGCCAAGAGTGCTAGGGCCTGATGAAAGTGTCTCAGTTCCGGTCTCTTTATTTGTAATGGATGAAGCGATAAAAGAAGTAAAAGTATCAATTAAAACCGATGACTTGGTAAGCCCCGTCGATAGCGATGAACAGGTGATTAAGATTGATAAAATAGGTGAAAAAACAGCGTTTATAAAAATAAAAACGGGTCATAGATCTGGCAAAACACAACTGACTTTTACCGTTACTGCGGGAGCAAATGGTGAACATACATCTTCAAAAGAAGTGAATATGGATATTCGCCGCGCCAATCAAGAAACCACGCGAACGGTTACGAAAGTCATTGAACCTAATACATCTTGGGACAAAAAAATTGATGCATTTGGTTTGACGGGTACTAATCAGGCAGTGCTGGAATTATCCTCCGTACCTTCACTTAACCTTAAAAAGCGCTTGGGTTATCTAGTGCGATACCCACATGGCTGTTTAGAGCAAACGACTTCGGCGGTATTCCCGCAGTTGTATTTATCTAATGTCACTGACCTAAGTGACAAGCAAAAGCTAGAAACGGAGAATCACATCCGTAGCGCGATTGATAAGCTTCAACGCTTTCAGTTAGCCTCGGGCGATCTAACCTATTGGCCAGGTGGCGGCGCAAACAATAGCAACGCCTGGGCAAGTATTTATGCTGGGCACTTTTTATTAGAAGCGCAAAAATTAGGCTATGTCATACCCACTGGCTTATTAGGTAAATGGCTGAACTATCAAAGCAGTGCAGCCCAACAATATGTGGTTGCTAGTAGTGAGTATTCGCATGTGCAAGCCTATCGTTTATATGTGTTGGCACTAGCTGGAAAGCCGCAACTTGGTGCCATGAATCGTTTACGTGAAGCTGCAAATGTCGCGACTACTGAATCTACAAGCAATAGAAGTCTGAACAAAAAAGGACGTTGGCTACTCGCTTCTGCATATCAAGCCGCTTCGCAACCTGCGGCTGCTCAAGCTCTGGTTCAAGGTATGTCATTAGATGTAGCGGAAGTTAAGCAGAGCGACAGAACTTTCAGTTCAACCTTAGGTGATTTAGGTTTACGCCTTGAAAACTTGGTGGCGTTGAATAAAAAACAAGACGCGAATCAACTTTTAGAGCGCATTGCCTCTCAAATGAGCGGCGATCAATATCAAAACACGCAAGGAATTGCTTGGGCGTTGATGGGTGTTTCACGTTATTTAGACGGTGATACCAGTAGCTTCAGTGCTAAATTAAATGAAGATGGTAGTGCTACCGACATTAAGAGTAAAAAGTCATTCATTAGCACTCGTTTAATAAAAGCAGATGCCAAGGTGACTGTTGAAAACACCAGTGACGTAAAGTTATTTGCAAACCTGTTAAGTAGCGGAGTGCCTATAGCGGGAAATGAAATCACCCAAGAAAAAGGCTTGGATATGACGGTGAGTTTTGCCAGCCGTTCAGATGACGATAAGAAGAAATGGGAAACTGTATCGAACCAATCTGCTTGGAGAGTAGTGCAAGGAAACGACACCATGATCTCGGTGACCGTGCGCAATACCAATAACTTCACCGTTGAAAATATTGCGCTGACTATTCCTGCGGCAGCCGGTTTAGAAATATTGTCATCGACCGAACAAGCAAGTAATAAGAGCAAATACGATTATCGCGACTTACGAGATGACCGCATTCACTATTATTTCCCGTTGAAGAAAGGAGAATCAAAGACGTTCAAATTACAAGCGAACGCATCATATCAAGGCCGTTATTATCAGCCCGCAATTTCTGCCGAAGCCATGTATGACGGCAATATCAAAGCAACTCAAAAAGGACGTTGGTTGGATATTGTCAAAGAAATATCTGGTGCAGAACCTAAGCCTATTGAAGCGGTGGAAGCGATTGAATCAGTTGTAGAGTCGGCTGTGGAAGCAGCCGCAGAAAGCGCTCAATAAAACGTTCAAAAAGTGGGGGGGTGTCCTTTTGGAATTCATATCTACACTACAGCGTTCCCCGATATTCCCTTACGGTAATTATTCTACTACCTACTTGACTCCTAGGGAGTCTAAGCAGGCACCCCACTTTTTGAACCTATTTTTCCAAACTAAACAGTGAATATTTCATTAAAAAATAAGCCAAAAACATATCTGCTACTAGCATCGCTATGTATCTTGGCTGTTTGGTTTTATTACTGCTTACCGAAACCCTTATTTAAAGCTCCCGTTTCGGGCGTGTTATTAAGTAAAGAAGGCCAACTGCTTGGCGCTCATATCGCTAAAGACGGGCAATGGCGATTTCCCCCTGTAAAAACGTTGCCTAAAAAATTTAAGATAAGCATTGTCGCTTTTGAAGACAAACGCTTTTATAGTCATATTGGTATTGATCCTTTAGCGATTGGTCGTGCGATTAAATTAAATCTTAATGCTGGTCGTGTCGTTAGCGGTGGCAGCACCTTATCAATGCAAGTGATTAGACTCGCAGGTAAAAATCCACCACGCACGATGACTCAAAAAGCACTCGAAGCGTTTCAAGCTCTACGTTTAGAAACACGTTTTGATAAACAGCACATACTCAAACTCTACGCCAGTTATGCTCCTTTTGGTGGCAATGTGGTCGGTTTAGAAGCGGCATCGTGGCGTTATTTTGGGCGAAATCCCGAACAGTTATCATGGGCAGAAAGCGCCATGTTAGCGGTATTACCCAACAGCCCTGCTTTGATTCATCCGGGTCGAAAACGCACTCAATTAAAGCAAAAGCGTGATCGATTATTAAAACGTCTGTTAGCGCAAAAGCAATTGAGCAAACTAGATTATCAGCTCGCCATTGCCGAACCACTGCCATTAAAACCAAAGCGCTTGCCCCGAATGGCACCGCATTTATTAGATACGTTGGTGAAACAACAGCAACAACAAAAACGTTTCTACACCACCATCAACTATGGCTTACAAGCCCAAGCAAATCAGATTGCGAAGCACCACGCGCAGTTGTTGGCGCTCAAGGATATTCATAATTTATCGTTATTAGTGATTGATAATGAAACCTTTGAAACGCAAGCCTATATCGGCAACGCTCCAAGTCTTGGCGGCAAATTACAAAACGGACAGGCGATAGATTTAATCCAACGCTCGCGAAGTACAGGCAGTACGCTAAAACCTTTTTTGTTCGCTAATATGATCGAACAAGGTGAATTACTGCCAGAAATGTTAGTGGCGGATGCGCCCATTCGCTACGCAGGCTACAGACCCAAAAACTTTGATCGTAAATATCGTGGTGCAGTGCGAGCGAAACAAGCCTTAGCCAGTTCGCTAAATATACCCGCGGTCAATATGCTTAGTTATCATGGCGTCGAACGCTTTTTAGCCAGCTTGCGAGAGATGGGTATGAGCACCCTGCATCGCCGATCTCATGAATATGGTCTGCCCTTAATTTTAGGTGGTGCCGAAGGTTCATTGTGGGAACTAACCAGCATGTACGCGAATCTCGCTAATCGATCGCAACAAGGTGTGGGTACGAGTAGCGATAATTACTATCAAAGCAAAGTGTTAAAAGGGTCAAAAACCGATACCGAGAGAAAACAACAACACAGCACCGCGACGGCTTGGATGACTTTGCAAGCATTGTTAGAAGTCGGTCGACCAGGAACAGAGGCGTATTGGAAGCGTTTTGATAGCACCCATAAAATAGCCTGGAAGACGGGCACCAGTTTTGGCCATCGTGATGCGTGGGCAATTGGTACCACGCCAAAATACACCATTGGCGTTTGGGTTGGTAATGCAGCGGGTGAAGGCCGCCAAGGCATGACAGGGGTAAAAGTCGCCGCACCGATATTGTTCGATATGTTTAATCGTTTATCGCTCGATGCTAAGTGGTTTAGAAAACCCGTGGAACAAATGAAAAGCGTTTCAATTTGCAAAAATGATGGTTATCTCGCCAATGAGTTTTGCGAAAGTACGGAGTATCTGATTCCTGCGAAAAGTCATTTTTCTCGGGTGTCGCCCAATCATCAACGCGTGCATTTAGAAAAACAAACGAGTTTAAATACTCAAAATGAAATTTTACGAGTGCATAGTAACTGTGAAACAGTGAGTAATATGGATCATCAAAACTGGTTTGTTTTACCACCTGAGCAAGCCTATTTTTATCAACAGTTTCACGCCGACTACAAAGTGTTACCCAAATGGCGAAAAGATTGTGAACTAGTAAAAACAGAGCAACAAGATCTTCAGCAAAGCCCTATTTCCGTGATTTATCCGCGACACAATACGCAAATATACATTCCTAAAGACTTAGCAAATAAAACGGGAAAAACGGTATTTCAGGCAATCCATAGTAATCCCGATACGAAGTTATTTTGGCACGTAAATGATGACTTTATAGGCACGACTAAAACTTATCATGAACAAGCGATCTGGATAGCGGCGGGAAAGCATAAACTCACACTGGTAGATGAGAAAGGTAATCGTATTGAACGACCTTTTGAGGTATTGAGAAGATAGAGGGACTCTTACTATTAAGAGCGATTAATGTGACACCCCCTACTTTTTATGGATCCGCTAAGACTTTGTATTACTCATTTTAAATAGAGAATCATTTAAGTACGGAGTTTTCATTACGTTTATATTAACAACTATTGGTTTTATTCTGAATACAATCACAAAAAATAAAAAACTCTTGATAAACCTCAATCAATGGGTGCTTGTCTATTACGATTCATATTTTAGTAAGGTCTTTTACCGACATAATTACCAGGAGGATTATAACTACACACCCAGTTTTGTGATTGGTCTCCACAATATTTTACTGCACAACCCACTTCTGTTGTTTCTCGCCAAACGATTTGAGTATAGTGACCGCATTGTTGCCCTGGTTGGCAGCTGTTATTTTTGTAGTTGTACCATCGTTCTTCATCCGTCCAGACTTTTACGACATCTTCAATAGTTACCCGGTTTCTTTCACGACTGACTTCTTTATTGCCGACTCTCCAAATAACAGGACTAGAGATATATAGGTTCTCCCCATGCTTAGGTGAACCACTTCGATGATACATTTTACAGCTGTTACCTTTACCCAAATGGTTAGCCCATTGTTGAGAATAATCAGCAAGTTTGTCTGACCATTTCAATGGTTGAAGTCCATGCTTAGCACGAACACCATTGTGTGCTTTCAGGGTGCCTGCAAATAATTGCTTTCTTGTTAATTGAGCTTTTGTTTTTGGCAAGATCACTTGAGGCGGTGGATTATAGTCTGTCTGTGGTTCGACATATTTCGCCGGTGGCAAAACAATATCCTCAGGATTTGAAATCATAGGGGGATAATTGTCAGGTGTGTTCGGTACTTTTATCGAATCGCTTGTTACATCTTTAGAGTTTATTGGTGGTTTTTGATCAACCGAACATGCCACTAACAGTGAGCAAGTAAATACAGATAATAGAATGGGTT
Organism: uncultured Cocleimonas sp.; assembly: GCA_937929875.1. GTDB lineage: Bacteria > Pseudomonadota > Gammaproteobacteria > Thiotrichales > Thiotrichaceae > Cocleimonas. Next base: position 10,172 of record CALFUP010000039.1, on the reverse strand, counting down.
TAAGTATTTGAATTTTCATATTTTTATTAGAGTTTATATAAAACAAGATTAAACAATTTCTTACTGGTATTCAGATGAAAGCTAATACCAATCTTCTAAGTAGGATAACTATACAAAATAATATAAAAAGTAGGGGGGTGTCATTTTAGATTACTATTTGATGTTTCTTTATAGTTGTTAAAAGTTGTATTTTAATTAACTACTTTTTATCGAGAGGCATTTTAGCAATCTCAGCATTAATCCATGCTCGAACTTTATCATTGATTTCATCAGGTTTTAAGTCATCTACGCTGAACGGTTTGCCAATGCTAACGGTAATTGTACCAGGGTATTTGATAAAGCTATGGCGAGGCCAAAATTCACCTGCATTGTGAGCTAGTGGATACACCGGGTAACCAGAGTGCTTTGCCAATAATGCGCCACCCATTCGGTATTTAGCTTTAACACCCGGTTTAACTCTAGTACCTTCGGGGAAAATGCAGACCCAGTTTCCTTGTTCTAAACGTTCTTTGCCATTGGTCTTAATTTGCTCAACCGACGATTTACCCGCATTACGATCAATTGCTATGGGTCGAACTAAGGATAGTGCCCAGCCAAAAAACGGGAGTTTAAATAGCTCTTTTTTAAGAATCCAAGAGATAGGAGGAAATATGGTTGGGATGAACATGGTTTCCCAGGTCGATTGATGATTTCCAAGAATAATACCGTTATTTTTCAGGTCGATATTTTCTTTCCCGATGACGTTATATTTAATTCCACAAGTAAATTTTACCCACCAAACATTAAAATGACACCAAGGTACTAGAAAGCGATAACAAGTCTCGCGAGGGAAAGGCATCAAGAAAGGCGTCATTAATCCCACAGTGATTAAACTTAGAAAGAGTCCTATCCAATAAAATAAAGAGCGGATATAAAGTAGGATGTTAACCATGTTTAATTACCTTTCATTAAACGAAGCATTGTCTGTAAAGCTTTGCCGCGATGACTGATTTTATTTTTTTCATCAGCATTAAGTTCAGCAGCACTAATACCATGTGATGGCACAAAGAATAAAGGGTCATAGCCAAAACCACCAGCACCAGAAGGCTTTGTCATAATCACACCCTCCCAACTTCCATCTGCTATTAACGGCGAAGGATCTTTTGCGTGACGCATGTAAACGATACAACAGCGAAAACGAGCAGAACGTTGTTCTGTTGGAATATTCTTCATTTCTTTAAGCAATTGAATATTATTCGCTTCGTTTTTGTCAACATTGCCCTTATCAGCATTACTCATTTTAGCGTAACGTGCCGAATAGATTCCAGGTCGACCTAATAAAGCATCAACCTCTATTCCTGAGTCATCCGCCAAAGCAGGTAAGCCCGTTTGTAAAGATGCATTACGGGCTTTGATTATTGCGTTTTCAACAAAGCTAAGACCTGTCTCAGGAACATCAGTGACCTGATAATCTGATTGAGCAACAACCTCAAAACCGACATCACCTAAAATATGAAAAAACTCACGAAGTTTGCCAGCGTTACCACTGGCGAGGACTACTTTTTGTTTTTCCATATTTTCAGGGTTGTCGTTTTGCATAGTCAGTTTTCTACTTTAAATACTCTTCTTGAAGACCTTAGTCTTGTAACACTTAGTCTTGTAAAACTTTATCTTGTAACACAATGATCTCGTTAATGCCCTTCTCCGCAAGGTCTAACATAGCGTTCATTTCATCACGGCTAAACGCATGCCCTTCTGCAGTTCCTTGAACTTCAATAAACTGACCTGCGTTATTCATCACAACATTCATGTCAGTCTCAGCATTTGAATCTTCAGGGTAATCAAGATCAAGCACTGGCTCACCCTTATAAATACCCACTGATACAGAAGCGAGTTGACCGATTAACGGGTCTTTTTTGATCTGTTTAGTATCCAATAGTGTTTGCACTGCATCACAAAGCGCAACATAAGCACCACTGATTGAAGCGGTTCGTGTTCCGCCATCTGCTTGAAGCACATCGCAATCTACAATAATCTGACGCTCACCTAACGCTTCCATATTAACGACAGCACGTAATGAGCGACCAATTAAACGTTGGATTTCTTGGGTGCGACCGCTTTGTTTGCCGCGTGCAGCTTCACGACCCATGCGTGAATTGGTCGAGCGAGGTAACATACCGTACTCTGCCGTGACCCAACCTTTGCCTTTACCACGTAACCAAGGTGGCGTGCTGCCATCAACCGTCGCAGTACATAATACTTTGGTATTGCCGAACTCTACTAATACAGAACCTTCTGCATGCATTGTGTAATTACGGGTGAATTTAACTTGGCGCATTTCATCTGTTGCGCGACCACTAGGTCTCATAGAGTTTCTCATGATAAATAAAAAATCTGATTATACGGAGGTTATCTGTATTTTTCATAAACATTGGTGAATTCAATTGAATTTTATCTATGTGTTTTATGAAAAGCACACCCCCCTACTTTTTATCAATTATTTTATGCTATCGACGATAGTTTTAAATGATTGATTTACTGATGGCAAGGGTTGATGAATTTTTAGCTATACCCTTAATCTGCTCAACATTGCATTTAGTGTGGTTTGAGATAATCATTAGCGTTAAAACTAAAAATAAGCTTTCTTAATTTAATAGAAACCATGAACAAAGCGCAAATAATTAAACAACTCCACCAAGCCAGACCTGAGCATGTGTTATGGGTCAAAGAAGGGCGCAAGCTGGTTAAAGGAGTTCCTGAAGATCAGATAATTAAACCACAGCAATGTGCTGTTTGTAATTTTACAGTGTGGTATGAAACGGAAGGACATAAGCTTGTAAATATCCCCTTACTGCAAAACCTTCAAGAATTACATCATGAGATTCATAGCGCCTACACATCATTATATTTTACAACCTTTGATCGACGGACTAAGGCTCGCGCTACCATCATTAGTGGTGATGTTGAGATTCCTATCGATGAGTTACCTTTCCGACGTAAAAAACTGAAAGTATTAGAATCTAAAACGATTAAATTCCTCAAAGCGTTGTTAGTCATTGAAAAGCAAGTGGAAGCTTTAGAAGAAGAAGTGTTTGAAAATGGTTGGTTAGTGTAAACATTCATTGTTCGTCGCTGAAAACTAGAACAACAGACTATTAAATTTTCAATTCAAGCATTCTTAAAAAAGAACGCTGCAGCCATAAGAAAGCCAATCAAGATAATAAAGTAGCGTAAATATTTTTGCGATATTTTATAAGCCACTGCAGCTCCGGCATAACCTCCAATAATGGCAAAAAGACCTACAATCAATAAATACTTCAGTGTGATGGTATCACCCGCAGCATAAACACAGACTGCAACTGCCGTTAAAATAGCGGAAAGAACATTCTTCAGACCATTCATGCCATGCAGATTTGTTTGTCCCATAAGTCCTAGCGCAGCCAATATAATAATACCTAAGCCGCCATTAAAATAACCGCCGTAAATACAGACACCAAAAATAATCAGTGAACTACTGATAATTTGTTTGCGCGTAGGCTTGAGTGAAATTGTCGTTTCTTGTGCTTCTTTTTTTGGTAGCAAACGAGGGCCAACAATAAAGGCGATTGTAGCGAATAAAATAAGCCAAGGTATAAGGCTAGAAAAAAGTGTGTCGCTAGACATCAATAAGATGATTGCTCCAATAGCCCCGCCTACAATGGCAATTAAAGTGATTTTAAAAAAACTTAGGTTGGCTGGTAATTCAACATCCTTTCTAAACCTCCAGGCACTAGCAATATAACCAGGAAGCAAAGCCGCAGTTCCCGTAGCATTAGCCGAAATAGGCGGTACACCCACAAATATCAAAGCGGGTAGCGTTATAAAACTACCGCCTCCAGCGATTGCATTTAAAAACCCACCTAAGAATCCAGCAAGGCCTAATATTATCCAATCCATGATGTGGTTCCTAATAAGTAACTAACGGTGAAGTTTAGTATGCGAGATAAAAGTGATGAACTTAGGTTTTGCTAGCGTGAAGCCCAATGAGTGCAAGATTTAACATCAGCTTTCTTTTTGACGAATTTCAGTCACCGTTTCACCACCAAAGCCCCAATTATCAGTACTTGTGTGATCGTCAATAATAACGAAGGTTTGCTTTGGACTTTTTCCTAGAACATCCTCCAACAAGTCTGTCACTCCTGCAATCAACTTTTTCTTTTGCTCAGTGGTACAGCCTTCATCGGTTATTCTGATATTTACATAAGGCATGGAAAACTCCTTGGTTTTAAGATGATTTATAATCGTTGAAAAATAAGATGATAAGTTTCTGCACTCGTCAATGTATCTAGAAATTGGTGAATGTCTGGTGTTAAAAACCACACGACAAAAATCCCGATAATAATCACCGCGCTGCTAATGTGTTCTCTGGTATCAATAAATTTTAATGCAGTGCCGAAAGAGCGTTTTAGTCGATGCCCCATAAAGTCTACACTATAGAGTTCGTCTAAAAGTAAATGCAATATAAAGCCAAGGAATATAAAAGTGCCCGTAAGCCATGAAATAAAAGCATTTTTACCAAAAGCATGAAAACTTAAAGCGGTTACTATTAAACCAAATAACAAAGCGGCGGCAATGGAATGAATCGAGCCACGATGCACTGTGACTTTTTGGAACAATGCCCAAAAAGGATAACGAACGAATAGATAGATACCTAAACCCGCACCCCATAAATACAAAATAGATAAATCGTTTTCAGCAGAGAATACCCAGAGAAAAGTGACGACTATCCCTAGGATAGAGAACAATATACGACTTGGGTGAGAATAATGTAGATCAACATCAGGTAAGATCCCGCCAAGAACTCCCATCGATGCGAGTAAAATAGCGTCTTTGGCATCAACAAAACCAACTTGTAGACACAAGGTGGCAAGCATCCCCGATCCAACAGCGGCAACGCTTAAATGTGTATTGAAGTTTGCCATGTGTTGCAGCCCTATTTATAGTTATTGAGACCTTTGCACGAGAAACATGACGGATTAAAAATGCTTAAATTCCTCCTTATTCTCCTTAAAAGTTCTCTCAATAGTCCTGCTATTAAGCTCAATTTTAAGAAAAATAGTTGAAATTACGCTATTTTTTATCTCGCCATTCTCTCGTGCAAAGGTCTCATATTCTTTGATTGAAGCTTATCAGAAAAGTATCCGGAATTTCACGATCAAATTATCACTTTAGAAGTAGGGTGCCTCCGTAAATTCTCTGGGAATCAGGGAGAAGTGGAGCTTCTCAGGATGGAGATGTCGGAGAAAGTTGAAACAACAAACCTGCCTCCAACGTAAAGTAAATAGATGATGATTTATCAGCCAATTAAGCCGCTCAAATAAGCCTCTATTTTATAGCGTGCTCCCCATATAGATAGGATCACAATAGACCCAATAATAAGTTTTAAGAGCAGTGTAAATATCGGTTTACCTGGAGTATATTTTTTTAGTACATGCGACAACAATAATAGGGTTGCAACGATAGAGAAAATTCCGATAACCAAGAAAATCAGGCTTTTTATTTCACTAACATCTTGATGCGTAGAAACATCGACATATAAAAAGTATGCGTAAAGTGGAAATACTAACAAAGAAGCCAGCCATGCAACCCAAAATACAACACGTGATCCAAACAAATATAATACGGGAATAGCAAACAAAGTCAGTAAAGAGGAAAAACCAACGCCCCAAACAATTGATGTTGCGACAGGACCCCAAATTAAAGATTTTCCGCCTAAACCTATAGCCAGGGATAACAAACCCGCAATGGTAGTGAGCGTTGTGATCATTATTGGAATCACCCGTCGACGCGCCGCATAGACAATAGAAAATGCCGTATTCATCCCTTTGGCGACTCGATCATTTGCAGCCGAAACTAATACAATCGCCGCATTCACGGCAATACCCGCTAAGGCAACTACGCCATAAAGCGTGTATAAACTTAAAGGGTTTTGAGTAACCAATAAGCCAAGAATAACGCCAGTAAATGCTAAGGGCACTGTAGCCAAAACAATAAATGGTTGAAAGTAACTGCTAAATTGTGTGCCTAAAATTAGGTACATCAAGCCAATTCCAATTAAGAACAGCATCCCAATGGAGTCGATACTCTCGTTAATATCATCCAATTGACCCGTGGTATCTAAATCAATACTGGGGAAATCACTTTGATATTTAGCCCAACCATCCAGCATTAATTTATTGGCAGTGACAGTATCTAAAGCACAGATTGAATAATCAATTTCATCTCCATAAACTGCTGGACGAAAACGACATGCCATAAAGTCTTCTTTGCCTTCTGGTTTAGCAATATTAGCTTCTAATGTAATGGCTCTTTTAAAATTATAATGACGGATATTACCTAAAGACACGCCACGTTCTTGAACAACTAATTGATTTAAAGGAATGCTGTCGCCCTTTGGCGTTGGCATTCTAAATTTGAGTAAATCTCCAATGTCGTTGCTGTCATTGGCTGCCGCTTTTACACGTATTTGAAGTTTTTCGCCCTTGTCTTGCATTTCAGCAACCACTTCACCGTCCACCAATAAACGAATTGTGCGAGTAATATCTAAAGGATTAATACCCGCGCGACGAATCGCATCGTGATTCATCTTCAGCGTTAGTTCCATTCGACCTAAACTGGCGTCATCACTAATATCTTTGATACCTTTAATACCTTGCAGGATTTCTTTTAGTTTTTGCGTTGCTTGCTCGATGATTTGATAATCATCGCCACGCACTTTGACACTAATAGGCTTGCTAGATGGCGGGCCACCTTTTATTTCCAAAAAGGAAATATTATTCGCGCCGATCACGCCAGTCACATCGTCGCGCATCGCTTTAATGATGTCAGCGACTTCGCCAGCGCCTTGGTCCTTGGGTAATAAACTGATGATGATTTGACCCACGTTATCACCAAATAAGGGCTCTGTTTCAGTAAACATCTGACCTGCGTAACTGACAACTGAGCGAGCATCTTTAGCGTCAGGCTCATCTTTTAAGTGCTTCTTAGCCTCGGCTTCAACCTTTAACACCGTGTTTAGTGTTTCTTGTAAAGGTGTCGATGTTGGCATTTCGACATTAATATAGAAAATGCGTAAATTATCAGAAGCGAAAAAGTCCACTCTAACCAAACCTGCAGATAACGCGCCGATCGCCGTTGCAAAGGCTAAGAAGATCGAAATCAATGTCAATTTTGGCCAACGTAAAGCGCGGATTAATATCTTCGAATATTTAAGCTGAATCCAATGGATGACAGATTCACGCAAGCGCTGTGTCCATGACTTTTTGCTAAAGTTAATATTAGCGCCAGTGATATGTGACGGTAGCATCCAAAATGCTTCGATCAAACTAATCGCCAAAGCAAGCGTAACTACCATCGGAATGACAAACATGAACTTGCCTAAAATCCCTGGTAAAAGCATCAGAGGCAAAAATGCGGCAATGGTTGTAAGTACGGCTGTAGTTACGGGCAAAGCGACTTCTTTCATTGCGCCGACAGCAGCGTCTAAGCCGTTCATGCCACGTTGCAATCGATAATAAATGGATTCGACCACAACCACCGCATCGTCGACTAACATGCCTAATACAATTACCACGCCTAATAGGACGGTAATGTTAAGTGTTTCACCTCTAGAAGCTAAAATCCAAAAGGTTAACGCTAAAATAAAAGGAATGCCTATTGCAGTTAGCAGTGCAATACGACTACCTAAAAACAACCACGCCACGACTAATACTAACAATAGACCAATCAAGGCATTACTCTGCATAATGCTAATGGCTTGTTTTGTTGGGAGTGTTTGGTCATCCACCATTTTTAGCTGAATGCCGGTATTCTCGGTGAGTACATTTTGCTCATCGACCCACGCATTGAGTTTATCAACCAGCTTGATGACATTGGTATTGTCTTGCTTAAGTACCGATAACAAAATGGCGGGTTTGCCATCAATACTAACTTCTTGAGCCGATTTTTTACGCGCACGCTGTACGCTTGCCACTCGCCCTAATGGGATTTCACCGCTTAAGCCAGGAATCGGTAATTTTGCGACTTCAGCAGGGTCACTATTTTTACCAATGATGCGCACCAACCAACTTCGATTACCAATGTCTTTAGTTCCTGCAGATGCATCTTGAAACCATACTTGCAGTGCATTGGATAACGTAGCGGGCGCTAACCCCAAAGACTCTAACGCTTGCGGATAGAAGTTGATTTGTAATTCAGGGTCATCCAAGCCAACCGTATCAACCCGTTCAACGCCTGAAATTTGTTCGATTGAATCACTAACAGACTGCGCTCTTTTGCGTAAACGTTCGTCATCCGAATTTGAGGTGACAGCTACCAATGCGGCAGGGAAGGCATTGCCCGTAGTTATCTCAAGTATTTGAGACTCGATAGCTTCAGGAGGTAATTGGCTTTGGACATTTTGTAACTCACGACGTAAATCAGCGAGTCGCTTGTCATAAGTGCGCTCTGGCATATCTTCAAAACGAACTAGAATACTTGAGGTGTTTTCACGACTGTTACTGGATACAAACTTGATATCGGGAATGCCTTTAATCGAGTCTTCCAATACATCAGTAACGCGTTTTTCAACATCTGATCCCGATGCTCCAGGAAAGGGAGTGATGATTGTGATCCAATTAAAATTAATCGTCGGATCTTGCTGTCGAGGCATTTGTTGATACGACATGTAGCCGATGATTAGCACTAACACAAAAGTGAGATTAGCTAAGACGTGATTTTGGATTAGGCGAGCGTACATTTTTTTATTCTTTATTTATATCTGTAAGTAATTGAAATAATCAGTAAAACTATTCTTTCTGAATGCTAATAAGCTGGCCATCAGTGACGCGATAACGGCTTTTATCGATAATTAGCGTGTTGCTTGGGCGTTCTAAAATTGCAGGTTGCCCTTCGATCGCATTTTTTAAGGGAATAAATTTTGCTTTAGCCGTTCCTTCTTCAGAATTTTCTGCAATCATAACGCCCAAAGCTCCATTGTTTCTCAAAATATACTCAGGTGGAATTCGTTGTTTATCACTATTCCATTCAATACGCCCAGATAAACCAGCTGGAATGGACACATTAGATACTAAAGATAAGCGAACTTCTTGGGTACGAGTTGTTTCATCAACTTGCTGAATCACACTACGTACAGTAACTAAATAGCGTTCGTTGGCAGTGACAAATTCAATCAAAGGTAAATTCTTTAAACTGACAATATCAACCGGTGATAGGTTCGATTTAATCTCAAGTTTATTACTTTGCATTAATCTAAATAAAGGAGAACTCGGCATTAATAACTGGCCTTGTTGCACCATCCGATCAGATATTTGTGCCGTAAAAGGGGCACGAATAGTACAGCGATCAATCGCTAATTTAGCGGTTTCGATTTGCGCTTTTTTGAATTCAATATCAGCTAAGGACGTTTGTTGTGCAGCCTGTGAGCTATCCAGCAACTCTCTAGGAATAGTACCTTTGGAAATTAATTGCTGGTTTCTGCGTAACTGTTTTTTAGCTAAATTTAATTGAGCCAGTGAAACCTTTAAAGATGCTTCAGCTTGTTTTTTTGCCAGCTCATAACTGCGGCAATCAAGCACCACGAGTTTTTGCTTGGCTTTAACGATATCCCCCGTTTCCGCATAAATCTTAAAAGCACGACCTGTTATTTCGGCACTAATTACAGAAGTATTTAAACTCACCACACTGGCAGGCGTGCTCTGTTTAGACTCAATAAGAATACTCGAAAGCGGTTTAACACTGACGTTCAATAACTCTTCATCGGCTTTTACCATTGAACTGGTAAGGATGAAGACAAGCGAGCTAACAATCGGAAAAAGTTTTAGTTTAGACATAATTTGAAGTTTCATCGTTATACCCAGCTAAGTCAATTGTTTAGCAAAAGTTTTCATAAGGTATAATTTGTGCATCTACGCTTTAGATTGTTTCATAGATTAAAGTATTGAGCGTAAAAATATTGTTAAAAGGCATGGAATATAATGTTAAAGACGCTCTATCTTCTTGCAATAACGCTATTTTTCAGCGATTAATCAAAGCCATTAATAAAAGGTGTGAATAGAGACAATGCGTATCGAGCAAGCAGAGTTTTTTATCTACGGCTTTCTTCTGTTCTCATCTATTTTCTTTTTTATTTGGTGGTTAGTTTCGTTTCTTGTACT
>CALFUP010000038.1 GCA_937929875.1 uncultured Cocleimonas sp. | reverse complement strand
CTTGGATTTCGGCGTAATTGAATTTCGCTTGTAGCTGAACACGACGCACAATATGACGATACTCTGAATGCGCTAATAAGAAATAGGCTAATTCTTCATCGGCATGATTTTCGCACCATTCTTTTAAAGCTGAATATAATTGTGATGCATCCCTGCCTGTGCATAGCGGCTGCTCGAACTCTTTACCTGGCTCTTCAAAGCGCTCGCCTAGTCTTGGCTCTAACTTTTCTTCTGATACATACCAAAACTTTGAGCGATTTTTCTCCTGTTTATAATCAACATTGAGGGCCCAGGCATAATTTTTTTCTAACAGTTTCAGCAATGCCGAAGTGCTTTGACTGCCGTCAATACGAAAAGTGGTGTATTCATTTGCCCCCATTTTGGCAGTTAGATCGTCTACTAATTCACCGTAAGGTTCGATCATAAGACTTAAAAACTGCTCTTGCCCTTCTAGAGATAGATTATTTTCCACCCATTTATTGAGCGCTTCCCAAGGATTGTCTTGCTCAAACACAGTAGTTTTAGCAACATGCTTTGATAATTTACTTAGATCAGCTTTTAAATTAGTGATTTTCACTATCTGCAGCTCATGACTAGAATGCCATACGGCAACATTCAACATTGCTCGCTTGAGCAAGTCTACAAATTGCGTTTGAATTTCTAGTGAAACCGATTTTTCTGCACGTACTCTGGCAAAGGCTTGTTCACGAGCTGAAATCCAATTATTTAATAGGCAAGGATGGTTGACTAAAAAAGGAGCCATACCCAAACCGGTTGAATTACCGATACCAAAACGTCGACGTAAATCTGGCGCTATAGTGATAGCTTTGTCGCCACCTTTGGTTTTCGCCATGAATTCTACTAGGTCGAGGGTAAATGCACGGATTAAATATACCGATAGCATTTCTAGTTGAAAAGGCCCGCCTGCTAATTCTCTATCTTGGGTAAAAACACGGTCTGCCGCGCCAAATTTACTCGAACCGTAAACAGCAGTGGTTCTATACAAATAACCTACGGATTGAATTTGTTCTAACTCTGGCTGTTCACCATTTGCGAGCTTATCCAGCACGTATTGGAATAATCTTACGGAACGATTTGCACGAGACAAGCTGAGTTCGCTATCAGATATTCTACCGGCTTCTTGTAACGGTACATTCTCACTTAAACGTTGGATATCTTCGGCGGTTGGAATGCCATCGAAAAGACAAAAAGTAGCATCCCATGCGGTTGCGATCACACGATCCGAACGTAACGCTGGGTCTAAGTCATGAGCAAACGCGACAAGGCTGTAGGTATTCCGAGGACCAATTGCCGAGTAGACAGCATGCCCTTCCCCGTTTTCATTGATCGACCAAACTGAATTATCGAAGCTCCAGTTCTCACGTTTTAATCGGCGTAATAAAGTACGCATAAAGCTAAGGCGTGTTTGATGAGATGATCCCATCCGATCGAGTTTCATCACTTTATCTGCAGGACGCATTAACTCGCAAATAGTAGTCTCATCACAATGATTATGATTCTTTGCATCTAATGTTTTCATAAGTGTAATTTACCAAGGAATGAGTATTTAAATGACACCCCCCTACTTTTTATGCGTTTATTGACTCATCTTTTGGGCAATCGTGACTGAGTTCGAACGTTTTCCGCTGTTTAGCAGCTTGAATGCTTTATTGTAAAACACTCAAAAAGTAGAGGGGTGTCATTTTCAATTAGATTAATCTCGTTTAGATCGCTTTCAGTTAGGTTGCACTTTGCTAGCTCGTTCTCTGCTAGGTTGCTCTTTGTTAGGGCTTTCTTTGCTAGGCCGTTCACAGCGGATCATTCAGTAGCAGAGACAAAATTCTTAGCGTAAAAATTCAACCAATTTCCTCCCATTACCGCTGCGGCGTCTGCTTCACTAAAACCCTGTTGATGCAAACCTGTTTCTACATTGTCAAAATGACGATTGTCTTCAAACCAGGTAGGCATATCAGGAAAACCCGCATTGCTCTTAGAGCCTTCGCCGTAATCAATTTTCTTTGTCCAGCGACCTACACGCATCCACTCAACGACTGAATCAGGCTGATCTTGGCATAAATCAGAACCAATACCGACATTATCAATTCCCATCACATCAACCGTGTCTGCAACCATTTGACAGAAACTTTCAAGCGTACAGTTTGATCCATCTTTTAAATGATGAGGATACAATGATAATCCCATCATGCCGCCACTCTCGGCTAACGCTTTCATCACAGTGTTCGACTTGTTACGTAATGCAGGATGCCAAAAGGAAGGATTCGCATGCGTTATAGCAATTGGACGAGATGAGATATCTATTGCTTCCATCGTCGAACGTTCCGCAGAGTGACTCATATCGACCACTAAGCCGACTCGATTCATTTCAGCGATGACTTCACGGCCCATTCGGGTAACGCCAGAATCTTCAGCCTCGTAACAACCAGTCGCTAATAAGGACTGGTTGTTATAGGTCAATTGCATAAACCGAACACCCAAAGAGTGTACGATTTCGACAAGTCCAATATCATCTTCTATTGGAGAAGGATTCTGAAAACCAAAGAATATAGCTGTGCGATTAGTTTCTCTTGCGAGCTTCACATCTTCCGCGTACTTACCGTGAAAGATAAGATCAGAAAAACGCTCAAAGTGACGATTCCATTTTTCGATTTCAGCAACCATCTCACGAAAATTCTCGTGATAAACGATGGTGACATGAACGGCGTCAACTTTGCCTTCTCGCATTTGGCGAAAGATTTTTTCTGACCAATTTGCATACTGCAAATTGTCTATTCGATAGTTTAAACTCATCCAGTTTTCCTTCCTTCTGGCTTTATCAACGTACAAACGTTAGTGGTTATCTGAACAAATAAATAACCACAATAATTACCGCAGCTACTTAGCTTGGTTCACCAGAACTAATGTATGAGGTTTTAACTATGGTGTAGAAATCTTTAGCGTAACTGCCCTGCTCTCTTGGGCCATAACTAGATTCGCCACGACCACCGAATGGCACATGATAATCTGTACCCGCTGTTGGCAAGTTAACCATGACACAACCTGATTTTGAGTTACGTCTAAAGTGAGAAGCACGTGATAGAGACTCCGTAATGATGCCAGAGGTTAAACCAAAGCGAGTATCGTTTACGGTTTCTAACGCTTCATCGTAGCTGCCTACTTTGATCACACACGCCATAGGAGCGAATAATTCTTCTTGGTTTACTTCAAAGCTGTTTTTGGTATTGGTGAAGATAGTTGGCTCCATGTAATAGCCTTCGTGCTCACGCTCAACACGCTCACCACCACACATTAATTCGCCACCTTCAGTTTTAGCCAAAGCGATGTTCTTGATATTTTCGTCTAATTGAGCCGATGATGAAACTGGACCAATTTGTGTTCCAGGCTTAAGCGCATGATCAACTACCATTGCTTTTGCGCCTGCTACAAAACGCTCTACAAATTCATCATGAATTGACTCGTGAACAACGACTCGTGATGACGCAGTGCACTTCTGACCCGTTCCGCCAAATGCACCATTTAAAGCACAAGCAAGCGCCGTATCTAAATTTGCATCATCCATAATTGCCAAGGCATTTTTACTACCCATTTCTAACTGAACACGGGTAAAGTTTTGAATACATGACGCAGCGATATTACGACCAACACCAACAGAACCGGTAAAACTGATCGCATCAATCATTGGGCTTTCAACCAAGCTTTGTCCGATTTTTCCACCGGAACCCATTAATAAAGTAAATGTACCTTTAGGTAAGTTTTGGCGTGAGATAATTTCAGTTAAAGCAACTGCCGATGCAGGTACTAAGTTTGCAGGCTTCCAAATAACCGCATTACCAAATGCAAGTGCGGGTGCTATTTTCCACACTGCTGTTGCCGTTGGGAAATTCCAAGGTGAAATAATAGCAACAACGCCTACTGGTTCACGTCGTACGTCAATCTCGATGCCATCGCGTACGGAATCAGCTGTTTCGCCCATTTGGCGTAACACTTCAGCAGCATAATAAGTAAAGAACTGGCCTGAGCGATAGATTTCACCTTTGCCTTCTGCAAGTGGCTTACCTTCTTCACGTGCTAGTAACTCACCTAGCTCTTCAGAACGCGCAATAAGCTCAGTACCGATAGCCATTAATACGTTGTAACGAACTTCCAGGCCACTTTTTGCCCATTCTTTTTGTGCTTGATTTGCTGATTCTAAAGCAATATCTAGTTGGCTTTGAGATGCTTGCGCATAGGTGCCAATAACTTCTTTAAGATTAGAAGGATTAATATTTTCGATTGCATTTTCACCTGCTACCCACTCGCCTGCAACAAAATTTAATTGTAAATCACTCATTTTTGACTCGCTCATTTTTGCGTTAAATTATGAGCCAAGAATAAGCCTCATTGACATTTCAAGTCAACAGTATTAAGTTGGCATTTACTACAGTTTTTCTCAAGTAAGTATAACTGCTCTTTTATAACTTAAAGACAAATAAATCATGATAAAACTAGAATACATGCGACAGTTTTTAGCAGTCAGCAAATACAACTCCTTAAGCGAAGCGGCTAATGAATTAAATCGTTCACCTTCGGCGGTTTCTTTAACGTTAAAGTTAATCGAAGAACAAACAGGCCAACAATTGTTTGAAGGAGAACGCAAGCAAATGCTTACCCCATTTGGTGAGTTTTTTAACGAATGTGCAATGCGTGCCGTTACAGAGCATGAAAAAGCCGTCGATGATATTAAGCGCTATGCTTCTGGTGAAAGCGGTCATGTTCGAGTGGCAGCAGTACCTTCCGTTGCAACCCATCTTATTCCAAAAGTTATCCTTGAATTATATCGAACTCGACCGACTATTCAGGTCGATTTACGTGATATTGATTCATACTCAGTAGCAAGAACAGTCACCGAAGGGTCTTCAGATTTTGGTATAGCAAGTCTTTCGTCTCGCTCTGTAAATTTAAAATCAGAATTACTAACAGAGGAGCCATTTGTTTGCCTAATTCCGAAAGGTCATGCTTTAGAGGCAATTAAAACACCATTAACACTTGCTCAATTAGCTGAGTATCCATTTATCTCAAATGATCTGTTAATTCTTTCAAATCATCCCGATGTTCAGAAACTTGTTTCTGGGGCTCACTTAAAAATAAGAAATGTTTCGTCGTTAGTCTCATTTGTAGAATCTGGCTTTGGCATTACTTTACTTCCACGCATGGCTGCCTCATTAGCCCCTAATCTTGTCGTGAAAGAATTGGCAGATACATCAATTAAAAGACAATTATATTTATTACAACCAGCAAGTCGCAGCCTTTCCGCAGCAACGACCGAGTTTATAAATGAAGTCTATCAGCAAGTTAAAAAACTCAGTGAGTATTAGACTATCCCTTTGAAAAGGTACAGCCAATTTGAATTGAACACGAAGAAATAGAGACTTATTTAAGTTTTTCTCAATTTTAATTTACATTAAGTTCTTTGACAAAAGTTAAACTGGCTACTACCTTTAGACAATAATAATGATTAGCTTGTAAGTCGCTCTAACGATACTGCATTTAGATCAGTTGTTATAAAGTTAATGATTACATATTTATATATGTAATTTTTGTTTATCCATGGAGGAAAGAAAATGAAAAAAAGTTTTTTTAGTATAATAAGTACTGCAGTTCTATTTGCTGCTATGTCTAGTCCAGCTAAAGCCGCTGAATGTGGCGAAGTTTCAATTACAGAGATGAACTGGGCTTCATCACAAGTTATCACGGAAGTTGCCAAGTTTTTAATGGAACAAGGCTATGGCTGCAAGGTAACTAAAGTACCATCTGCTACTACTACTGCTGCTGCGTCACTTGCAGAAAACGGCAAGCCTGATATTGCTACAGAAATGTGGTACAACAGTGCCCCTGTATACGCGAAAATTGAAAAAGCAGGCAAAGTAAAGACTGTTGCTAATGTTTTCAAAGAAGGTGCTTTAGAAGCTTGGTTGATTCCTGATTACCTAGCTAAGTCAAATCCTGAGCTAACTAAAATTGACGGTATTCTTGCTAATCCAGCTGCTGTTGGTGGTCGTTTTCATAACTGTCCTGAAGGATGGGGTTGTCGTGTAGCTAATGACTCTTATGTAAAAGCATGGGACTTCAAAGGCAAAGGCATGGAAGTTTTCAATCATGGTTCTGGTGAAACACTAGCTGCATCTATTGCTGAAGCTTATGACGCTAAGAAGCCTTGGTTTGGTTACTACTACGGTCCTACTGCTATTTTAGGTAAGTACAACATGGTTCAGGTTGATGTTGGACCTGTTAGCAAAGAAATACACAAATGTGCATCAGATAAAACATGTACTGACGCACCTAAAAAATCTGGCTACCCACCAGCACCAGTTGTAACAGGCGTTTCAATTGCTTTCTCTAAGTCTCACCCTGAAATCACTGAATTGATGTCAAAAGTTAGTTTCACTAATCTTCAGTTGAATACTATTTTAGCGTGGAAACAAGATAACAAAGCATCTGCAGAAGAAGCTGCTGTTTCTTTCATACAAGGAAATAGCGATGTTTGGTCTACATGGATCAATGATTCTGCTAAAAAGAAACTAGCTGCATTGATTAAATAAAATTGCACTAGTACCTAAGTCGATAAGCACCAACAGTGGCGCTTATCGACTTTTTTTTATTTTAAATAAATACAACTGCTTACAAAGGAAACTAACATGGCGTTTTATGACCCTATAATTAATGTTTTAGGCTTGCGGGAATGGTGTGACAGCACTGTAGTTAAGTCCGATACACCTAAGTCAATGGCAGAACTTTTAGCTGATGCTGCAGGAAAAGATAGTGTCGAAACAGCATGGTACGACATTCCATTTCCTTCGTTAGACAATTTAAACCAATCATGTGGCGCAATAGATCGAACTCGCGATATGACAAGCGGCGTTGAAGCTGTCTTTTTGGATATAAAAGACCCTTTAAAGACCGTACTTGATCCACTAACGCAACCTTTAAGTTGGCTGTTAGATGGCTCTCTCTATTTGTTTACCCACACACCGTGGTGGGTTCTAATTCCACTTGTGTTATTTCTATCATTTAAAGTAACGCGTTCTTGGCCGACAGTAATTTTAGTCGCAGCAACTTTTTTCTTCTTTGCCTTTATTGATCATTACACTTATGCAGTCGAGACTCTGTCAATTATCTTTGTCTGTACGGTCTTATGTATTCTATTCGGTATACCGATCGGCATTTTGATGTCGAAAAACGATTGGTTTCAAAAAATTAACATACCCATATTGGATATGTTACAAACCTTGCCATCCTTTGTTTATTTGATTCCATTAATCTTCTTATTCAGCGTTACTGAGTCAAAGCTTTACGGTATTGCAATCATGCTATATGCGATTGTTCCTGTAATACGTCTTACAGATTTAGGCATTAGACTGGTTGATAAAGATATTATCGAAGCTGCTGACGCATTTGGTATGAGTAAGAAACAAAAACTATTTGGTGTGGAAATTCCATTGGCACTACCAACAATAATGGCAGGTATTAACCAAACCATCATGATGGCTCTATCTATCTTGGTTATTGCTTCATTAGTATCTGCACCAGGCTTAGGCACATTGGTACTTCGAGGCATACGTAACTTAGAGCTAGGTGTGGGACTTATCTCTGGTTTCTGTATTGTATTACTAGCAATAATGTTAGATCGCGTTAGTAAAAAAGCCTTATCTCGAATTAATGCAGCACAGGATCACTAAGGAATAGTCATGACTGATAACATTTCAAACAACATTAAAATCTCAGTAAAATCACTGTACAAAATCTTTGGTCCTAAACCACAATCGGTATTACAAGCAGTTAAAGATGGCATGGGCAAACCAGAGCTAATGGAAAAGCATAACCATGTACTCGCTTTACAAGATATCAATATTGATATGGTTGACGGTGAAATTACAGTAATCATGGGGCTTTCTGGCTCAGGAAAGTCCACAATAATTCGCCACTTAAATCGCCTTATTGAACCTACAACGGGCGAAGTACTCGTTGATGGCATTGATGTGCTGAAGCTTTCTGCTGAAGAACTACGCATAATGCGACAAACAAAATTGTCTATGGTTTTCCAAAAGTTTGCGCTCTTACCTCACAAAACTGTTTTAGAAAATGCTGGAACTCCTTTACGTATTCGAGGAGTAGGTGACGAGGAGAGCATCAATGCAGAAGCACAAAAATGGATTGATCGAGTTGGCCTATCAGGCAATGAAAATCAATATCCACATCAATTATCGGGTGGTATGCAACAACGTGTAGGTATAGCAAGAGCGCTTACCTCTAACTCTGAAGTGATGCTGATGGATGAGGCATTCTCTGCACTTGACCCACTCATCCGAACGGTCATGCAGGATCTTTTGTTAGAGCTACAAAAAGACCTTCACAAAACAATCGTTTTCATCACTCATGATTTGGACGAAGCACTAAAACTAGCTGATCATTTAGTTATTTTAAAAGATGGCGCCATCATTCAACAAGGGGAACCTCAGGATATTTTACTTAATCCTAATGACCCTTATATTGAAGATTTTGTTAGTGATATTAACCGTGCCCGTGTACTTAAAGTGCGCTCTATAATGTCTGAAATCGAACATGATCTGCCAAGCAATGAAGAGAATTGTTGTGATTTTGATGATACTTTAGAAGATGTGATTGCTCACTCTGAAGGTGAAATTTTAAAGTCCTATGTCGTTATGCAAGATGGCAAACCCGTCGGCGCTTTACATATGAAGGACTTAGTTAAAGCACTAGTACCGAGAGTATCGTCAACACCAAGCGCAAAAGCTAGTTAAACTGGTTTATAGCTAATAAACCTGCAACTTTATTGAAGTTTACCGTAAGTTTTCTTACGCCTAACTTTAGTAAAGTTGCAGGTTTTTTTATGCGCTTTATACTATCAACTACTCTGAACCTCAGAGCCATTCGATCAACTCAACATCAGTATGTAAACTTATGCCAACACTTACTCTAAAAGAAATAAAAGACCTCTGTTATTCAGCCTTACGTGAAGCAGGTGCTAACGATCTACAAGCGACTACAGCTGCACAAGAAATCATGGATGCCGAAGCAGAAGGCATTCGCAATGTGGGTTTAGGTTATTTACCACACTACTTAAACCACTTACGTTGTGGCAAATTAATTGGTAATGCAAGCCCAGAGATTGTTAAGCAATCGGCATCAGCAGTCGTTGTTAATGCTAATTTTGGATTTTGCCACACTGCCTATTTACATGCAGAAGAAGAGCTCATTACCATGACCAAGCAAGAAGGTATTGGCATGATGGCGATTCATAACTCATATTCTGCAGGCGTACTTGGATGGTTTGTTAGAAGACTAGGTGAGCGCGGACTAGTATCACTTATGTTTGCAAACTCATCTAAAGCCGTTGCTGCTCATGGTGGCAAAGTCCCGTTCTTTGGCACTAACCCACTCGCTTTTGGATCGCCACGTAAAGATGAAGGTCCTGTAGTTGTTGATATGGCTACTGCATCGACTGCACGCGTCAACTTAGTACAAGCAGCAAAAGAAGGGCGTCAAATTGAAGCAGGACATGCAATTGACTCTCAAGGAAATCCTACCACGGATCCCGCTGAAGGTTTAAAAGGCGCTCAACTACCTGTTGGCGGTCCAAAAGGATTTGGCTTAGGTTTAATCGTTGATTTAATGGGTGGCGTACTAACAGGCAGTAATTGCTCATACGAAGCCCCCTTATTTGCGAACAACGAAGACGGCCCACCAAATGTCGGGCAAAGCATTATTGCCTTCAATCCAGATTTCTTTTCATCTAATTATATTGAACACCTTGAACAGATGTTTACAGACTTAACGGACGACAGTGACGGTAGCGATGTGCGTATCCCCGGGGCTCGCCGACATCAATTACGCGCTGAATTTGAACGAGATGGTATTGAAGTTCCGCAGGAGTTAATTAACCGGATTCAGGCTTTGAGTAGAGGCGAAAGCTAGGGGAGATTAACAACTTCTATTAGCACCTTCTTTCCAAAGACTCATCAAAAAGTAGGGGATGTACTCTACAGTGTAATTCTTACACTATAAGGCACACCCCCCTACTTTTTTGATCGTTTGTTTATTTAAGATCTAAATTTATACTAGAAAGTCACCTAGCTTTTTCTTCTGAAGCCCCAAAACAAACCTAACCCCGCCATCGCGGCAGAAGATAAATTAGCTGTTATGAAGTTTTTCAAGCCACCTAAGTGTGGCGAAATCCATCCGATTAAACTGTTATAAATACTCTCGAACGCATCCCACTTTACATGAATTAAATCATTGTATTGCAATAGGAATAACAGAATTAAAACCGCACCGCTAAGAAAAAACACAAACTTAAGAAATGTTCGTGTGGCAAAGCCAATGACATAACCTGCAAAAAAACTAAAACCCATATAGGTAAATAGTGCTATCCAGTTTCCAGCTTGGATTGATTGTCCTACATCCATTTAAAAAGCCCTAACGCTATGATTTACAATGGTCGAGAAGCATATCATAATCTTGCAAATTTTCATGAGTAATTCATTTGTCCAATATTAATCGCCGTTTTTGTGTTGCACCCATGCTGGATTGGTCTGATCGCCATCAAAGAATGCTAATGCGAAGCATGTCTAAGCACAGTTTACTCTATACAGAGATGGTAACGACTGGCGCTTTAATACATGGAGATGCACAGCGATATCTCAAATTTAGTCATGGCGAACACCCTGTTGCCTTACAACTTGGCGGGAGTGATCCTAAAGCAATGGCTACTTGCGCAAAAATGGCTGAAGACGCTGGATATGATGAGGTTAATATCAATGTGGGTTGCCCGAGTGATCGTGTACAAAATGGCGCATTTGGCGCTTGTTTAATGGCAGAGCCAGAATTAGTCGCTGAAAACGTTGCTGCTATGCAGGCAGCCGTTAATATTCCCGTTACGGTAAAAAATCGAATTGCCATAGACGATATGGAAGAAGAAGACACTTTGAGACGATTTTTATCAATTGTATCTAATTCAGGATGTAAAACATTTATCGTTCATGCTCGTAAAGCATGGCTAAAAGGCTTGAGCCCGAAACAAAACCGTGACGTTCCTCCTTTGAATTACGAACTCGTTTATCAAATGAAACGTGAATTCCCCGAATTAGAACTAATTATCAATGGAGGTATTGAAACATTAGAGGAATGCAGTGCACATTTAGGACACATAGATGGTGTTATGGTTGGACGCGAGGCTTACCATAACCCTTATTTAATGACGGATGTAGATCACGGTATTTACGATGAGGCCAAACACAATAAACCTACTCGTATGGAAGTATTAGAGTCCTATAAGGAGTATATGCAGCAACAGATGTCGGAAGGTGTTTATTTAAAGTCTATGAGCAGACACCTACTCGGATTGTTTACAGGCGAAGCCGGCGCAAAAGCCTGGAGAAGACACATCAGTGAAAACGCTCACAAAGAAGGTGCAGGCATAGAAGTCATCGAAAAAGCGGCTGCATACATTAAATTATAAAAATTCATCCATTTAGGTAATTAGTAGTTGACCCTATAGCATCTAAACATTAAAATTCTCGCCTCTTCAATTCCTCGATAGCTCAGTTGGTAGAGCAGTAGACTGTTAATCTATTGGTCCCTGGTTCGAGTCCAGGTCGAGGAGCCAAATTCAAAAGCCCAATCAATTACTTGTAGTTGATTGGGCTTTTTTTGTGAGCCTTTCCTTTTTGTAAAATCTAAGTAAAAGCTCATCCATCCAGTTTACAACAATACAAAAATAGCCCTCCCAGATTAAAGCAATAACGAAACTCAGTTCTGAATAAATCAATAAAGCACACCCCCCTACTTTTTCAATATGTTGATTATATTAAATCTGATAACTACCTACATTTTTTAACAACTGTTCGTATCAAGTTTGCGCAGTTGCACCACTTATTAAAATAATTATTTTTCAACTGGTCTATAGGAAAAAAGACTTACGCCATGAGTTTTCGTTTACCTTTCATTTATCAAATATCACTAAAAAAAATCAAACCAACGATTAATACGAAAGTTATAGTATTAATCTATTTTCCATTTACTATCAGTTTGTAAATTTAACTATTTGTTTTTTAATTACTTACGTCTCTTTTGACAAGTCGAGTTAATTTGCGTAATTTGTATAAGCTACACCACAAGAAAATCAACAAGGTATTTTAAGCAATGTTACTAACGAGTAGGCACAATGATATTCTTGATTTACTAAAAAAACAGGGCCAGATATCTGTTGATGAACTTGTAGAAACATTCAAAGTTACACCTCAAACGATTCGAACTGATCTTAACGAACTTAAAAAAGCTAAGAAACTAATAAGAATTCATGGTGGAGCCAGATTAATCAATAGTCATGAAAACATTGAATATGAGGCAAGAAGACAAATTTCAGCCTCACAAAAAGTACTTATCGGTGAAGCTGCGGCGACTATCATTCCTGATAACACTTCCCTTTTTATTAACATTGGTACAACTACGGAAGCCTTTAGTGATGCCCTGTTTGACCATAAAGGACTAATGATCATTACTAACAATATTAATGTTGCAAGCAGACTTAGGCTTAACGCAAACAATGAAGTGATTATTGCTGGCGGTGTTGTACGACCTTCAGATGGAGGGATTGTTGGGGAAGCTGCAGTAGATTTCATTAAGAACTTTAAAGTTGATTACGCAATTATCGGCTCTTCTGCAATTGATTCTGATGGCTCATTATTAGATTTTGATTTTCGTGAAGTGAAAGTTGCTCAAGCCATCATTGAAAACTCCCGTCATGTGATATTAGTCGCTGACTCTTCAAAACTTGAGCAAAGTGCCCCTGTAAGAATTGGTCATATTTCACAAGTTGATACCTTTATAACTGATGTCATTTTGGATAAAGAATTTCGTGAAGTATGTAATGAATCCGAAATTCAAGTTATTGAAGTTCAAAACTAACACTCTCCCAATAAATTCTTTCGTTTGACATTCGTTTTTCTTTCGATTACCTTTGCTATTTGCTGATTATTTTATACTCAGTTGCAAAAATGATAATTAGAAGGGAGTCTCATTGTCAGAAGTAGATGACATATTCATCGTCGGTGGTGGAATAAATGGTTGTGGCATTGCTCGTGATGCTGCGGGTCGCGGCTATTCAGTTCGTTTAGCTGAAATGAATGATCTGGCGAGTGGCACATCTTCTTGGTCATCAAAACTTATACATGGTGGATTTCGATATCTAGAGCATTACGAGTTCAGATTAGTACGTGAAGCTTTGGGGGAGCGTGAAGTTCTCTTAAATATGGCCCCACATATCATTTGGCCAATGCGTTTTGTATTACCTCACCACAGTTCAATGAGACCAGCTTGGTTGTTACGATTGGGATTGTTTATTTACGATCATATGGGTAAACGCAAGCTATTAGCAGGTACTAAACAAGTCAATCTGGAAACATCAACTGAAGGAAAACCTCTAAAACCAATGTTTTCGAAAGGATTTGAGTATTCAGATTGTTGGGTAAACGATGCTAGATTAGTTGTATTAAATGCAAAGGATGCGCATGATCGAGGCGCAGTAATTGAGACACGAACTCAAGTTATTGATGCTGTAAGGGAAGCCGACCATTGGCTTGTCACCACTAAAAACATACGTTCTGATGAAACAACACAGCATAGAGCACGTTTACTAATAAACGCTTCAGGTCCTTGGGTAGACAAGGTCTTAGACAAAACATTGCATAGTACTCACTCTAAAAATGTCCGTCTTGTTCAAGGAAGTCACATAATAGTTCCTAAAATACATGATCATGACAAGGCATATATTTTTCAGAATGCAGACAACCGTATAGTTTTTGCATTGCCATACGAGGACGACTACACATTAATAGGAACAACCGATCAAGATTACAAAGGTGATCCTGCTGATGTAAAAATAACAAGCTCTGAAATTTCATATTTATGCTCAGTGGCAAGCGAATATTTCGAGAAATCCATCAATAAAGACGATATCGTCTGGTCATATTCTGGTGTTCGACCGCTGTTTGATGATGGTGCAAGCGAAGCCCAAGAAGCGACTCGTGATTATATTTTAAGAGTTGATAGTGAGAATGGAGAGCCTCCAGTCATCAATATTTTTGGTGGAAAAATAACTACCTATCGAAAACTATCCGAATCAATGCTCAAAAAAGTTGAAGCTCTAATCGGTTCTAAGAAAATGCCTTGGACTGCTAATTCCCAACTTCCTGGAGGGGATTTCGAAGTTTCTTGTTTCGATCAACTAGTATTAAAGCTGAAGTCAGAGTTCTCTTTCTTGGATTCAGGTTTGGCTCATAGGCTAATTCGTAGCTACGGAACTAAGTCATGGGTCTTGATGGAAGGTGCCACAAGCATAGATGATATGGGGCGAGCTTTTGGTGGCTCACTAACAGAGAAAGAAGTTAACTACCTCATCAATGAAGAATGGGCGGAATGTGCAGAAGATGTTATTTGGCGAAGATCTAAAATTGGCATACGTCTTAGCCAAAAAGAAATTTCTACACTAGATGAGTGGATGCAGAATAGAGTTGCTATTGAGAACACGAAAACGTTAAGGAGTAGTAATTGTTAGAATTGAGAAATGTGAGTAAGAAAGTAGGTAATACTTTTCATATCAATGACGTCTCTATGAAGTTAGAGAAGGGGTCATTGAATGTGCTACTCGGCCCTACTCTTTCGGGTAAAACATCTTTAATGAGATTGATGGCAGGACTAGATCGTCCTACCTCTGGGGATATCCTTATGGACGGTGGTAGCGTTCTTAAAACTCCTGTACAGAAACGTAATGTTGCCATGGTCTATCAACAATTTATTAATTATCCCGCATTTACAGTCTATGAAAATATAGCATCACCTATGCGTGTCGCTGGGATTGACGAAAAAACCATAGACACCAAGGTTCGGAAAGCGGCCGATTTAATGAAACTCAGTCCTTATCTTGATAGAGGGGTCTTAAATCTTTCTGGTGGACAACAACAACGAACTGCTTTGGCTAGAGCTTTGGTTAAAGAGGCAGAGCTTGTTCTACTAGATGAACCATTAGCCAATTTAGATTATAAACTTCGTGAAGAACTCCGCATTGAATTACCTCGGATCTTTGCTGAAACTGGAGCAATCTTCCTATACGCCACTACTGAGCCACAAGAAGCGTTGTTACTGGGTGGTGACACTGCAACCTTGCACGAAGGTCGAGTCACTCAATTCGGAACTACCATAGACGTGCATAACAAACCTTCTAATTTAGTAACGGCACAAACATTCTCTGACCCACCGATGAATGTTATTCCTATGCAGAAAAAAGGAACTAAGTTTGTGTTTTCACAAGGTGAAGTATCTTGCCCAGAAAATCTAGCAGGCTTAACTGATGGTTCATACAGTATCGGCATCCGCCCCCATCATTTGATGCTGAGTGAGTCTAATTCTAAAAATAAAATTTTGAAAATTGAAGCTCCAGTATCAACCACTGAAATTACAGGATCAGAAACTTTTGTGCATGTGAAGCAAGATGATTTAAAACTGGTGGTATTAACGCATGGTGTTCATCGAGTAAATATTGGCGATACGATTCCCGTTTATATGAATCCATCTAAATTCTTTATATTTGATAGTGAAGATACACTTGTATCAGCACCTATTGCGGGGGCTGCTTAATGGCTCAAATTACTCTAGATAAATTAGCTCATTCTTATTACCCAAATCCTAAAACAGATGCTGACTTTGCATTAAAAGAAATTGATTATGCTTGGGATGATGGTGGCGCTTATGCACTTTTAGGCCCTTCTGGATGCGGTAAAACAACGTTATTAAATATCATTTCAGGCTTGTTAGAACCATCGAAAGGTAAGATTTTATTTAACGACCAAGATGTGACTTCATACCAACCGGAACAGCGAAACATAGCTCAAGTTTTTCAGTTTCCCGTGATTTACGACACGATGACTGTGAGACAAAATTTAGAATTTCCATTAAAGAATCGCCACGTGCCAAAAGATGAAATTTCTAAGCGCGTCGAAGAGATGATAGAGATTCTTGACCTTAGCGATAAAGCCAATAAGAAGGCTCGTGGATTAACTGCAGATGAAAAACAAAAGATATCTCTAGGTCGTGGTTTGGTTCGTTACGATGTGAATGCCATCTTGTTCGATGAGCCATTAACCGTCATCGATCCTCATATGAAGTGGCAGCTTCGTACCAAATTGAAAGACTTGCATCGCCAGTTTGGGCACACCATGATTTATGTGACCCATGACCAAACAGAAGCCTTAACTTTTGCCGACAAAGTAGTCGTTATGTACGAAGGTGAAGTCGTGCAAATTGGAACGCCAGAAGAATTGTTTGACGAACCAAAACATACTTTTGTTGGTTACTTTATAGGTTCACCCGGTATGAATTTTCTGCCAGTAGATATCCAAGGTGATCAAGCAAAACTTGGGAATCACAGCATTCAACTGAAAGGCACTTATCCAGAACTATCAGGAAAAATTGAATTAGGTATCCGTCCAGAATTCGTAACCTTAGATTCAAAAGCTGATGGTATTCCTGCACAAATAAGCAGTGTTGAAGATATTGGTCGCTTTAAGATTGTTCACACTAGAGTTGAAGGCAATGATTTGAATGTTGTTTTGAATGAAGGTGAAAATATTCCTGCTGAACCGAAAATAACAATCGAAACTTCACGTATTAATATTTACCAAAATGATCATTTAGTTCGTCCAACAGGTCATACAGAAAACAAAGGGAAAGGTGTTTAATCATGGATAATAAACCCTATAACAATAAGGCTTGGTTGTTAGTTATTCCTGTTTTTTTGTTGGTCGCCTTATCTGCGATTATCCCCATCATGACTGTTGTGAATTATTCGGTTCAAGATACTTTCGGAGGTAACAAATTTTTCTGGGTAGGCACAGAATGGTTTACAGATGTTTTGAGATCAGAACGTTTTCATAACGCTTTAGGTCGCAACCTTCTATTCTCATTCATCATATTGTGTATCGAAATCCCTTTAGGAATAATGATTGCTTTATCAATGCCCAAGAAAGGAATTTGGGTTCCCGTTTGTTTGATTTTGATGGCATTGCCATTACTTATACCTTGGAATGTGGTTGGAACAATTTGGCAAATTTTTGGCAGAGGCGATATTGGTCTGTTAGGTCATACCATGGCTGTTTTAGGTATAGATTATAACTACACCAGCAACATCTTTGATGCTTGGGTCACCATCATAATCATGGATGTATGGCACTGGACTAGCCTTGTGGTTTTACTTTGCTATGCAGGTTTAGTTTCTATACCTGAAGCTTATTATCAAGCCGCTAGAATTGATGGTGCCTCTAAGTGGTCAGTGTTTCGTTATATTCAATTGCCAAAAATGCGTGGCGTTTTGATCATCGCTTTCCTACTTCGCTTTATGGATTCTTTCATGATCTACACCGAACCTTTTGTTCTTACAGGTGGCGGTCCGGGTAACTCAACGACATTCTTATCCATCGATTTAGTTAAGCAGGCAATCGGTCAGTTCGACCTAGGTCCAGCGGCTGCGATGTCTCTTGTTTATCAGTTAATCGTATTGCTAGTCTGTTATGTATTCTTCACCGTTATGAATAACACCGGCGTCGATAAACCCGAGAAGGAGGTTTAATCGTGGCTGATAGCATTAACAACAACTCAAGCACAGTTTTAGTAGATGGCGCGATGCTCCAAAACAATCGCCTCAAAAAGCCACGTAATCTGAAATGGATAGCGCCTTCTCTGTACATCTTCTTTTTGATGCTGCCAATTTATTGGCTGATCAATATGAGCTTTAAAACCAATCAGGAAATATTATCTAAATTCACCCTTATTCCTGAAAACCCAACACTGGCAAATTATGCTGTTATTTTTGGCGATCCGTCTTGGTATAACGGTTACATAAACTCGATGATCTATGTGTTTTTGAACATGATTATATCTTTATCAGTGGCCTTGCCTGCTGCTTATGCATTCTCGAGATACCGGTTTTTAGGCGATAAACATTTGTTTTTTTGGTTGTTATCAAATCGCATGGCACCAGCGGCTGTTTTTGTCTTACCTTTCTTTCAGCTCTATTCATCGTTTGGATTAATTGATACACATATCGCTGTTGCTCTAGCGCATTGTCTCTTCAATGTTCCGTTAGCTGTTTGGATTTTAGAAGGCTTTATGTCAGGCGTTCCTAAAGAAATCGATGAAACTGCTTATATCGACGGTTACTCATTCCCACGGTTTTTCGTAAAAGTATTTATGCCATTAATTGCCTCAGGTATCGGTGTTGCTGCTTTCTTTTGCTTTATGTTTTCTTGGGTTGAATTATTAATCGCAAGAACACTAACCACGGTAGATGCAAAACCAATTTCTGCAATCATGACTAGAACAGTGGGCGCTGATGGTGTTGATTGGGGTGTATTAGCTGCCG
>CALFUP010000037.1 GCA_937929875.1 uncultured Cocleimonas sp. | reverse complement strand
AAATTTGCGCTATTTACTGGGCGTGATCAAATGCAGGCGCTAACAGGTATGTTCGCTAAGCAATTTGGTACGCCAAACTATGCGGCGCATGGTGGTTTCTGTTCGGTCAATATGGCTGCTGGCATGATTTACACCATAGGTGGATCTTTCTGGGAGTTCGGCGGACCAGACTTAGAGCGATCAAAACTGTTTTTTATGATAGGAACGGCGGAAGACCATCACTCTAATCCAATGAAAATCGAACTGGCAAAGTTCAAGCGTAATGGTGGTCGTTTTATCGCTATTAACCCTGTAAGAACAGGTTACGCCGCTATTGCAGATGAATGGGTGCCGATTAAACCAGGTACTGATGGCGCTTTAATTTTAGCAATTATTCATGAATTAATTAAATTAGGTTTGTACGATCGTGACTTCTTAGTTAATTACACCAACTCCGCTGAATTGGTCGATTTAACCAAAGGTAGCAACAACGAAGGTATGTTCATTCGCAATGATGATCCCTACGAAGAAGGTTGTTTTGATCCGCAGAATAAACTCTGGTGGAGCAAAAAAGACGACAAAGAAGTGACCATGCGCACCGAGGGAGTTGATCCTTATTTAGTCGGTGAATTCGAGCTGGAAGACGGCACACCGTGTAAACCGGCGTTTACTTTATTACGTGAACGCGTACAAAAATATACACCTGAGTGGGCCGAAGGCATTACGGGTATTGATGCTGAAACGATTCGTCGTTTAGCTCATGAAATGGGAATTGTGGCGCGTGATCAAAAAATCGAGCTACCGATTCAATGGACGGATGCTTGGGGTAAAGATCACGATACAGTGACGGGAAACCCTGTTTCTTTCCATTCAATGCGTGGCCTAGCAGCACACTCTAATGGCTTTCAAACCATTCGAGCTTTAAGCATTTTGATGACTATTCTAGGTACGATTGATCGTCCGGGTGGTTTCCGTCATAAAGCCCCTTATCCTCGTCCAATTCCGCCTTGTCCAAAACCACCAACAGGTTGGGATGATGTAAAACCAAATACGCCATTAAACGGTATGCCACTAGGATTTCCTGATGGTCCAGATGCGTTGTTTGTGGATGATGATGGCGAAGCAATTCGTGTTGATAAAGCGTTCTCATGGGAGTACCCATTATCAGTCCACGGTTTAATGCACAATGCGATTACTAACGCATGGCGTGGCGATCCGTATCAAGTTGACACCTTAATGTTATTCATGGCAAACATGGCCTGGAATTCTTCGATGAATACCGGCGAAGTTCGCAAGATGTTGGTAGATAAAGACGAGCAGGGTGAGTATAAAATCCCGTTCATTATTGTTTGTGATGCATATCATTCGGAAACCGTAGATTTCGGTGATTTGATTTTGCCTGATACTTCTTATTTAGAACGTCATGACGCGATGTCGATGCTGGATCGTCCTATTTCTGAATATGACGGCCCTGCGGACTCAGTGCGTGTGCCAGTATTACCACCCAAAGGTGAGTGTAAGCCTTTCCAAGATGTGATTGTGGAACTAGGCTCACGTTTAAAACTACCTTCATTTACGAATGAAGATGGTGGTCGTAAGTTTAAAGACTACAGAGATTTAGTGATTAATTTTGAAACTGCACCAGGTTCAGGTATCGGTTTCTTGGCAGGTTGGCGCGGTAAAAGCGGAGAAAAGTCGTTAAAAGGCGAGCCAAACCCAAATCAGTGGGAAATGTACGAAAAGAACAATTGTGTATTCCATTATGAAATGCCAAAGTCCTTCCAATACATGCGTAACTGGAACAGAGGTTATTTACACTGGGCGCAAGAGCACAGCATGATTCGTTATGATGAGCCGATTAACATTCATTTGTATTCAGAAGTGTTGCAAAAATTCCGTTTGGCAGCCAGAGGACAAACCGATGGCAGACAGCCACCAGAGCGTTTGCGTAAACGTGTTGATACTTATTTCGATCCATTACCTTTCCATTATGAAACCTTGGAATCGCAACTATCAGATAAGCAAAAATATCCTTTGAATGCATTAACGCAGCGTCCCATGGCGATGTACCACTCATGGGATTCACAAAATGCTTGGTTAAGGCAGATTCATACGCATAACTATTTATATATGAGCCCAACATTAGGCCAGAAAAATGGTTTTGATGATGGCGATTGGATTTGGGTTGAATCAATGCACGGTAAAGTGCGATGTATGTGTCGTTTCTCAGAATCTGTAGAGCCAGGAACAGTTTGGACTTGGAACGCAATTGGTAAAGCTTCAGGTGCTTGGGGACTTGATCCTAAAGCGAATGAGGCAAATAAAGGCTTCCTGCTGAATCATGTGTTGTCAGAAGAATTACCCCCCCACGAAGCAGGTGAGCACGTTTCAAATTCAGATCCTGTTACTGGCCAAGCGGGTTGGTATGATGTGAGGGTGCGAGTTTACAAAGCAGATGATAGTGAGCCTGAAGTGACATCACCGCAATTCCAAGCAGTCAAACCTTTACCTGGAATGGAAAAGAAACGTAAAAACAAATGGCAAGGTTTTGTCGCCGGAAAATTTAGAAAAAACCTGGGTAAAACAGGAGGACTAAAATAATGACTCAATTAGCACTAGTGATTGATTTGAATGTCTGCGTGGGTTGTCATGCCTGTGTGACCTCTTGTAAAGAATGGAATACCTCGGGTGAAGCTGGCCCGATGGTTGATAAGTTTGCCTATGGTGCAAACCCGACAGGGACGTTTTTCAATCGAGTTCAATCGTTTGAAATAGGGACTTATCCGCAAACAGAAACGGTACATTTTCCGAAAAGTTGTTTGCACTGTGAAGAGCCTCCATGTGTGCCAGTTTGCCCAACTGGCGCAAGTTACAAACGTGAAGAAGACGGTATTGTATTAGTTGACTACGACAAATGT
>CALFUP010000036.1 GCA_937929875.1 uncultured Cocleimonas sp. | reverse complement strand
ACCGTTCTACCTTCCGGCATGTTCTCAGGCCTACACACATGCCGCCGAGAATTGTAAACCCGCCAGTCACTTTTCTGGAACTCGCGCGCTATTCCTTCTGGATAGACGTCAAAATCTGTACGCCCTTCGTACTCAATCTTTGATCGATCAAAGTACTTTTCATAAGCCTTATTGATCATCGACATTCTGAACACCGCACCATCTAGGTCTTTCGTCCACATCGGGAGCGGAACGCTATCAATGAAGCCCTGAAGAATCTTCTGTTTCGTGTTGACTTGCCTTAGCTCCAGCTTTAACTCTAATACGAGACGCCGTTCTTTGATGTTATCTTTCACAAGCTTGTCAATTCTTGAGGTCATGATGTTTATTTGATCTTGCAACAGCTTTCTATCTTGCTGCGCTGCACTGGTCATGATCCCTAAAAAGCCCAATAATGCTACTATTATGGTGGCCAGAGCCGCGATGATCTTACTTCTTGATTCTTGGCTCATAATTTCCCTTTTTAGAGAGATTATATACCAAGACTGGTGAAATGGTTAAAAGGTGATCAGGATGGCCTCTTTATCAATCATAAGGCAAAAGAAAGCCCCAAGGCGCGACAAAAAATCTTGGGGCTAGTAATGATCAGCTGACGGCTAGACAATTTGTTTATATGCCATCAAAAGACCAGTTAACAGAAAGAGGGGAAGCTTTTAAAGCTGAATTGTACTGAGGTTGGAAGTCATAGACCCAGAAAAAAGGACGGCCCTTCAAACGATGCGGAAACATCTCAGGGCCAAATCACATAAGGGCAAGAAGCCCCACAATGCAAGGTAATTATAACACACTATTTTCAATGGTCAATAAGAGCGAAGTACCAGATAGCCAAAAATTTCGAAAGTTTTGCCGACAAGAGAAAAAAGTAACTATCTGGGCACTTCTCACAAGCACTAGGAAAAAAGGCGCTAGACTTAGAGTAGTGCCCCAGACCCGCTTTCAACTTACCGGGAGAGATCGAGAAAAGGGCACTTTATCAATGCACAGAGGCACTGAAGTGGTAAGCCGTTTTTTGCTAGTAAAGCCATTATAGCAATAACTCAACAAGAGTCAAGGCCATAAAACTTTTGAATCAATCCGACCCATTCTCTCATGCCGGTTAGCTCATGAATCTCAATCACACACCTATGATCTTTCCTGCTAGACTTAATCGAGTTAACGCTAAACCTCTTAACAAGCTTGTCATCGTCGATAACGCCGCCCCACTGAAGCCCATCAAACAAGGTTTTAACTCGATTATCACAGTCCCCACGGCTCATATAGAAGTCGATTATAATCTGGCACTCTGAAAAAATCTTGCTTTGCTTTGATTGCAGGAACGTATAAAAAACCACATCGTAAAAATCTTGAGTGGTCTTTTTCCTGCTGAAATTGGGCTT
Source organism: uncultured Cocleimonas sp. (assembly GCA_937929875.1). Classification (GTDB taxonomy): domain Bacteria; phylum Pseudomonadota; class Gammaproteobacteria; order Thiotrichales; family Thiotrichaceae; genus Cocleimonas. The sequence continues at coordinate 2,895 of CALFUP010000036.1, read as the reverse complement.
ACCCCGCCTGACACTGACGGAGTTCCTGTTGTTGCCGCTGGGCGGGAGTGGAAGCTCAAGACGGATCAAAATTAGACCTATCTTCAAGAAACACCTTTAAAGCTTGCCACTCTTCACCAGCACTACGGCATTCTTTGATTATTTGCAGCCTGACACTCTCACAAAACGCGACCGGGTTCCTTTTTATCATCGAAGTGACTTCACCCGCACAAATCCCGTTGTGATCCATCGCGTATCTGTAAGAGTAGAGAATTGCGTTTGTCAAATCCCTCGACTCACTACCATTGTGGTAATCCCTTTCATAATTGCTTATTTTCCTTACACTCATTACATCACCACCTTTATCAAAAAACCGATTAAAACAACAGCAACCACAAGAAAGGTTGCAAGCGTATCTGATGCTATATTCATGACTTAAATCCCTTTAATTTTTCGATTGATTTTAACTGCTTAGACATTGCCTCAAGATCGCTTTTCATGTCTACAACTTTATGCTGTAAATCGATAATCAAGAAAACGATTAATGCACAAAGAACACACACAAGTAAAATCATGCTTTACCCCTTGCTTCTAATTCTTGAATAACTACCGACTTTAGGCGCTCAAGGCGACCTATGCTAAAAGCTGGAGTCTTGAGTAAGCCCATGTCAAGTATAGTGTCTTGATCAAGATTTGGCGCAAGATCTTCAATGGTGCTAAGTATATCTTCAACCATTGTCGCGTTATGCGTGAACATGAGATAATTTGATGATGCTTTAATCAGCGTTTTCAAATGCTGCTCCGTTATTCCTTCAACCATTTTTTTCATCCTGGGTAAATTAAGTTAAACATAAAGTCCGGCGACTCATTAAAGATTTTAGCAAACTTTATAATTAGCTGAATCTTTGGTGTACACTCCTCCTCATATCTTGATATCATGTATGGCGATACACCTGATTTTCTCGCCAACTCCCTTCTACTCATTCCCTTTTCAACTCTACTCTGATAGAGCCAATCGCAAAAATGCTGTCTCATTTAACCTCCCTTTCAACTTAAGTTAAGTATAGCACAAAGTTAAGATCCGTCTACTAAATCAGGCTTTTTTCTCTTCCTTGCTCTTGCTATTAACTTTTTGTGTTTTTCTCTTATTTCCTTTTCAAGTAAATCATTTTCTCCTATAATTCTTGGGGCGAAAGTCTCCTTTAGATCCCTAGTTCTCATGTATCTTTCTGCCTCTCTTTTAAGCATTGATGAATTTGTAAACAAAACCATAGACTTCATATCAATAAAAGATTTTTCAAGGCTACATTCTATTTTCGTCCATTCACTAAAATTCAAGTCAACTCCATTGAGAACAACTTTTGATACATGGCTTTTAACTCTTTTCATCGATTTTGTTTGTGATCCTTTAGTTTGAATGACAAACTCACAGCCTATGAATTTCATCAAGCTTTTAGGATAAAGATACCTTCTAAACTTCTTTACGCCCCACGGGGTGCTTGAGTGCAGCTTACAAAATTCTTGATCAACTTTGACACTAAATTTCAAATCTGAAACCTCTCAATCACTTCGCAAATAAAATCGATTGACGGATCAATAAAAACTAAATTTCGATCAAATCCCATGTCTATTTCAAGCGAGCAATCTTGTGTGTATTTTATCTTAAATACATTATCGTCAATCACTTTCAAGTAGCTGTAACAATTGCTTCTTTCATCAAAAGCAAAGCCCATATTTTCTAGCTCTAAAATATAGACGTTCCCGAATGTGTCGTGCTCAGAGCCAAAATCAAAATTTTCTTGTATTTCCATGCTTCAAATCCTTTTTAAATTAAGTTGCGCTTACTAGTTTTTTAAGTTCGTCCATGACTTGCTTGGGCGTCTTGCCTTCCATCTTATTTTTTTCTATCTGCTTGTACCTTGGCTTACTCATGTCAGGCAATTTTACCTGCTCAGAGCCTCGATTTTTAAAGTCTATGAAACGAGCAGGCAACAAGGGTAAGCCGTGGGCCTCTCTTTGAATATTGCTTGTCCCTATAAGTTTTTCTGGGTATCGATTACAGCCTGATATTCTGTATCTCTGGTACAGTATTTTAAACTCTTTGCCGAAAAATGGCAGGTCTTTGTCGCTTAAATCCTGGGTTCTGATTAGTCCGCCCAAGTCTTCAATGACTCGCATCGATATTCTATCTGCTAACACCAAATCATCGCCAACGCCCACACTTCTGACCACCTTATCAACTTCAGTCCACGCGATCATGGCGGCGCTTTCGCTGTTTCCCTCGATTATTTTAACAATGCTTGGCGGTTGCAGGTGATACATGCCTTCGTCAGGGTTCATCATGAACTTATCTAACGCCATGTCGATATCATCGAAGCTATAGCAACTCATGACCTTGAACACTGTCATCATCGCCCTATCTGATAGCTTCTTGCCTGCCTTGGCCTCGATAACTGAATTCCACTTACTTGAAAACCTCGGGTAATCTTCCATTTCCATAATAATATCCTTGTAAAATTTATACTTACTTAGCTTAGTGTCTTATTGCCTCAACGCCTTCTCTTGATATAACCTCGCCATCAATCGGTTTTTTCCCGAACATCTCTTCCATTCCAAGCTCTCGACAAAGTTGATTGAGATAGTTCGGGTCTTTGAATCTCTCCTCCTGCTGCTCAAACTCGTTCATAGGCCTACCCTCTCCGCCGTAATTCTTCCATGCGTCAAGATTATTTGGTCGCAAAATATACTCAATGTCGTTGTACTTTCTCCCTTGCTCATTTTGCCCCATGTGATGTGTCGAGCTTTTACAGCCCCTCACGGCGTTTTTAAACTCTTGTGGTGCCAACCCCTCAGACAATGCCTTTGCGATCAACCTAGCCCGCTTGTCGTTCGTTTTTGAGGGCTTTTCAGGGGCAA
>CALFUP010000035.1 GCA_937929875.1 uncultured Cocleimonas sp. | reverse complement strand
CGCCTTCCTGTTTTTTGCTTCTTTGTCTGATGATTACAGTTACATGCTCTCCACGACGAATAGTGCCTGAAATATCAAAGTCTGGTGATAGGTTTTGCGCGAGCTCACTTTTTGCAAATTGTTTACCAATTTCCATTTCATTTGCGCCAGCGCGTAATGATTTAGAAAAATGCTCGATGAACATAAGATAGTTTTTGTTATTAGAGTATTTGATAAGATCTTTCCACCAAGTTCCTGCCAAATCAAAAAGTTCTTCGTCAGTTCTGTCAATTATGTTCATTTGGTGTTCTCCAAAACAAATATTTTCTTGAGTTAATAACATTTAATCTAACTTTTGTTAAAAGAACTAAGGTAAATATCACAAGTTCTCTTAACAAAAGTGCCTTACTTAAGAATCCCTAAGTAAGGCACTGATTTTCTCTAAACTAAAAAGTGGAACTATGTTTTTGCTTTAGTTGCCGCTTTTTTAGCCGCTGGTTTCTTAGCAACAGTTTTCTTTGATGCAGGTTTTTTAGCGGCAGGAGCCTTCTTTTTAGGGGCGGACTTCTTTTGCTTCTTCTCTTCATCACCAATAATATGATAAATAGGCGCTTTTCTAAGCGAGTATTCACCAGTTTCAGGATTACGGCGAGAAACCGTTAGTACATGCCAGTTTTCATCATCGAGTTGCATTTTATCGCCACGATAATAATAACCAGGCCAGCGAGTCTCTTCACGGAACAATGTATGCTCAAGAACTGACTCAGACGTTAAGATACGATGCTTAAGCTCCCATGCGCGTAATAACTCATGGATATCTTTTGCTGCAATACCGCCATCCCAATCTTCTGCAAGAAGACCAAGCTTCTTAATGCCGATGTTTAGCAGTTTGTCGTTAGTCATGTAACTTACACCAGCACCACCACAATATTCATCCATCAGCTTTTGTAGGCGGTCTAAGCCTTGACGTGGGTTGATGTAATAAGGGTTAACTGTTCCCGCTGTAATGTGGTTACGGTAAACCTTATAAGTTTCCATCGGCTGGTAGATTTGTTCTCTACGCTTTTCGATTTGAGTATCTGATACGCTGATACCTTCACCTTTGCCATCATTGATGTATTGAACAGCCGCTTTAGCCGCTAAACGACCTTCAGTGAATGAACCAGATGAGAATGCGTGTGGCGTTCCACCAACAGCATCACCCGCACCAAATAAGCCTTGAACCGTAGTCATACGGTTATAACCCCAGAAATACTCATCTGGTGAAACATCTTCAGGACCTGAGCACCAAGCACCACAACCTGTAGCATGAGAACCCATTACATAAGGCTCAGACGTAGTTAATTCTGGGTTTTCATACTTAGGATCAACATCAGTTGCAGCCCAAAGAACGGCTTGTCCAACAGTCATACCTAAGAAGTTATGCCAGCCAATTTCTTCTAAGTGAGGATCTTGGAATGCTTCCATTGTCACCATATGAATCGGGCCACGTCCTGCGTTAACCTCGCTGATAAATGCGTGATTACGAAGACAAGTAGGGATTGGCTCGTGGTCAATGTACTTACCAACGATATCTCTTAAGCCAGGGAACCATTTTGATTCATATTCTTCGCCATTACCGTTTTGGGTATATGTCTTAAGGTGCAAGAAGTATGCGCCAACAGGGCCATAACCATCTTTAAAACGAGCAAGAACAATCTTGTTTTCCATTTGCGTCATTTCAGCGCCAGCTTCGATCATAAGACCGTAAGCAGAACCTGATGACCATGGTGCATACCAAACACGTCCAGCACCTTCACCAACAGAACGTGGCTTGTAGATATTAGATGCGCCGCCCGCTCCAACGATTACTGTCTTTGATTTAAATACGTGATAGTTGCCTGTACGTACGTTAAAACCTACAGCTCCACCAACACGGTTTTCTTGGTTGTCATCCATTAATAGATGAGTCACACAAATACGGTTGAATACTTGGTCAGCTGATTTTTTAGCCGCTTCAGCAACTATTGGCTTATATGATTCACCATGAATCATAATCTGCCATTTACCTTCACGCTGATAAGTTCCTTTTTTCTCATCGCGCATAATGGGTAGACCCCATTCTTCGAATTGATGAACCGCCGAATCAACGTGACGTGCCATATCGAATAGCAAATCTTCACGAACCATGCCCATCAAGTCATTACGTGCATAACGAACGTGATCTTCAGGATTGTTCTCGCCAAAACGAGTTCCCATATAACAGTTAATAGCATAAAGACCCTGGGCTACAGCACCAGAACGGTCGATATTTGCTTTTTCTGCGATGATTATCTTTTTGTCTTTGCCCCAGTATCTAGCTTCAAATGCAGCACCTGTGCCGCCAAGGCCAGCACCGACGACTAAAACGTCGATATCATCTTCAATAATTGTGTCGTAAGCCATTAGTAGTAGACTCCTTCTTTCATTACTAGATTGTTGCTTTCTAGGGTGTGCAATCCACCCTCATCAAAACGAACGTATTTTGGCTCGTTATACAGTAATTGGCTGTCGCGCATACTATCCCCTGGGCCTTCTACAGTGTTTAGGTCAGGTATACCTTCACCCCAAGGCTTAGTAGTGATTGGTGCGATAAGATCCCAGTCTTTCTTACCGTTACGGAAGATGATTCTCCAAGCGATAACGCCTTTTTCTTCATCACGGCGAACACGAACTGAGCTTCCTAAAGGTGCAAAGTCAGCGTAACCACGCACTGAAATAGCATTGTGCGGGCATGCTTTTACGCATGAATAACATTCCCAACACATGTCAGGCTCAATGTTGTAAGCACGACGGATATCTGTGTCGATATGCATGATGTCCGATGGGCAGATATCAACACACTGGCCGCAACCATCACAACGAGTCATATGTACATAAGTAGGCATAAAATTTCTCCTAAGTTATTTTTATAAAATAATTTATAAATTATTGATTAGTTCTTAATTAGTTAGCTCTAAATTAGCTAATTAATTATTAGTTACGAAGTTATTTGTTGCGTAACTAGTAGTTACGAGCAGAGCCGCGTCTGATTCCAGGGCCCATATTCGGTGGGTTCTTACCCATATAAGTTGGAATATCAGGAAACTTCGCTTGAATCGTTGGATCTGTAAGGTCAGGCATATCAGGTAAACCTTCACGGCTGCCATCAGCCCAAACCATTTTCTTTTGGAATGCAGCCGCAGGCTTGAAGAACATGTGAGCAAATTTAGACCAAATCACACCCGCAAAAAGGAATGTAGTAGATATGATAAATAGGCTAAAAAATAAGCCGAACTCAGCGCCAAGCATTGACCAGATAACGCCAAAAGTACTCATCGCAAGTAGTGACAGAATAAACATGTCGGCTCTTGGTGCGATTTTGTGCCATGGTTTTGCTTCAGCTGCTAAGTCAACACGAATACCAAACCAGAACCAGTAGCCTCCAGCCATTAGCATTAATGCACCTACATGCCATAAAAACGTGAAGAAACCTGCACCGTCAGTCGTTGTTGGGTAAGCGAAAATTAGGATTGCCGTCATAACAACAAATATAATAAAGCCGTACATAGAAAGTAGATGAGAGATTCTTCTATTAACACATGAGAATTCACCAGAGGTGAGTACTTCATTTTTCAACGTATCAACCATGAAACCGGTTCTCTCTGAACTACTTACTTTTCGTGAAGCGTGTTTCTCTTGATTCTTTGAATGCTCGAAAAAGTATTTTGCACTTTTCTTATGCCAGATATCAAAAAGAACACCGCCGATTACAAAAAGAACCATTAATACTACGTAGCCTTTCATTAATTCTGGTGTGAAAAAGTTTGGTAGCTCTGCGTTTAATCGCGCGAATGGATTGTCTACTAAAAACATTTTTTATTCCTCCGAGTAAATGTTGTTATATTATTTGATTCTAAAAATCAACACCATAGTGTAGCAAATACTGGTTCTAAATTGTGGGTTTATCTAGTATTAGGTATGTGTAATTTATTTACAGGTATCAATAAAAATAATGATGTTTGTAAGTGTTTAAAATACATGCTAAAACTGCAGCTTATTACTTTTCATTTTTGAAATTAAAGCGACTTAAAATCGTGAGATTTATGATTTTAGTATTTCAATAAAGTATAAATTGCTAGAATTTTAAGCACTTTTGTAAACTGAAAAGATCAATCAAACACTCAATAAATAGGGGGGTGTCATTTTTCATTAGCAGATACTATTGTGAAAATGACACCCCCCTACTTTTTGAGCTTTTATCTATTAAGAGGATATAGAAAAGACTAGGATTATCGTTTTTCTATTCTAAGGAGTTAAGTAATTGCCATTGAGAAATTCCATGTTCTCTGAGCCATTTCTCTAATCTATCTAAGTTGCTCCATTCTCTTCCTTGGCCCCTGGCATTGTGGATTCTTGCCCATTGGCCATCGGTCATAATTGCCACCGCCCAAATATTAGGGTGTTTGTTAGGATCACCAAAACCACCGCTTTGATATTCACGCTTAGTACGGTAGACCACAATTTCCTGAATTCTATAAGTATCTAATAAACCTTGAATTTCTGTTGATTTGAGGCTCAATAGCTTGGTTTCGGATAAGTCAATATGAATCATACTGTTGACAATCTCTATGTTAAATAATACATTATGGGTCATATTGTATATCCACTCACCATAACCGTAAAGGTAACATAATGAATCCAACGACATTTCGAGCAAGAAAATTTGATATTAAGTCAAAAGCTAAATCATTCCATGAAAAAGCCTTTCATGAGTTTTGGCCCGAGTATAAAGCTTGGTATCAATCAAAAAAGCCAGATGCGTCTAATTCTGCTCTGGTAAAAGAAGCAGAGAGCCAGCTAATTAAGGTTATGCCTGAACTGATTCCAATCTATGAAAGCTTTCGTGAGATTTCAAACGACTGTCCAATCGCTTCGAACTTTTTAACGGGTTATCAGCCGCCTGCCTATTTAGTTAATTGCTCTCAAGCGGTGTTAATAGATAAACGACCGATATTGATTCGTAATTACGATCTCAGTCCTGCACTGTCAGAAAATATGATTACTCATTCTACGTTCTTGGATCAAGCTATCATTGGCACCAACGAATGTTTATGGGGATTTGATGATGGCATGAATAGCTCCGGCTTAGCCGCATCCTTAACTTTTGGAGGAAGTAAGAAGGTAGGCAAAGGTTTCGGTATTCCTTTTATTATGAGATATGTATTAGAGACCTGCGAAACCGTGGATCAAGCGATAAAAGTATTGAAACGTGTGCCATCACATATGGCCTACAATATTACATTGTTGGATAAACAGGGTGATTTTGCGACGGTAATGGTAGCGCCCGAGCAACAAGCAATAGTCACGAAAGAAAGGTGTATCACTAATCATCAAAAACAAGTGACTTGGCCAGAGCAAGCTAGTTTCTCTAAAACTCTGGAGCGAAAAGAATATTTGGATCATTTACTACAGTATAAGTCTACGAATAAATCAAATTTAATAGAGTCATTCTTAAAAAGTCCATTACGTAGTAGTAATTATGACCAGCAATTCGGTACTGTATTTACCGCTGTTTATGAACCAGAGCAGGGAAGCATGGCTTATCATTGGCCAGATGAAGAGCCTTTGATAGTGAGTTTTGATGACTTCGTTGAGCAAGATAAGGTGGTGAATTTAGAAGCTCAGGGAGTAGGGGGTGAAACCTCCGCTATAGCTTTTCAAAACAACAGCCAAGCTGGTGACTATCGCTATGATTATGACTTGGCTTCGATTCCTTTGGAAATCAGAGAAAGTTTGTTATTAGGTCTTGAGTATTTACCTAATGATTCTAGCAATAAAGAGTCATCTATCAGCAAATTAAAACAATTATTGAAATCTGATAAAAAGGTTAGTTGGGTGGAGTATGGGAATGGCCTTGCAGCGTCTATTTAATCTTTAGCAGGATTGCACAAATTATATAGTCTGGATAGTCGTCGCACCTCGGTTGCGATAGCTAATAGTCCTTTTTCCCTCTGAGAAATTAGGGAAGTTTAATATCCAATTACTATCAGGCCAGCGTAATTCAACAATTCTTTCATTTGGGTAGTAGATAGAGGTATATAAAGTACAAAAACCACCTTTATAGTCAGTCGAGTATAAAGGTGGATAATGAAAAGCAGTGGCCACTTGTTGAAAATTCATATTGCCCTCACTCAAATACCTTTCCAACTCGGCTTCGCGGTCTAGGGTTGCAGAAGCATTGGCATAGCTTTCCCATTTAATATCATAGGGTTGATGATTCGTAGCAATACGTTTTGTTCTATCAATGATAGTGTCTCTGCCAGGAAATAAATGAGCTGTATAGTAATCACCGTGAGCATCTATGACTGTAACGTTGTAAGCCATATGCGTGGGTATACGTTCTAAAGCTAGTTGAGCTTGTTTAGCATTTTCGCAGGTTTCCAGAATATAGCGAAGAATGATAGGTATTCCAAAGCCTTTGCCTACTTGACGAGAGCCGCCAAAGGTTAGGCTGACACAAAGACCGTCTTCATTCATCCCATCTAAAACGCCAATTAGGCAATCTGACATTGCTATCACTTTCTTGCCTAACCAACTGGAGTTTAGGATCACGCCGTCTAATAAGCGAGGGCTATAATCATAGTTACGTATAAGTCTGGCTTCAGGAGCGGGCCATATGAGTTGAGAGCAGCCTGATACATAAGCGGGCGGGCAATATAGACTTAAAAATCGAGAAGCCATTTCGCTGCCAGCGGTAAGATCACGTAACTGGTCATAAGCCGGAATTAATTCAGGCATGTATTCAATGAGTTTTTTTCGGCAAGTTTGGTAGCTGGGTATATCTACCACACCCCGAGAAAGGTACCAGCGTTTATAAAGAGGCCAAGTGCGCCTAAATATATTTTGCCACTTAATACCAGGAGTGGATTCGGAAACAGCTTCGAATATTGTTTGCAAGTTAGAACACACCCTAAATATGTGGGCTTTTAATTAGAAACGAGGCCCATAAATGATTCAGCTTGCCTCGTTTAATGATTGGTAAAAATAAATTACCGATATAAAACAGACAAGCCGAATATAGTTTATAGTTTTTTATTTAAATGTTTACAGTTTTTTGAAAGTATTTTCGTCTAGTCCAGGGTTATCAATAGATGAGCTATTGTAAGCAGATTTAACTCCTTTTAACCAACTCTTGGCTCTTTTGTTCAAGCCAAAGCCTTTACCCATTAGTCGGCCTCTAGTGACTAAAATCCCTAGGTCGGCTCCTTCGTATAAATAATCACCAACACCGCTTAAACGAATAAAGAATGCTTCGTTCTCACTGGCGACAGCTCTTCTGTGATAATCAAAACGAGCATGTTCCATATTGCCATCGGCATCAATTTTATAAATACCTGTTTCTGGTGCTTGAGTCACATACCTTACATCTTTGTCAGTATGTTTAATGACCATCTGACTCCACTCATCAATATTTTTAGGATCAGCCCAGCGAGCATTTAATGCGTCAACGTCAAGATCGAAATCAACATCTGAGAATTCTAATAGATGGAATAAAAACAATGGCGCATCAGCATGAGCAAATGCCGCATGATTGGTCATTGAGCTTGCACCAGTAATTCGCGGATTAAGCTCACCTAAATAAAGTTGGTTATCATCAACATCTATTAAGAAATCTAACTCGAAGTAACCTCTGTAGCCTTCTTTTTTAAGTTGCTCACCAAACTTAAACGTATATTCGCGTGCTTGTTCGCGAGCTTCTGGGGTAAAGGCTTTGGCAAATATTTCGTTACCACACCAACCACCTTTATAAGGAGTAACACCTTTAAAGCCAACAAGTTCTGTCATTAAAGGACCAACAATCGTACCAGCTTTAGTCGCACAGGCTTCAATGGCGCCGCCACGACAGTTGATGCGTTTCATGACTTTTACTTCAGGTGCATCAATAATTTCATCGGCATGTACATTAAAGCTTGCTTCGTCTTTGACAAAGAATGTGGTGTGGCCTGAATCA
>CALFUP010000034.1 GCA_937929875.1 uncultured Cocleimonas sp. | reverse complement strand
ACCGACTTCGCCAGCAATCACTTTTTGTTTGAAGTAACCGATAGAAATGTAAGACCAAATGTCACGACAGAAGTCGATGATGATGGTGTTGTAACGTGCTGTCGCGTCGAATAGCTCTGCGATGTAGTCGTGTGGCTCGATCTGAATCGTATAAGGATTAAACGTGATGCCTAATGATTCGATAAAGTTTTGCGAAAATTTAGGCCAATCGATATCTGGATAGGCACTGAAATGTGCGTTGTAGTTTCCTACTGCGCCATTGATTTTACCGAGGATTTCTACTTCGGCAATTTGCTTGCGTTGGCGTTGTAAACGATACGCTACGTTTGCCATTTCTTTACCTAATGTTGAAGGCGATGCTGTTTGTCCGTGTGTGCGACAAAGCATAGGAATTTCAGCATTATCAAGAGCTAAGGTTTTAATCGCAGAATTTAATTGATCAATTTCGTTTAGCATTACTGATCGGCCGCCTTTTAACATTAAGGCATGCGATAGGTTATTGATGTCTTCTGATGTACAAGCAAAGTGAATGAATTCAGTCACTGCGTGTAATTCTACGTTGTCCGCGATTTTATCTTTTAGATAATACTCAACTGCTTTCACATCGTGATTGGTGGTGCGCTCAATGTCTTTAATTAATTGTGCTTCGGCTTCGCTAAAATTAGTCAGAATTGCTTCAAGGTGCTGGTTAGCTGTATCTGAAAATTGTGGGACTTCAGCAATTGCTGGCTCATTCGCTAGCGCTTGTAACCAACGTACTTCTACTTGTACACGATGTTTAATTAAACCGTATTCGCTAAAATACTGGCGTAAGTCACTGGTTTTACTCGCGTAACGACCGTCAACAGGGGAGAGTGCGGTTAATTCTGATAGATTCATGAGTGTGATATTTGGGGGTGTTTAAAAAAGAGGAGTATATCTTATGCCTAGTACATGGTTCTAGTTTGTTTGTTGAATAAAGTATCTGATAAAAGACAAGCTTAAAAGGAGGTTTAATTGACCTATTAAAAGCTTTGTTTTTGCAAGGCTAATTTACAAGTTAATAGAGTCTATTAAAATGTTAAATATCTGCTTATATTTCCGATTATTCCTTGACCTTAGAGGCTACATAAGGGACGATACTGCGGTTTTTTATGGTGCATTTTTAGCCTGATTTGTTTCAGTTTGAATGATACTATATTTATAGATTTTAAATTATGTGGAGAACATGAATCATGTACGGTTCTGATTCGAAGACAGTCGATCTCAAGCGCAGAAGATCATTGGTACTTGCTACGTCAGGTGTTGGTGTCGTTGGCGCAGCAGCATTCGCGGCTCCTTTACTTGCATCATGGATGCCAAGTGCAAGAGCAAAAGCAGCAGGTGCACCTGTAGAAGTTAACATCAGTAAAATAGAGCCAGGTCAATTGGTTCGTGTTATTTGGCGTGGTAAGCCGGTATGGCTAATCAAGCGTAACGAGGAGACCTTAGGTAATCTCGCTAGTAACGTTACATTACTTGCTGATCCAGATTCAAATGTTGCACAGCAGCCTGACTATGCAAAAAACGAAGGGCGTTCACGTAAGCCTGAAATGTTGATTGCTATCGGTATTTGTACGCACTTGGGTTGTTCTCCAACGTACCATCCTGATTTGGGTGATGCTGCCATGGGTGCTGACTGGAAGGGTGGTTTCTACTGTCCTTGTCATGGTTCACGTTTTGATATGTCTGGACGCGTATTCAAAAATGTTCCTGCGCCTACAAACTTAGAAGTGCCACCACACTTTTACAAGTCTGATGACCTTGTGTTGATCGGCGAAGATGGAGGTGCTGCATAATGGCTGGTAAAGAGAAGTCAGAATTAAACGGCGTTTTAGGTTGGGTCGACGAACGTTTCCCGTTGATGGAAACGTGGAAAGCGCATATGTCGGAGTATTATGCTCCTAAAAACTTTAATGTTTGGTATTACTTTGGCGTTCTAGCTATGGTGATTTTGGTTATCCAGATTGTTTCTGGAATTTTCCTTACCATGCACTACAAGCCAGACACTGAATTAGCTTTTGCTTCAGTTGAATACATCATGCGTGATGTTCCCGGCGGTTGGTTTATTCGTTATATGCATGCGACAGGTGCTTCAGCATTCTTCATCGTGGTGTATTTTCATATGTTCCGTGGTGTTATGTACGGATCATACAAAGGCAAGCGCGAGTTAATTTGGTTAGTGGGTATGGTGATCTACCTTGCTCTCATGGCTGAAGCGTTCATGGGCTATTTATTACCTTGGGGTCAGATGTCATTCTGGGGTGCTCAGGTAATCATTAATCTATTCCAGACCATACCTTTTGTGGGTGATGGTTTATCTTTGTTTATTCGTGGTGACTTTGTTATCGGTGATGCGACTTTGAATCGTTTATTTGCATTCCACGTTGCGGCTGTACCTTTGATTCTAGTTGCTTTGGTATTTGTTCATATCGTAGCGCTTCACACGATTGGCTCTAACAACCCTGATGGCGTTGAGATCAAAAACCTTAAAGATGATAAAGGCGTTCCTTTAGATGGAATTCCATTCCATCCTTATTACACGGTTCATGATATTCCTGCGATTGCGGTATTCTTGATGGCGTTTTTTGCTGTGTTGTTTTTCTTGCCTGAAATGGGTGGTTACTTCTTAGAGTATGCAAACTTTGAGCCAGCTAACCCGTTAAAGACTCCTGAGCATATTGCTCCTGTTTGGTACTTCACACCTTTCTACACAGTATTGAGAGCGGTGACTTGGTCTCCATTCATGGGTACTTTGGCGATGTTTGGTGCGATAGCAGCCTTGTTTGCACTTCCATTCCTTGATCGTAACCCGATTAAATCATGGAGATACCGCACTACTGCTCACATGTTGAATTTAGCAATATTTGCTGCTGTATTTGTTATCTTAGGCTACTTAGGCGTTAAGTCTGTATCACCAGAATACAAAGAAATGGGTGTGCGCATGACTGAGATTTACTTCTTGTTCTTTGCAGTTATTGCCATTCATAGTAAGACAGATACAAGTCGATATATCACAGGTTTTGTTGTGTTGACGTTAGCTTTATTGTTTATCGATTGGTACCGCTACAACGGTGAAGACCCGATTACAGCTGCACAAATAAGATGGCAGTGGGTTTGGCCTATTGGTTACTTAGCTATTACTTTGTTAATTCCAGCATTTTTGAAGTCTTGGAATACAGAAGGAACAGTTCCAGAGAGGGTTACATATGAGCACTAATCGAATTCGTAGATGGATATTCCCTCTGTTAGTGCCTGCACTGATTGTTTTTGCTCTTAGTCAGGTTAGTGGTATTGGGCATGGTGTTGCTACTCAACATGCAAATATAGATGTACATGATAAGGCGAGTTTGCAAAACGGCGCTAAGTATTACATGAATTATTGCATGGGTTGTCATTCTCTGAAATTCAGTCGTTACAATCGCATGGCTGAAGATATGGGTCTTAATGAAGATAGTGGTTTTACCGCTGATGAAGTTAATGCTTTATTAAAAGAAAACATGATCTTTACAACCGATGAAGAAGGTAATCAAACTAAAGTAGGGGCATTAATGAAAAATGCTTATTCTACTAAGTCGGCTACTGAGGCTTTTGGTACGGCGGTTCCTGATCTATCTTTGGTAGGCCGTTCACGTGGTACTGATTGGATCTATTCTTACCTGAAAGGTTTCTACATTGATGATTCACGTCCGATGGGTGTTAACAACACTATCTTTAAAGATGTGGGTATGCCAAATGTGTTATGGGAGCTTCAAGGGACACAAGAGCTTGATAAGTCTCATGATGAGAGTGAAGCTGATGATCACGGTGGTCATGATACTGGGCCTAAGCTAAAGATCACTAAAGCCGGAAAAATGTCAGAAGCTGAGTTCGATACGGTGGCTAGAGATATTACTAACTTCCTTACCTATGTGGCTGAGCCAGCACAGTTATCACGTTATACAATTGGTATTTTTGTATTATTATTCTTATTAGTATTGTGGGGTTTTGCTTACTTGCTGTCCAAAGAATACTGGAAAGATATTCACTAAAACTAGAGTCTTCCTATTGCGCTTGACGGCATCTAATTGCTGTTAAACGACAAAGATCTTTTGTCACAATTAGTATAGAATGTTGGGCTGTTCGAAATGAGCAGCCCTTTTGTGTTTTAGTTAGGGCGCTTTTAACGCTTCGAATTAAACAAAATAATTCAATTATTTAACAGTAGGCTTTTATTAGTAATTTTTATTTGTTTTTAAATAAATAAATTTTTAC
>CALFUP010000033.1 GCA_937929875.1 uncultured Cocleimonas sp. | reverse complement strand
GAGATAAAATATCAATCTCACCTGACTGAAGAGCTGTAAAACGCTCTTTAGCTGTTAATGGCTTGTAACTTACTTTTGATGCATCGCCAAGTACTGCTGCTGCAACACCACGACATACATCAACGTCTAGTCCACTCCAGTTACCTGCTTCATCTTTTTGAGAAAAACCAGCTAGGCCTGTACTAACACCACATTTGACCATTCCTGCTTTTTTTACATCTTCTAATGTATCAGCTTGTACAGTTGTACTTAACATTGCAGCCGCAGCCAAACCTAATAAAACACTTTTTCTCATTTTTAAACTCCATAAATAATTGTGTAAGGGGGTAAAATAGCTCTGCTTTTGAATTGATAGCTTATATATTATTGAAAACTAAATAAATATCATTAACTAAAGCAGAGCGCATCTTACACAGAGTAAAGACTATTTTACAAGTTTTGTCAGAATTTTTTCTAATTAGCATTACTAAGGTTCGAGCGACTCTAGTTACGAAAAACATACCACCAAATATATCAAGAATATTGGTATAATATTCTGTAAAAATATATTTAACGATATTTACGACTGCTGGACGCTCTTTGTATTGATAATACCAATACTTGATGTACATAATATTTAAATAAATTTGAGGGATAGTAACGCCCTCTCACTAATTTTTTGTCTTTTCTAATATTTTACGTATACTAACTTTTTTAATTGCTACTAAAGCCAGCATATTGATATCACAATAGGTTTCTTTACAATGTCTAATTACCAAACACCCCAAACAACATCAACTATTGAGGAAAAAATAATTAAATTGGAGTCCTCCGTAACTAGACTAATCGAATATTGCGAAAAACTGACTGATGAAAACAACACAATAAAGCATAGCAATAATCAGTTAATGATTGAGAGATCTGAACTACAGACTAAGAACGATAAAGTGCGTGGGCAAGTTGAAGCCATGGTTGAAAGACTAAAAACAATGGACAAACCATCTTGAAGGATCTAAACATGAACAATAATGAAGCAATTCCAGTAACAATTAGCATACTAGACAAAGAATATAAAATATCTTGCCCTCAAGGTGAACATGAATCACTTTTAATTTCTGCTAAAAATGTGAATGACAACATGGAAAAAGTGAGAAAAAGCGGTAAAGCTTTAAGTGCTGATAGAGTGGCTGTAATGGCAGCAATCAATATTGCTCATGATTTGGTCAAAACAAACGAACAACCAATAACAGGAAATAATATTATTGGCCGTATAGATGATATGCAGAAGTCAATTGATGCATTTTTTAATTAAAACCATCACCATTAATAACTTTAACTATAGAAACTATTCCTTATCGGACTTGTAATCACCATAGTACGATTGATATCCATAACCACCATATCCATTAGCCCCCTTCTGGTTAACAAAACCGTTAAATATAAAACCTTTAGTATCGATTCCATTTTGAGATAACCTAGTAACAGCATGGTCAATCTCCTTCATACCATGCTGATTCGAGCGAACCACCATAAATACGACACCAGAATGTTGGCCAACAATCATGGGATCAGTAACAGCATGAACTGGAGGAGTATCAATAAGAATTAAATCATACTTACCTGATAGCTCATTTAATATCTTTTCAAAATTACTGTGCATCAATAACTCGGAAGGGTTTGGAGGAGTTTGACCTCGAGTAATTATATCCAACTCATAATCATGTATTTTTATCGTATGTACGGTATCTTCAATAGATGCCTTGTCACTAATCAGATCAGACAGACCGGGAGTGATGTCTTTTCTTAACAACTTGTGTAGATAACCTTTTCTCATATCAGCATCGATCAATAACACTCGCTGCTCACTTGCAGCAATAACGGCTGCAAAATTTGACGATATGAATGATTTACCAATCCCAGGAGAGGGACCAGTAATCATCACTATATTGTTTTTAGCTTCAAGTAGTGCAAAATGTAGACTTGTACGCAAACTCCGCAAGCTTTCTATAGCCGGATCATTAGGCTGCACTTTTGCTAACAATGTTTTTTGTCGCTTACTATTTAAACCACCACCTATACCGACAGCTTTAGTTAGAGGAATAGTAGCGTAAACAGATAACCCTGTATGACTTTCAAGTTTTTCAGGGTCACCTACAGTTTGGTGCAATGCTTTTCTAAGAAATACCAGCAAAGTACCCAACATTCCACCTAACAGTGCACCTAAAGCAAGAATAAGGGCTTTTTTTGGTTTAACTGGTTTATCGTGAACGACTGCGGTATCCACAATATATGCATTCCCTACCGTGCTAGCCTTAGCGATTTTAAACTCTTGAATGTTATTCACTAAATCCAAATAAACAGTATTAGCCACCTTGTAGTCACCTTCAAGTTTTAATAATTGCTGTTGAGTTTCAGGTAGTTTTTTAATTTTAGACAATGTCTGTTTTTTTCGTGTTTTCAACTTGGCTTCTTGGGCTGCCAGAGACTGAATAACTGGATGATTCGGCGTATATTTCAATATGAGTTCATCACGTTTCAAAGATATTTTTTGCAACTCAGTATCTATTTCAGAAACTAGCTCTAAAACACCCAGCGTTTCAACTGACATATTTGCAGTTTGGTTATTTGTCCTATACTTCTGTAAGTTAGCTTCTGCTATCGCGGCTTCTTCTTCAACAGGCTTGATTTGCTCTTCAAGAAATTGAAGTGCATTACTAGCTTCCTCTGAGCTTCTAGATTTGTTCTGTTGAATGTACGTTTTTGAAATATTATCAAGTGTGCTAACTATTTTTTGTTTATTTCCACCTTCAAGCTTTAAGCTAATTATGCCTGTTTTCTTACCCTTTTCAGATGCTTGGATACTATTCTGAAGACGTCCAATAGCCCGAAGTGTTGATAATTTCTTAATACTAAATTGTGTACCAGGCAAGGCATCTAAAGTATTGACATAAATGGATAAGACACCATTAGAAGAACCATTATTTTGGTTGATTTTTCCTTCTTTAAGTAAGACCTGATCATTAAATGAAATATCGTAAACCCCAGGTGTTTTAACCGTCAAAATGAGGTTCCGATTAATTAAATTTGGAGCGACATCCAAGCGAGTCAACTTAACTTGCTCATTACTCCATGCATATTTGCCAGTAAACGAATCAATAGACTCGGATACAGAAGGAAGTTTACTTAATTCCTTAGAAGCTAAAAAAAGCTTATTTAAATTCCCTAACAGCGGTATACGTTTTGGTTCAGCCACAATATCTAAATTCAATGCATTGACTGCCTCACCTAATATTTTACGCGACTTTATAAGCTCAAGTTCAGTTCCAACAGACGTATCATCACCACTTAAACCCGCTATATCTTCAAGCCCAGGAATTCCAGCTTTTTTAGTTTCTACTTGAAGTAAAGCATCAGCCCTGTAAATTGGAGCCTTACCGAAAGCGTAAACAAAAGCAGCTAATGTAGCCAATACTGTAAAAAATAGGATTAGCCACTTACCATTCAAAATGGTTCGGAATAGCTCCAAAAGATCAATTTCATCGTCGTCTATTTGATTATTAATATTGCCCGTTTGATCATTCATATTTTATATTCTAATTGTGTAAGGTCAGCTTAAGCAACAAAATCCATTAACCCAAAATGTAAAGTTCCAAATCACACTAACATGATAAGCTTTTTTGACTAAAATAAATTAGGGTCCAAATTCAATTAAAATTTATAGATTTAGTAGTTTTAGAAAGAATACTAAAAAATTGAACTTGGACCGATATCCCATGCAAACTTCTATTTACTTAAAGTTGCGAAAAGTATTTAGGATTGCTAAAGAAGGCAGCAATTGGGCGAGAACTCTATTCCATCTAATTGAAGGAGTAGCAGTAACATAGACTATATCACGTGGCCTTACATCAAACTGTTCTGCATAGAAAACTGATTGAACTGAAGACATAGGCAGTTGATAAACTGTTGGGATTTTATCAGCATCATTTTCTTTTCTAACTACAAAAATCCCTTTAGGATTGACAGTCTCTTCTTTAAAACTACCCGCATCATTAATAGCCTCTGCCAGAGTCATTCCGTCTTCAACCTGATATTTAACAGACCCAGGCTTTGAAACTTCGCCCATCACAAATACTTTTGCTTGCTCTGACCGTAGCTCTCTTTCTAGTTCTTTTTTCAACCGAGCAAGAGATCTTTCTTTTTGGAGCTCATATTGAAGCTTAACGGGATTTAACGTTTTTAAACTTCTAATCTCATTTTTCAATCGCACTGAACTCAACGTATTTTCTTTACGGACATCTAAGTTTAACGTTCGATTAAACTCTTCTAATTCTGTCCTTTCGACAATATTCAATCTATCTCCATTCTTCAAAATGAAATTTTGACGATTATCATTAAATTTAAGCATACGATTCAAATCTATGGATATGTTCTTACCACCACGAGCAAGAGTTGCATAACCTGTATATTGATTTGGTTTCAAACCTCCACTTTTTGAAATCGCATCACGAACTGTTGTTGGGGTATCATCCAGCATTATAGTGGTAGATTTCGACAGTGCTCCCGATGTATACACTTTTTGACTTCTGAATTTTGAGATACTAACACTTACTTGCGGCTTAGTGATAAATGAACCCAGTTTAGTCTCGAGCTCATCACGAATATCACGTACAGTTTTACCTAGAGCATTAATTTTACCAGAATATGGAAAATAGAAACGTCCATCACTACCCACCACATGTCCTCCAAACGCATTATTCTCGCTAGGTACTGTTAATTCAGGATGATCCCAAACAGTAATGTTTAATACATCCCCTTTACCAATATAATACTGATAATTAGCCTTATTATCGGATGAGGTAACACCTTCGAATTGAGCTATTCGGCTTGTGCCAGCGACTGCCTTATTTTGATTAACCTGAGAGTTATTATTTACCCCCCCAACACGCACGACCCGCCTTCCTGTCTGATTATTATATCTATTTTTTTGAGACGCCTTCGCTCCCTTCACATTACCTAATTTAGATTGTGAATCATAGACAGCGGTTCTTCTTTTTCTATCTCTAACATAAGCGGCATAATCAAAAGATGTTTGTTTACTAATAGTATCCGCATTGATTACTACTAATTTATAATCTACACCTTCCTTTTGTGGCTTATCATATCTGGATGAGTTCGTTTTAAGACCTGGTATACCAGGAGCCAAAGAACAAGCACTTAGGCTTAACACTGCGAAGTTAATAGTTACAAATTGAATAATTTTTTTCATAGGATATATCTTTTAGATAAATTGCATGATTTTAAGAGTAAAGGAAATATGGCTCCATATCCCAAATAAATAATCATGCGAGATTTTATAGTGAAATGACTTTAAACTCAAAGACCATAATCATTTATTACAAATATGATGGGACTAACTGCCCAGAAATCGATCCATAACACTCTTTTGACTCCGACGACTCTATGATTATTAATTAGCCCTCTTTGCATCCATAACATGAGGAAGTTGCGCTATTTTTTCTAGAACATCAAACAACTGCGAGGTATTTTCAATTTGAATTGCAATACTCAAAACAGAGATTAATTCTGTATTTCCTCGTCTCGTAGCTATATTAACCACGTTTATCTGCCCTTTTGCTAACACTTGAGCAACATCACTAATTAATCCTGGCTTGTTAAAACCTGTCACTTGAATATCTACGGTATAAGCCGTTGTCTCCGTCCCCCAACTTGCTTCAGCTAATCGTGATGATTTTTCTGGCCCTAAGTTGTCTTCATCTATATTGGGGCAGTCGGTACGATGGATTGTAATACCTCTTCCAACGGTTATATAACCGATAATGTTATCCCCAGGCACCGGCTTACAGCAGTTGGCTATCTCAACCAATAAATTACTGACACCTTGAATTTGAATTCCACGATCATTGTGTTCGTTCTTTACACTTATCTTGCGGAATTTAACCTCTTCTTTTTTGGGAACATCTAAAGAATCTGTCAACTGCGTAATACTGATATCACCACGACCCAGTGCAATTAAAAATTCTTTTTCGGTTTGATAATGAAAACGCTCTAACAGAGGCTTTAGCTCTATTTTCTTTAGATTTAAACGATGCTTTTCTTGATCAATTAAATCTTTACCATCTTGTAAGTTTTTCTCATGATCCTGCTGCCTAAACCAATGCCTAACCTTGGTTCTAGAACTAGGTGCTCCGATATAACCTAAAGAAGGGTTCAACCATTTTCGTCTAGGCTGTTCTGTTTTCTGTGTAATGATTTCAACTTGATCACCATTGTTTAGCTTGTGATCGAGCGTTGCTATAACGCCATTTACCATTGCTCCGGTGCACCGATGACCCACGCTGGTGTGAATTGCATAAGCAAAATCCAAAGGAGTAGATCCCTTGGAAAGCTCAATAATATCTCCCTGCGGTGTGAGTACGAAGACTCGATCTGGAAAGATTTCAGCCCGGAAGTCCTCCAACAATTCATCGTCGTTTTCATCAGAATCCAACAAACGCCTTAGCGACCCAACAACACGCTCCATTGCTGCGTCTTGAGCCCCGCCTTCTTTATAACGCCAATGTGCCGCAACCCCAAGTTCTGCAAATACATGCATATCTTGAGTTCGTATTTGAATTTCGACGTAACGGCCACCCGGCCCAATAACTACAGTATGAAGAGACTGATAACCATTAGGCTTACGATTTGCAATATAATCATCAAGCTCTGCAGGAACATGCTTCCATTTTTCATGCACGATACCTAAAGTCGTATAGCAGGCTTTAACATCATCAACGATGACGCGCACTGCACGGAGATCATAAAGCTGATCAATAGATAAATGTTTTCGCTGCATCTTCTTCCAGATACTATAGATGTGTTTAGGTCGACCATAGACTTCTGCTTCTATATCTGATTTTTCTAACAACTCTTGTAAGTTTTCAGTAAAGGTTTCAACATAAGCTTCGCGTTCGATACGTTTTGCTGAGAGAGACTTTGCAATTTGCTTATAGCCAATAGGATCTAGATATCGAAATGCAAGATCTTCCATCTCCCATTTCAGCTGATTTACCCCTAAACGATTAGCTAAGGGCGCGAATATATCCATGCTTTCACGGGCAACCTCTCGACCTTCATGAAGATCCACATTTGACAGCAGTCTTAAGTACTGTAAACGCCAAGCTAGGTAAATAAGTACTGCTCGAACATCATCGACCATAGCTAGGAGCATTCTACGAAGACGCTCTGCCTGTTCAGGTACGGGAGTTTCATTTTCGGGCTGCGGTTTAAAGCTGTGTAGCCAACGCATGTTTTTTACTATTAGAGCAATTGTGCTAGTGAAATCTTGAGCTACAGTCTCGAGCGAACAAACCTCGATAAGACGAACATCGCTTAATACTGCGCCAATTAACGTAACCTGATCTACTTGTAGATTACGCAACATATCTGCTACATCAAGGCTTCTAGGCATCGCACTCGAATCATCACCGACTTCGTTAAGCCCAATATCAAAAATTAAATCTATAGCTTTTATAAGCTGCTGCTTATCATTTTCATCTTCATTAATCCACAGTCGCTGCAGCCAATCATTTCGACTACGCCTGCGAGTATCAACTAATTGACTATGCTGCATTTAACTTAATCCTTTAAGTTAACGATTAATAAAGACACCCCCCACCTTTTTCAATCTATTTGTTAAGGTATTCGAGTATCAATCCATAATTATTTATTACGTTATTATACGCTTATATTCTCACAAGCTACGAATTTTCTCTTCTAAATCAGCATGGTGTCTAAATACTCCTGCTGGAGTTTTGCCACCAGGCCAAGGTTTTAAACTTGGGTTATACCAAAGCGCTCGCATACCAATATTTTGCGGTCCTAATACATCGCATTTTGGATCATCGCCGACATACACAATATTTTCTACAGCATGATTCGATAACTCTATCGCTTGATGAAAAATATCTTCATGTGGCTTGGCCACACCCGCTTTTTCAGAAGAAATGGCAAAATCAAAAAAATGACCTATACCGATATAATTCACATCCGCATTACCGTTGGTAATAACGCCTAAAGAATATTTCTCCGCGAGATTCTCCAACATAGGCATCACGCCATCATAAAAGATGACATTATTTCGCTCATGCCAGAATACTTGAAAACCAGCTTCAATGAACTCTGCTTCAAATTCATCATCATGATCTACCCCTCCTAATTCTTCTAGTGCAAGATGCCGCATCCAACTTTTTCGCAAATCGGTCAAGTCATGATGCAACTCAGGCCGAGTATTCATATAAGCCATTCGATGCGAAACCAATTCAGCTTCCGACATTTTCTTTGTAATTTCTGGAAAGATCGTTTTTAACCAAGCATAAAATTCTTGCTCGGCTTTTATGATCAAGGGATCACATTCCCAAAGAGTATTGTCTAAGTCAAACATTATGCATTTTATTGTCATGTTTATATTTAACCATACGTTTTATAAATAGGCATCCTGGATTCCACATATTTTGGAGAACTTTAAAGCTATTTAAAGATTGAAAATATTTCAATCAAATAAAGTTACAGCATTAAAGAACTATATAGTAAACTCCAGCCACTCAAAATTTATGCAAAATTGAGACCTGTGGCATTTTAATAAGCGGTTTACTGTATTTTTTGCACTTGATGAACCATTTACTGTCATTTACTTACATATGTAAGAACATTTAATTTCAACTAATTTATTTTTCAATCTAACTTAAAGAGGGTACTAAACATGGGAATGATCTCAGATTTTAAAGAATTTGCACTTGGTGGCAATCTAATTGATATGGCAACCGGTATTATTATTGGTGTTGCTTCAGGCAAACTAATTTCATCATTAGTTAGTGATGTAATCATGCCACCAATCGGTGTAGCACTGGGCGGTGTTAATTTTGCAGATTTAGGCTATAAGCTAGCTGAGACTGGTGGTGGAGATAAGGGCTTAGATCCAATCATGCTTAAGTACGGGGCATTCATCCAAAGCTTTATCGACTTTCTAATTATAATGGCAGTTGTATTCATTATTGTTAAAATTGCTACACGTAACAAAGTTGAAGAGCCTGAAGAAGAAGGGCCAACTCAAGAAGAGCTATTGACTCAGATTCGTGATTCTTTGGCTAAGTAATCTATTATATTGTTAATCTCTGATTAGCATTAAATAGTATCAAAAAGTAGGGGGGTGTCATTAAATTGACACCCCCCTACTTTTTTGATTTTAATAAATAGTTATTAATTCAACCTACAGCCGCCGCCAGTAAAGCTACCACCAGTTTGCTGCTCACCGTTAATCCATTGACCTACTGTAAAAGCCAACGTATCCGGATCAATAAAACCTGTAATATTGTCACCAGCATCTGAATTAGCTTTTAATTCATTCTGAGCATCAATACTTCCAGTTAAATTACTCTCTTCCCCCGTACTGATGTTATAAACCAAACCTGTTAGGTTATTCCCAGCATCTACGTTGAAGGTAAATATTCCTTTGTTATTAATATCGCTATTTTCATTTGGAATAAACGAAGCGACATAACGGTAAATCGAATCACTTTTGCTACCAAACCTCTCTGCCGAAAATGTACCCGTAGCATCGGTATCACTAAGATTAGTCCAAGTACCATCAATATTATCTGAACTTTGTAAGGTGCCTGTAAACGCTTTTGCAGAATCTTCAGCGCTCACAAAAGTAAGCCCCGCATCGTAATCGATTGCTTCGGTATTATTTACCTCAACAGAAATTTGATTGCCGGGATTGTAAGACGAACCGTTAACTTCCCCTGTTACAGGATCTACAGCAAGGACTAAACTACCACCTTCGGTACCACTGTAATCTCCTTTAAAAGCACCTGCATTAGAACAAAGTAAAGTACTACGTATATGTGCTGTTGCAGCTTCAGCACTAGGAAATATATGTGACTCACCATCTGCTGCAGATGCATCATTCGAAATTTTATTAAGAGCTTCATTAAA
>CALFUP010000032.1 GCA_937929875.1 uncultured Cocleimonas sp. | reverse complement strand
CCTAATTCATCAATCTCATTCACCGAAATCTTACGCAGAATTCGACGCATGATTTTACCAGATCGAGTTTTTGGTAAACCAGGTGCCCATTGAATGATATTTACTTTAGCAATCGGGCCAATTTCTGTTCTAACCAATTTGACTAAATCTGCTTTTAGTTCATCTGTTCCAACTTCTCCATTCATCAAGGTTACATAAGCATAGATGCCTTGTCCTGTGATGTCATGCGGGTAACCAACAACAGCAGCTTCAGCAACTTGTGGATGTAATACTAGACCAGATTCAATCTCAGCCGTACCTAAGCGATGGCCAGAAATATTTAATACATCATCTACACGGCCTGTGATCCAATAATCACCGTCATCATCGCGTCGCGCACCATCACCCGTAAAGTAATAGCCTTTAAACATTGAGAAGTAAGTTTCGTAGAATCGTTCGTGATTGCCGTAGAGTGAACGCATCATTGATGGCCATGGAGCTCGCATCGCTAAGTTACCAGCCGCAGGATTACCGTGAATCTCTTCTCCTTCGTCATCCAGTAATACCGGCTGACAGCCGAAGAAAGGAGCCATTGCAGAACCAGGCTTAAGATCATTAACGCCTGGAAGAGGGGTCATCATATGTGCCCCTGTTTCTGTTTGCCACCAAGTATCTACAATAGGGCAGTTGTCATTACCAATGACACGGTTATACCATTCCCAAGCTTCTGGGTTAATTGGCTCGCCTACTGTGCCTAGTACGCGTAGAGACTTACGTGAGGTTTTGTTCACGTAATCATCACCTGCTGCCATTAACGCGCGAATTGCTGTAGGTGCGGTGTAGAAAGTCGCAACATTGTGCTTGTCTATGACATCCCAAAAACGTGAAGCATCTGGATAAGTCGGGATGCCTTCAAACATCAAAGTCGTCGCACCATTACATAATGGGCCATAAACGATGTAAGTGTGACCTGTTACCCAGCCAACATCAGCTGTACACCAGTAAACTTCACCATCTTTATAATCAAAAACGAGATCGTGAGTCATTGCTGCTTGGAGTAAATAACCACCAGTGGTATGCAAAACGCCTTTTGGTGTGCCTGTTGATCCTGAAGTATAAAGAATGAAGAGCGGGTCTTCAGCACTCATTTCTTCAGCTTCACATTCGGTGCTAGCTGAACTTACGGCTTCACCATACCAAACATCACGATCGTCATTCCACTCTACTGGGTCACCACCGCGTTTCACCACAATACAGGTGTGTACATTAGGGCAATCTTCTAGTGCTTTGTCTGCATTTGATTTAAGTGGAACTCTTTTACCACCACGCATTGATTGGTCAGCAGTGATAACGACTTGGCAATCAGAGTCTAAAATACGGCTTTTAAGGGCATCAGGTGAAAAACCACCAAAGACAATTGAATGCACAGCACCAATGCGAGTACAGGCTAGCATCGCAATCGAGGCTTCAGGAATCATCGGCATATACAGTGATACCCGATCTCCTTTTTTTACTCCGCGTGCTTTGAGTACATTTGAAAATTGACATACTTCAGCATGTAATTCTTTATAGGAAATGTGGCGGTCTTCTTCAGGGTCATCGCCTTCCCAAATAATGGCTGTTTGATCACCGCGAGTTTCAAGGTGTTTATCTAAACAGTTGTAAGATACATTTAAGGTAGCGCCTTTAAACCATTCGATATGGAGGTCAGCTTGGTCAAAGCTCCAATCAGTAACTTTATCCCAAGGTTTAAACCAAGAGACGTATTTATTGGCTTGCTCACCCCAAAATGCTTCAGGGTCATCAACTGATTGCTGATACATTTCGGCATATTGTGCGGCATTGATATTTGCTTGCGCCACAAATTCAGCTGACACTGGATGTTTCATTTCTGACATTAACTAACTCCTTTGTAGTCTTAAATACATTTAAGTTAAGAATGATATGATTTGTTTTTATTATGATTTTTTGCTGGATTATTCGAACCATAAAATGAGCCAAGCATCATATTATATCTCTATCTTTATAGAGTAGTCAGTGTGTGTAATTTAGCAAGCGAATTGGGAACAATTCTCAGATAATAATTATTAGTATTTGCTATGTGAATATTAGTCAACCAAATCGTGTTCAAAGAACAGCTTTTATCTATGTTTTTGTCATGTCAATCGTTTTTGTGGACTTTGTAATTAACGGCATACACTGTCAGAATTACAATACTGGAAATTAATTTATAAAAAATACTTATCATAGTTAGATCTAAATGTGATTATTATTTGGTGTTTAATTAGTTTAACGTATGTAGATTGCATAAATTTTTTTTGAAAAAGCATAACCATATTTTAAATTCCTGAATTTACTTAAAATTACATATATGGCTTAGTCCAGTGATATTAGGGTTATTTTAAACTGAAATACTAATTACCCTATAATAACTTTTAATTTTTTTTTAGTAGTTATCGTAAAACTATCAAAATATTTATTAGCGCGCAATCTATTTTGTGATTCGGGAGAGGTGTACAAAATGTCAGACAGAAGATTACAGGTGTTTCATGCAGTCGCTAGATTGCTAAGTTTCACCAAGGCAGCCGAGGTGTTACACATGACACAACCCGCTGTAACGTTTCAAATACGCCAATTAGAAGAGCAGTTTGATACCCGTTTATTTGATCGTGCACACAACAGAGTGAGTCTGACAGAAGCAGGTCATGTGGCCTTTGAATACGCTGAAATTATTTTTGAAAAATACTCTGAATTTGAAAATGCCATTCGCGAAATCACAGGAAGTATCAGTGGCTCCTTAACTTTAGGTGCATCAACTACAATCTCAGAATATATGTTGCCTGCATTGCTGGGTGATTTTAATGCTAAAAATCCAGAAGTATTATTACGTTTGCGCGTATCTAATACTGAAGGGATAGTATCGATGGTAGAAAACAACGTTATTGACCTTGGCGTTGTTGAGGGTCCAGTGACAAATAAGAACTTGCTTGTTGAAGTTTGCCGAAAAGACGACCTGGTTGTGGTCGTTCCACCAGATCACGATTTAGCAAAATTAGATTCAGTCACCGTTGAGCAAATGTTGGAATACCCTTTTATTTGTCGTGAAGAAGGCTCGGGAACAAGAGAAGTGATTAACGAACACTTGAAATCACAAGGCATAAGTAAGCATGCGCTTAAAGCTTCATTAGAGCTGGGAAGTCCAGAAGCCATCAAAGGTGCTATACAAGCCGGTATGGGTGTTTCGGTATTATCAAGTGTCAGTTTAGCTAAAGAACTTAAACTAGGTATTCTGAAGACGGTACCTCTTAATCCTCCTCTTAATAGAGAGTTCTCATTTGTTCGCCAAAGACAAAAATTTAGAGTTAGAACAATGGAAGAATTATTAGAGTTCGCACGTAATTATTGCAAAAATACGAGTTAACATTAATTGTATGACTGTTAGAAATAAAAAAGGAGCTTAGGCTCCTTTTTTATTGATACTACTTTATAAATACTATTAAATTTAAGAATGCTTTTGCTAATATTGTAAATTATGGTTTTTCACTGTTAGGATATTCGGAATGATTTATAAAACTGATAATCTTAAACAAAGAAAAGAAAAAGAACTCTTAAGCCATTTTTCTACTTTAAATAATAGTGATAAAGAGAGCTTACTTGCTTTTGCAGAGTTTCTATCGAGGCGTGACTCCAATAATAACTTCGATATTGCTCCCCGACAAAATGATGAAATTGATCAAAAAATACCTTTACAGATTGAACGTCCAAAGGAAGAAAGTGTCATTAAAGCTATAAAACGTCTTACTGCGACTTATCCGATGGTCGAAAAAGAGAGACTATTACATTCAATTTCTGATTTAATGACAGCACATATGATGCAAGGTAAAAAATCTGAAATTGTGATAGATGAGCTTGAATCATTGTTTTTAAATGAGTACGAGAGTTGAAAATAGGTTTAGTATTCATGCAATCGAACAGCTAACAATAATAATGAGAAATTTCCAAATTTATGATTAAACTTTTAAACGATTGGTATGAAAAGCATTTTAATGACCCCCAAGTAGCTATACTGGCTTTAATCTTGCTTGTCTGTACACTTTTTCTTTATTTTCTCGGTGGAATTTTAGCACCTTTGCTAGCTGCTATTATGATTGCTTATCTTTTAGATGGCGCTGTTTCAATGTTGAATAGAAAAGGTGTACCGCAATTTATAGCTATTTTAATTACATTCAGCCTTTTTATTATTGCTCTAGTCATAGTGTTATTTATTTTAGCGCCTTTGTTAGCCCAACAAGCAACGCAATTCGTTCTTGAAATACCTAAAATGTTAGCTCAGGGACAGGCGTTGATTATGCAATTACCTGAAAAATATCCCAACGTTATTTCAGCTCAACAAGTCAGCGACCTGTTAATCGAAATCAGAACTCGTATGACTGATTTATCTCAGGCGGTAGTTACCTTCTCATTATCTTCTGTCACAAATTTACTGACTTTTATGGTTTATCTGGTGGTCGTACCCTTATTAATTTTCTTCTTTTTAAAAGATAAAAATAAAATATTGAACTGGTTTACTGCCTTTCTACCCAGTGATCGAAAATTAGTTTCTTTGGTATGGAATGAAATGAACGGTAAAATTGCAGGTTATGTTCGTGGTAAATTTGTAGAGATTGTTTTGGTCTGGGTAGCTAGTTATCTCACTTTTTTCATTCTTGGGCTAAATTACGCGATGTTATTGTCATTTTCAGTAGGTATTTCAGTATTGATTCCTTACGTAGGAGCGGCAATAGTGACTCTACCCGTTGCAATCGTTGCCTATTTTCAATGGGGATATTCCTCAGAAATGCTTTATGTTGTAGTCGCTTATGGAATCATTCAATTTTTGGATGGTAATTTAATCGTACCACTGTTGTTTTCAGAAATGGTTAACTTGCATCCCAGCGCAATAATCGTGGCGGTTTTGTTATTTGGAGGCTTGTGGGGGGTTATCGGAGTTTTCTTTGCCATACCTCTAGCTACGCTGATTCATGCTGTTATCAATTCCTGGCCGAAAGACACGGTAATGACTGAATCAGTTACTAAGTAATCAATGTCTGATACTTTTCTACTGACCTTATCTAATGGCTATCAATACCCCTATCAAATAATACATTCAAAGCGTGCGAAATATATTCGTATTAAACTGTCCCGAAAAGGATTGCTGAGCGTAACCTTACCCGCATTTACAAAAAGTAAATTTGCACATGAGTTTGTTCAATCAAAACGCAATTGGATTGAAAAAAATTTACAGAATATCATTCACGAAGACGAGTCTAAATTACCCACTAACATAAATCTAAGACTGCTAAATGAATGTTGGAGCGTTGATTATGAAGAAGAGAATCCTACTTTACATAAATTACAACTAGAAGAGACTAATGATTCAACGGGACTAAATCTAATAATAAAAGGAAATATTAACCTACTAAATGACCCCAATATTTCCTGTAAATTATTGACTAGTTGGTGTAAGAAAAAGGCAAAAACAATATTCAATGACATGCTGCAAGAATTAGCTGAAATACATGGTTTTCATTACCAACGTTTAAGCATTCGAGCGCAGAAAACTAGATGGGGCAGTTGTTCTCATCAAAAGAATATTAATCTAAATTGTAAATTATTATTTATGCCTGAAGAGGTAGTCAAATATGTAATGATCCACGAACTTTGCCATACCATAGAAATGAATCATTCCTCTCGATTTTGGGCGCTAGTAAAAGACTGCGATCCAGATTTTCAAGCTCATAAGAAACAATTAAAAGAATTAAGTAGAGAAATTCCTATCTGATAGATACTGATGCTTGATCTTGCTTAAGTTTGAGTTAAGCGTTGCTAACTTAAACTTAAACTACTAGTTAAAAAGTAGGGGGGTGTCCTTTAAAGCCCAATTATCAAATAAAAACTACCGTCTGTCTTTCAGACAGTTAAATAATATTAATTATGATACGCAGCGGTTAGAATGAAATGGTAAATTTTTTTTACGACTTAAATAGTCAGTAAAGCAAAGGTTACAAGATATAAAGGAAATAATAAAAATTAGTATTTAGACTCGATTCTAAAAGTCAAATCGCAGTGTAAAACACCAAGGAAGATATC
The DNA here is from genome assembly GCA_937929875.1 of uncultured Cocleimonas sp. Taxonomy (GTDB): domain Bacteria; phylum Pseudomonadota; class Gammaproteobacteria; order Thiotrichales; family Thiotrichaceae; genus Cocleimonas. Next base: position 812 of record CALFUP010000032.1, on the reverse strand, counting down.
TAATTAACTTGAAATTTAACTATTTTACCCAGTTATGTTTTCTAATTATTTAGCATAGTCATTCAGTTGTATTTGAATATCTAAAGTTCTATTTGATTTTATGAAAACATCTTGGTCGACTGATTTTGTATCAGTTTCAAAATAATATTAAAAATAATTTGAGAAAATACGTGAATAAACTTCATCACAATGAGCGCAGACAGCGATGTCTTAGGATAAATACACAACAATCTGGCTTTAGCTTGATAGAAATAATGGTGGCTGCCTTAGTCTTGTCTATTGGTATTTTAGGTGTGGCAAGCCTGCAAATCATTGGTCTCAAAGGTACACAACAATCGTATATGAAGCAGCAAGCGATGTCTGTGATACAAAACCTGACAGAAAGAATGCGTTCTAATAAAGAAGGCGTATTCGCAGGAAACTATGTAGTACCAGATAGTAATCTCTTTGATTGTACTCAATCCAGTTTACCAGATTGTTCTAGTGCAAGTTCTGATTGTTCGTCAGTACAAATTGCAACTGCTGATATACATAATCTTGTTTGTGGCTATAAAACTAGTACTAGTTCTAGAACTGGAGGTATAAGAAATATATCTGCAACTGATATTAGTACCTTTAGCGGTGGAAAACTTAGTGTGACTTGTCCTTCAGGTTCGTGTCTAGCTGGTGACTTAAATATACAAGTCAACTGGATAGAGAGAGGTTTAGATAAATCACAAGCTGCAGTTTCTGAAGATTCCTTGATTATTAATACAAGGATTGCACCATGAACAAATTAATAAAATTTCCCAGAAAAACACTTTCACTTGCGA
>CALFUP010000031.1 GCA_937929875.1 uncultured Cocleimonas sp. | reverse complement strand
TACATTTTATAGTTAAGGCCATAGACGTCCTCAAAATAAGTCATGGTGTCAGCACCACGACTAGAACTATTCCTCTTACTTTTAGGAAGCACAAATTTCCCGAAAACAACAAAATATATAACGCCAGTTGCAACCAGTGCTAGTCCTATGGGTGTTGTTGAAAACAATGACCAGATTTCCATTTTTTGTGCGTCTGGTAACGATGTGTTAGATGTTTCAATTAAATCATTTAAAAGTATTAAAGGTGACGAACCTACCATGGTCACCGTACCACCAAGAATCGCACAAAAACCCATTGGCATTAATAAACGAGACATGGGTAAGTTTGAACGTGAAGAGATTCGCGAAACGACAGGTAGAAATAGGGCAGCTGCCCCCACGTTCTGCATAAAAGAAGAAATTATTGCTACTGTGCTAGAAATAATGGGGATAATTCTTGCTTCAGAAGTGCCACCGATATTAAGAATAAAACTGGAAACCTTAGACATAATGCCAGTTTTGTCTAATCCAGCGCCAATAATCATAACTGCAATGATAGACATTACGGCATTACTGGAGAAACCTTTAAATAATTGATCATTATTTACCAGACCTTGTTCGAGCCCCATGATGGGTGCAAAGAGTGTACTTAGACCCAGTATCACCATAATACTAATCGCTGCTACATCAATATCTACTATTTCAAACACAAATAAATAAATGGTAAAAACTAAAATTGCGACAACCCAAGCAACAGTAATTGATGGTGAGATTGTGGCTAAATAAATAGCTAAGGCTGAAAAGAGCAAAAATGCGATTAGTTTCTTGAAAAAACCTTTTTTATTAGAGACAGGTTCAGCTAATTGTATTTCATCAGGTTTATTTGATGTTTCAGTAATTTGATTCATGTATACGAAGCCACGACGGATGATAGTTTTATAATTGATTGGTACATCTAAGAGGAAAGTAGCTCTGTATTTAAATTAAAATGATAAAAATATCAATTCACATCGGCCGAGTCTTGTTCCAAAATATTAGATTTTCTAATACGATCTAATTATTGTAAACAATAATACTACTGTATATAGCCATTTAGTAGTGGTGATTGGTATTACATTAAAAAAATAAGGTTTTTACTGAATCTTATAACAATAAAACAAACTTTCTGAATGACATCATCGTTTTTGAATTTATATTAATCAAAGGTATCTTATAGTTTCTTAATAGATCGTATACTATTTATGTAGGGCTTTATTTTATTCACGTTCAATAACATACTACCGAGTGCTGATATTTCATTCGTACATAAACGAAGTAAAGCGAAAGACTTGGGGTTTACCTTAGTCTGGATCATTTCTGGATAACGCCATTTCCAACGAAGATATCCAGGAATACGTTGATTAATGTTGGCAAATGTTTGTTTAACCCAATGGTAACGGTGATTTGCAAGATACGTTTGTAGGGCGTAACGATCTAATTCGCGTCTTAGTGTTTTGGACACGACGTCAGTTTTCTTTTTAGTAAATATCCAATTGAGGTTGAGGTTTTCTTTATCTAATGAAATTACCTTATGAAACCAAAGCGGTGGAATATAAAGCATATCCCCTTGGTTCAAAATCACATGGGTATAACATTTATCCCTGAATATTTTTTCATCATTGCCATCCATAATGGCAAAACTAGTGAATGGGTAGCACTTTAACGGGGTTTGTGGTGATACTAATAGCCACTCCTTTTTACCTGTCATCTGCACATTAAACACATTCACCATATTCGCATCATAATGCCAGCTAGAGATATTGCCTTGTGGATGTGCCCAGATACGCATTAACTCATTACGCGGGAACACATCATCTGATTCTATAAACTTATTGATGATTTCAGGTGTTTCATAATCTTCATCTAAAGACCCTTTTTCCATCCAATACCATAATGAAGCCGCTTTAGCAGTAGAGTATTGAGCAAGTTTTTCTCTTATATAAGATTCACTCCAACTACCCATGGCAGGCCAATCTTTGCCGACATTTTCTATAATGACAGGAGTTTCAGTGGAGTAATATTTATGTAAGAAATCAGAATGGCTGAGAGAAGCAGGTTCTCTGGCTATTTCAAAATAGGATTTGTTTTTAGTATGTTGGTAAGTTGATGTCATCAAAGAGCAATGTTTACGATAAATCTGAAAGTTGAGTATAGCGCGTAACTATAAATGACACCCCCCCACTTTTTGATATAGTTTTGAATTTTCTGTTAGACAGGGTATTCGAAATTAGAAAGTTAAATAAATGTCTTAGGTCATTCTTGATTTTTCTTTTATTTTAACCGCGACATATTATTCAGAACTTCCATACGTAGATTTAGCAAGGCAATATCAATGTCAGCGAGACTAATTTCATTTTGAATTTTTAGACCTTGCCAGTTTTTCTCCCAAGCACTATTAAGCTCAATAGCTTTTAGTCTGACAGATTCTGGCATTAATCGACTGAGATCATTAATAATTAACACCTCCGTCAAAGCCACTCTCGGATCAGATTTAACATTGTTTTTATCAAACTGTGAGGTATATGCAATTCTTTGTAACTCTCCAATATGCATAATAATCTCGAAACCAGCCTGTCGAATGTTCCTGTTGGTTTCGCTCGATTCATTGCGCCAAGTGTTATAACCCAAGGCAGATAAAGCGACACATAAGCTAATAATCGCAAGTAAGTTGGTTCTAATTTGCTCTGAGAATTTCATAGTATATTAAGGGTTGATCTGGCTTCGGAAGACTTGAGAGATAACGTATTAAACTCCATTAACAATAAACTAAAAGGTAGGAATTAATAAAGTCGAGAAAATCATGAAAAAGTAGGGGGGTGTCATTTACTATCTAAATTAGGTCGAAAGTGAACGATAAAGTTAAGCATAATTAATGCTTCACATTATTTTTCAAGTTATCTTTCATATAGTCCTTAGGATCAAAAAACTTGATGGTTTGTTCCACTGGCTTTGTTGGATCTTGAACACGTTGATAATCTTTATCATAGACAAACTCAATTTGCATTCCTGCTTCATCTTCTTGACCTGTACATTTCACTTGTTTTAAATCAGGGAGTCGATCGCCTAAATAAGTACACATGGCAATGGCTTGATTAAAGTCGTCATTGAGTAAACCATTTACCATTGAATTCGCTACAAACTGGGCT
>CALFUP010000030.1 GCA_937929875.1 uncultured Cocleimonas sp. | reverse complement strand
CTTGTCTGAAATATATATTTGCTTCGTAGTCGATACCTGCGGGCAAACGCGTTGGATGGTTTGCTACCGCGTCAATTTTATCGGTGATGAGATAGTGATGTTCCATCGGTTGCACAGGTAGATTCACACCTTGCATATGCCCAACTTCACGCGCCCATAAACCGCCACAGTTAACGATGTGTTCGGCGTTGATCATGCCATTCGGTGTTTTAACATCCCAACTTCCATCGGGTCGTTGCTTGGTACCAGTGACAGGAGTATGAGTAAAATATTCAGCGCCATGTACACGTGCTGCTTTGGCAAAAGCATAGGTTGCACCTGATGGGTCAAGATCGCCGTCTTGATCATCCCAAAGGGCGGCGTGATAATGTTTAGGGTCAATTAAGGGATGGCGTTCAGCCACTTCTCTAGGGCTAATAAATTCTTGGTTCAAACCCATATAACGTGCTTTAGAACGTTCGCGTTTGAGGTAATCGTACCATTCAGGCGTCGATGCTAAATAGAAACCGCCCGTGATATTTAAGCCAACAGAATGCCCTGATACTTCTTCAATTTCTTTGTATAAATCAATCGTGTAGCTTTGCAAGCGTGAGATATTAGGGTCTGAACTTATTGTGTGAATTTGCCCCGCTGCATGCCACGATGAGCCTGAAGTGAGTTCATCACGTTCTAGTAGCACTACATCTTTCCAGCCAAATTTAGCTAGGTGAAACAGTATTGAACAGCCGACGACTCCGCCACCAATGACCACAACCTTTGCGTGTGAGGGCAGTTGCTTGTTTGTAGATGTATCCTTTTGTATCTCAGGCATTGCTTTTTCTTTCCTTAATCTAAATTGTTTATTAAAAACTAGGGGGGTGTCATTTAAAGCAACTATTCTAGGCTTTTAGTACCACATATCAGGCATGGAAGCCTTTTTCTGCTCCATAAACTCAAGCAGTGCTTCGTTAATGCTTTCATCCATCGCTGGCATTTCATAACTATTCAAGCGCGCTTTAAAAATCTCGTTGGCTTTTTGTTCAGCGGTTTTGCTACCGTCCAACTCCCATTGCTCGAATGAATTATTATCTGCAGTATTCGATTCGTAAAAGACGGTTTCGTAATTCTGCATAGTGTGTTCAGTACCCAAGAAATGCTCATTATGATTTTTGCGTTGACGGAAGGAGTCCAAGCCAAAGGCATTTTCATCCAGTTCCAGCCCTTTCATTAGTTTGGTCATCATACCCATCCGGTTTGAATCGAGAATGAATTTTTCATAACCCATCGTCAATCCACCCTCTAACCAGCCTGCAGCGTGTAACATAAAGTTAGCGCCTGACATCATCGCTGGCATCATCGCGTCCGCACTTTCTTGGCCTGCCTGAAAGTCGTTTACTTTTGCTGAGGTAAACGAACCACCACAGCGAAGTGGTACACCCGCACGACGCGCTAATTGACCAATCGCAAAATACGCCAAAGCAGCTTCTGGTTGACCAAATGTTGGAGCCCCATTACGTAATGATAAAGTTGTTAAAAAATTACCATAGATAACTGGCGTACCTGGTTTTACTAACTGAGTTAAAGCAACACCCACCATCGATTCTGCATGCGCTTGTGCCACGGCACCTGCGGGTGTCACTGGACCCATCGCTCCGCCCAACACAAATGGACAAATCACCATGCCTTGTCCTGCGCCAGCGTAAGTTCTGATGACTTCTGTAACATCACCATCAAATAACAGCGGAGACGTCGAATTGATATTACCCATGATCACACAATTACCAGGAGTGCTTTTTTCTTCGAACGCCTTGCCGAATAAAATTTTAGCCATCTCTATCGAATCTTTAGCGCGATCGGGGCTGGTAATTGATCCCAAAAAAACCTTATCCGAATAACGCATATGCGAATACAGCATATCCAAATGACGCTTGTTTACTGGAATGTCGACGGGCTCACAAATCGTCCCGCCCGAGTGATGCATATACGGGTCAACATAGGCGAGTTTCACGAAATTTTTGAAATCTTCTATGTTTGCATAACGACGACCGTTATCAAGATCACGCACAAAGGGCGAACCATAGGCTGGAACCAATACAAGGTTATCGCCGCCGATAACGACTGATCTCTCAGGATTTCTGGCATGATGCGTAAATTCACTAGGCGCAGTTGATGCGAGCTTTTTAACTAAGCCTTTGGGGAAATGCACGATTTCTTTATCGTTCGCATCATACTCAGCGCCTGCTTCTACAAACAACCTCGCCGCTTCTGAATCCCCCCGAAACTGAATGCCAAACTCTTCCAGAATAATGTCAGCATGCGCTTCAATTTTGCTAATGCCTTCTTCGTCCAGCATGTCGTAATATGGAATATTCCGTTTTATGTACGGGTCCGTTTTTATTTTTGAAATATCATTGGCATCGCGACTTCGACGAACTCTATTACGGCGCTTTTTAGGCTTGCTTGTTACGCTGTCTGCATTTGTAGAAGTCATGCTGGATACCATTATTATTTAATGATAAACGAATATATCAGTTACTATAAGCCCAGAGAACGTACTTTGGCTTCATATAGAACATGAATAAAATACATACCATGCTTAATTCCAAGAGCAACATAAATCTGCTTAGTCACAAATCGTTATTAGCATTTCACGTGGCGGCGCAAGAAAGCAGTTTTACTAAAGCAGCGAATCAACTCAATATTGGTCAACCTGCAGTTAGCCACGCCGTTAGACAATTAGAGAAAATGTTAGATACCGTGTTATTCAAGCGCTTACACGATGGTGTTGAACTAACAAGCAGCGGACAGTTATTAGCACGGCATTTAAACAAAGGCTTTACTGAAATTCAAAAAGGTTTAGAAGCCATTCGTGACCAAAATGAACAACAAGTCACTTTGTATATATCAACATCACTCGCAAGCCATTGGTTAATGCCGCGCATTGCACGCTTTAAACATAGGCATCCTGAGATTCAATTGCGTTGTATTACACAAGATTCGGATGAAGAAGTACAAAAAGGTAACTTTGATTTATGTATTCCCTTAGGGCAAGTGGCATGGGACGGTTTTCAACGACTTAAGTTTGTAGATGAAGTCATTACACCGGTATGTAGTCAGTCTTATTTAGATCAATCAACCGCACTGACAAAACCCGAACACCTTCATCATCATGCCTTAATTCATTTAGAAGAACGCATGACACCAAGATTAGAATGGCGTCAATTATTTGAGGACTCAAATCTTAATTATAGGAATTCTACGGCTGATCATACCTTCAGTGATTACTCGATTGTGTTACATGCCGCTGTTGAAGGACAAGGTGTGGCGCTGGGTTGGAAACATCTGGTAAATCCATTAATTGAACAAGGGAAGCTGGTTGCTCCATTGGATTTAGAAATAAAAACAGAACATCCCTTTTATATTTTGACGCCCAAAAACAAGGTGAATGATCAATCAATCAAACTATTAAGAGATTGGTTATTGGATGAGATAAAACAAACATTATAACGATTAATAACTGTTTAAATGACAGTTCTGCTGAGCGAGGTCGAAGCACCCCCCCCACTTTTTACACTATTCTTGAAACACGAATTCATTGAGACCTTTGCACGAGAGAATGGCGAGATAACAAATAGCGTAATTTCAACTATTGTTATCCATCATATTTCTCATGCAAAGGTCTCCCATTTAAGGAAATACAATGACATCAACAACAATGACAGGCGTATATCTAACAGGTCACGGTGGTTTAGACCAACTCGATTATCGCGATGATATTCCAGTTCCGACTCCTAAAGCGAATGAAGTACTGATTCGAGTGACAGCCGCTGGTATGAATAATACTGACATTAATACACGTATTGGTTGGTATTCGAAAGCCGTAACGACGAGCACTGATACGGGCGGCGCTGAAGGCTTCGATGATATTGACAATGAAGACTCAAGTTGGGATGGAGCGGCCTTATCTTTTCCACGTATTCAAGGTGCAGATATTTGTGGCGTGATTGAAGCAGTAGGGGCTGATGTAGACTCTTCACGCATTGGCGAACGCGTATTAGTGAGGAGTATGCTGCAAGCATATACAGACTTCAGGCCAATGGAATGCTGGACTATTGGTTCTGAAATGGACGGTGGTTTTGCGCAATTCGTTACAGTAGCGAGTGTTGAAACGTTTACAGTAGAAACCGATTGGAGCGATGCTGAGCTGGCATCAATCCCCTGTGCTTACTCAACAGCCGAAAACTTATTACATCGTTCAAACGTAGGTGCTGAAACCGTATTAATTACCGGCGCATCGGGCGGTGTAGGTTCGGCTGCTGTGCAGTTGGCTAAACGCCGAGGCGCAACTGTGATTGCAGTATCATCCGCCAGTAAAACGGATCAAGTGCTAGATATTGGCGCAGATCGCGTGATAGATAGAAATGCAGACTTTGTTGCTGAGTTGGGAAGTAACAGTGTTGATGTTGTTATCGATTTAGTGGCGGGTGACAAATGGCCAAGTTTGCTAGAGGTGCTAAAGCGAGGCGGAAGATACGCCACAGCAGGTGCGATTGCCGGCCCGATGGTTGAACTAGATGTGCGAACTCTTTATCTTAAAGACTTGAGTTTAATTGGCTGCACTTTTCAGGAACAAATTGTATTCAAAAATGTAGTTTCCTACATTGAGCGTGGTGAAATCAAACCTTTAGTTTCTAAGACTTACCCGCTTTCTGAGATAGCGCAAGCACAAACTGATTTCTTAGATAAGAAGTTTACGGGTAAGTTGGTATTAATTCCGCCAGCTGTGTAAATAAAGCTCAATAAATTTCTCATTAAGGAGTGAAGAAACTTAATACTGATGAAAGTTATCTGTGATAAATAGTTCCGTCTTTCGAACCATTTTACTTTTTAACGACGCCAGTTTAATGATTCTGGGGTCATTTTTATAAGCATCAAAATTAGAAACGCTTGGAAATTGAATAACATGGATTTCATCAGGTTCACTTTCTGATTTATTCGTATTTGATGAAGCGCTAATCAAATTACCTTGATGTTCTTTCAATATAGGAATTACCTTAGATTCAAACTCACGAATGCCTTCAATTCCTTTTTGTGTGGCATAGAGTAGTGCGATTATTTGTATCATTTTTAGCTCCTTGATGTGAGTTTGTCACTCTAAACCAAACGTACTTTAATCGTTTCATCCCAAAGTGAAATCACATCACCTGACATAATTTTTTTTCGCTTCTGTGTTTCCACTGTTCCATTAAGTTTAACTAAGCCGTCCTCTATGACTGATTTGGCCTGCCCACCACTGTTTACCATTCCTTCAAATTTTAGGATCTTGTAAAGCTCGACAGGTTCTTTGGTGATTTCTACTTCTCTCATGTGATTGTACTTTTTAATGAATGATTTCTGTATTAAACGTTATTCAGTAATAAAAAGACACCCCCCCACTTTTTGATTCATTACGAGTGATTTTCAATAAATCTCTCTTTCGGTTATTTGTCGCTTACTGCATAATTCACGACCTCAAAAATAACAATGGGCTAATCACATGTGGTTTAAAAATCTATACCTTTTCAAATTTGAAAACGACTTTTCGATGAATGCAGAAGAGCTTCACGAGGCGCTTTCGGCAAAGCCATTTACTCCTTGCTCGGCTACGCAAAAAGAAAGCATGGGTTGGTTGCCGCCTTTAGGCAAGAACACATCTTCATACACGCATGCATCAAACAATTACATTTTGATGAGCATGGCACGTCAAGAGCGCATTTTGCCAGCGACGGTTATCAAAGAAACCTTGCAGGAAAAGGTTGAAGCGATTGAAGAAGCCGAAGGCCGTAAAGTCAGCTCTCGCGAAAAGAAAGAGATGAAAGAAGATATCGAGCACGAATTATTGCCGCGTGCGTTTACACGTACTCAAAAGCTCGATGCTTATATTGATCCTATAAATGGTTGGTTGATTCTTAATTCATCATCAGCGCCACGTGCTGAAGAATTCACTAAATTGTTACGTAAAACTTTAGGCAGTTTACCGGTCACTTTACCAGAGTCTGAAACATCACCTGCGGTAGCAATGACTGAATGGCTAACAACGGGGCGTTTACCAGAGCCATTTATGCTAGGTTTTGAATGCGAGCTTAAAAATCAAGGTGACGACAAAGGCAGTGCAACCTTCAAACAGCATGATCTAACGTTAGACGAGATTCAAACCAGCTTAAAAGCAGGTAAGTTTGCATCAAAATTAGCGATCGAATGGGATGAGAAAATTAGTTTTGTATTAAGTGAAGACTTACAAATTAAAAAGCTGAAATTCTTAGACGTGTTAGAAGAGCAGTTGAATGATAACGATCCGCAATCATACGAAGAGCA